>JAUHXR010000229.1 GCA_030426845.1 Polyangia bacterium | reverse complement strand
CGGAGGGGATCCTCACCCGCGCGCAGATCGAGGAGGTCTGGCTCGACTCGATGGTCTGGGCGCTCGGCCACATCTCCCGCGGCATGGTCACCCCGAGCGGGCAGCGCAAGCCGTACTCCCAGCTCGCGGCGGTGCAGGTCGGCTTCCTGATGCAGCGCGGCGCGCTGACGTGGGACGCGGACGCGCGGGCGGCCAACGGCGAGGACACGGGGGCGTTCACCATCGACTTCGCGCGCTTCGACGAGGCGGTCGTGGAGCTCATGCGGACGGTCGCGCACATCAAGGCGACGGGGGACCGCGCGGCCGCCGAGGCGCTCGCCGAGCCCTTCGTCGACGGCGACGACGTGGTGCCGCACGAGACGATCCAGGAGCGGTACAATCGCGGGCCGCGCGCGAGCTTCGTCTACACGCTCCGGCACTGAGACCGGATCGCCGAGACCGGGTCCCCGAGACCGGATCGCCGAGACCGGATCGCCGAGACCGGATCGCCGAGACCGGATCGCCGAGACCGCGCTGCGGCCGGCGAGCTCTTGACGCGATGGTTGAGCGGTGCAACTAATTGGTTGCGTGACTCAACCAATGAGCGTGACGGAGGCGGCGATGGAAGCGAACGAGATCCGGGATCTGGTGCGGCAGCAGTACGCGGGCGTGGCGGACCTCAAGGGGGACGCGGGCCCCGCGGCTCAGCGGGTTGGCTACTGCGAGAAGGACCTGAGCGGCCCGGCGGCCGACGGCAACCTCGGGCTCGGCTGCGGAAACCCCTCGGCGATCGCCGCGCTCGCGCCGGGCGAGGTGGTGATCGACCTCGGCTCGGGGGCGGGCTTCGACGCGCTGCTCGCGGCCGAGCGGATCGGGCCCCACGGGCGCTTCATCGGGGTCGACATGACGCCCGAGATGCTCGCGCGGGCGCGTGAGAACGCGGTGAAGGCGGGTTACGCCGGCTCGGTCGAGTTCCGCGAGGGGATCATCGAGCGGCTCCCGGTGGTGAGCGAGACGGCGGACGTCGTCATCTCCAATTGCGTCATCAACCTGAGCCCGGACAAGCCCGCCGCGATCCGCGAGGCGTTCCGCGTGCTCAAGCCGGGCGGCCGGCTGGCGGTGAGCGACATCGTGCTCTCCGAGCCGCTGCCGGACGACGTCGCCCAGAGCGTCGAGGCCCGCGCGGCCTGCGTGGCCGGGGCCGCGACCGAGGCGGAGTACCGCGCCTACCTCGCCGACGCGGGCTTCGTCGACGTCCAGATCGCGCATCGCCCGGCCGCCTGCCTGTTCGACCCGTCCAGCCTCGACCCGCTCATGCAGGCCGCGGTCGACGCGCTCGGCCCGGCCCGGATGATGGAGATCGCCTCGACGGTCTTCAGCTCCACCATCACCGCGCGCAAGCCGTGAAGACGATCGCCAGAGACGTCGTCGCGTTCTGCCGGCTCTTCGGGTCGCTCGAGCGCGAGCAGGTCTGCTGCGGCACCGTGACGGTCGCGCAGTGCGTCGCGCTGCAGACCTTGCTCGAGGGCGACTGGGACGTGTCGTCGCTCGCGCGCGAGTCGCGGGTCACCAAGGGCGCGATGACGCGGCTGCTCGACGGGCTGTCGGCCCGCGGCTGGGTCGAGCGCCTCCCCGATCCCGACGACGGCCGGCGCTGGCGCGTCGCGCTCACGCGCGAGGGGAGGGCCGAGGCGCAGCGGCTCGAGCGAGTGACCGAGGAGTCGGTCCAGCTCGTCCTGTCGCGGATCCCGGCCGAGCGTCGCGCCCGCACGATCGAGGCGGTCGGCGACCTGCGGCGCGCGCTCGAGGAGGTCCGCGACCGGATCGACTGCTGCTGAGGAGGCCGGCCGCTGGGTCGCCGCCCGACCGGCTGGTACATTCTCGGCGATGCGCCTCTTCTCGACCGATCCGTCGGAGCCGGGCGTCTTCGCCGTCGGTCAGGTGGCGGTCGGGATCTTCGCGTTCGGCCAGCTCTCGCTCGGGGTCGTCGCGATCGGTCAGGTCGCGCGCGGCGTCATCGCGATCGGTCAGCTCGCGGTGGGGATCGTCGCGATCGGGCAGGCCGCGCTCGGCGTGCTCTACGCGGGCGGGATGATCTCGGTCGGCGGGCGGGGCTTCGGCATCTGCCTGCGGCTCCTCCCCAAGGTCGTGGTGGAGCGCTTCCAGCGCCCGCAGCTCCCGCCGATCGGCAGCGTGGCCGACGTCCTGGCCAAGGGCCGCGGCTGGGTGCTCGCGCACGTCACCTCCGACGGCCTGGCCGTCGACGGCCTCTCCGAGCGCGCGGCGCCCCCGCTCGAGCTCGGCGAAGAGGCCAGGCCCCAGCTCGACCGCGCCCGGGCCGAGGGGCACACCCACGCTTGCCTCACCCTCCGCGTCGAGGAGCGGGCGGTCGACGAGGAGGTGGGCTACCGCGAGGCCGTCCCGCGCGCTCGCGCGCTCCGGGTCGCGCGCCTGTCGAGCTGGCTCGAGCGCCCGCCCCAGCTCCGGCTCGAGGGCCCGCTCACCTCGGCGGTCGGGCTCTTGGTGCGCGCGGTCGCGATGTGCGGCGTGATCGCGGCCTGGTACTACGCGGTCGGCTTCGACCTGCTCGACCGGCTCGGTCTCACGTAACGCCCGGCGGGCGTCGCCGTAGGGTCCATCGGATGCGCGTCGTCATCATTGGCAACGGAGTCGCCGGCATCGAGGCCGCGATCACGGTGCGCAACCGCGAGCCGACGTGGTCGGTCACGATCGTGAGCGAGGAGTCGGATCACTTCTTCTCGCGCACCGCGTTGATGTGGGTGCACACCGGCCAGCTCAGCCACGCCTGCATCGAGCCGCACGAGCGCGACCTCTACGCGCGCATGGGGTTCGAGCGGGTGCGCGCGCGCGCGGTCGGGCTCGACACGGCCGCGCGCCGGGTCTTCCTCGCGGGCGGGCTCGCGCCGCTGCCCTACGACCGGCTCCTGATCGCGGCGGGGAGCCGGCCGCGCCCGGGTCCCTGGCCGGGCGCGGACCTGCGCGGGGTCGGCCACTTCGTGACGCACCAGGACCTGGCCTGGCTCGAGGCGGAGGTGCACGGCGGCCCGTCGCGCGGCGGCCCGCCCCCGCGACCGGACGCCCACCTGTCGGCCACCGCCGACGACTCGCCCTACCGCCCGCGCCCCGTCGCGGCCCGGGGCGGCGCGCGCGCGCCCGCGGTGATCGGCGGCGGCCTCATCGGCATCGAGGCGGTCGAGGTCCTGGTCGCGGCCGGCCTGCGCCCGACCTTCTTCATCCGCGAGGACTGGTTCTGGCCGATGGCCCTCGATCCGCGCGAGTCCGCGTGGATCGCCGAGCGCATGGGCGAGCACGGGGTCGACGTCCGGCTCGGCGAGAACGTCGAGGCGCTCGTCGGCGACGATCGGTTGCAGCGCGTCCGCACGGATCGGGGCGAGGTCGACTGCGATCTCTGCGTGGTCGCGATCGGCGTCGTCCCCAACACCGACTGGCTCCGCGCGGATCGCGGCGAGCCGTACCGGAGCGGTGGCCAGCCGGTAAAGCTCGATGCCCGCGGCGGGGTGGAGGTTGACGAGGGCCTCACCTCGAGCGTGGACGGGGTCTTCGCGGCCGGCGACTGCGCCTCGGTCCCCTGGTACGACGGCGTCCGGCGGCCCGAGCAGCTCTGGTACACGGCGCGCGATCAAGGCCGCGTCGCGGGCCGGCGGCTCTGCGGCGACACCGCCCTCTACGCGCGCGGGGTCTGGTACAACTCGGCAAAGCTCATGGACGTCGAGTACACGACCGCAGGCCTGGTCAGCGTGGGCGTGCCGGACGAGCGCAACTGGTTCTACGAGGAGCGCGGCGCGGTCCGGAGCACCACGCGGATCGTCCTGAGCGGCGAGCGCGTGGTCGGCTTCAACCTCCTCGGCCGGCGCTGGGATCACGAGGTCCTGGTCCGCTGGATCGAGGAGCACCGCTCGCTCGACTACGTCCTCGCGCACCTCACCGAGGCGAGCTTCGACACCGAGCTCGTCCCGCCGCTCGAGGTGCCGGCGCGGGGCGTCGAGCTCGACGGACCGGCGCCGACGGTGATCGACGGCGGGATGCCCGCCATGGTGGTGTGAGCGATGGACCAGCAAGGCCAGAACGGGCTCATGCGCACCTTCCGCGAGCCGTGGCGCAGCCGCGGAGCGCTCGCCTACGTGGTCGCCGCGCTGCTCACCGGCTTCTACGTCGTCCTCTACTGGACCGAGTGGCTCACCCCCGCCGCGGTCGCGCTGGGGCTGCGGAGCAAGTGGCTGCTCTACGGCGCGCTCTACTCCGTCGCGATGGTCGGTGGCGCGGCCTACTACCTCCGCCACCACGGCAACAGCCGCTACAACCGGGTGCGCATCGCGGTGAACGTCGGCGTGCAGGTCGCGCTCGCGTTCCTCCTGCCGCTGATCATGCCGCTCTTCGGCGGCCCCGAGGCGTACCTCTCGTACTTCTGGCCGCTCAGCTACGACAAGCTCTGGCCGAGCACGCTCTCGAGCCTGCCCGTCTACCTCGCGCTCTACTTCATCGTCGGCTCGCTCCTCGTCGCGCCGCTGCTCGCCTACCGCTACGGCAAGCGCTGGTACTGCTCCTGGGTCTGCGGCTGCGGCGGCCTCGCCAACACCTTCGGCGACCCGTGGCGCCACCTCACCGCGAGCAGCACCCGGTCGTGGCGCTTCGAGAAGGTCAGCGTCCACACCGTGATGTTCGTCGCGGTGCTGACCACGTTCCTCCTCGTCCTCGACGCCGCGACCGACGGCGCGACGGGGACCTTCCACTGGCTCGTCGCGGGCGGTCAGTGGTGGTCGGTCAAGCAGCTCTACGGGCTCGTCGTGGGCGCGATCCTCGCGGGCGTTGTCGGGGTGGGCTTCTACCCGCTGTTCGGCCCGCGCCTCTGGTGCCGCAACTTCTGCCCGATGGCCGCGATGCTCGGCCTCTTCCAGAAGCTCGGGCGCTTCCGGATCGCGGTGAAGAAGGACATGTGCATCAGCTGCGGGAACTGCACGACCTACTGCGAGATGGGGATCGACGTGCGCAGCTACGCCCAGTCCAACCAGTCCTTCACCCGCGCGGCCTGCGTGGGCTGCGGGATGTGCGCCCACGTCTGCCCTCGGGGCGTGCTCCGGCTCGAGAACGCGCCGCGTGAGCAGGCCGACAAGGCGCGGGTCCGGCTCCCTGTCGTGGATCTCTGACGCGTGAATCCCTGACGCGTGGATCTCTGACGCGTGGATCTCTGACGGAGTGTCGTTCGTGCCGTTCGGGGGCTGACACCGCGACACGTCGAATGGGGGCAACCGGCGGGCAAGCCGAGGCGAACGCGGTTGGCCCGGATCCTGATCTACCGGCGCGCATGGAAGAGCCCATGACCCTCGTGATCCTCGGCGCCGAGACCCTGCGCGGCATGCGCTGGCTCGAGCGCCGCCTCCCCTCGGCCCTGTGGCAGTCCCGCAGCCTCCTCGTCTGCCACCGCGGCGGCGAGCTCGACGCGGTCCTCTGGTCGGAGTCGCTCCGCGACGAGGCGCGTCGGGCCGGCGTACGCCTGAGCATCGGCGTCGCGGGCCTCGAAGCGGGCTCGCCCGACGCCGCCCTCGTCGAGGCCAACCGCGCGTTCGGCCGCGCGAGCGCCCTCGGCGGCGACATCACCCTCGCGCACAGCAGCCTCCTGCCCGCCGCGGCGTGAGTCGCTCCCCGCGCGACCGCGGGCCTCAGCGCGGGCGGCAGCCGGCCGGAGGCCCCCCGGCGCACTCGCAGTCGCAGTCCTCGGCCTCCGGACCGTCCGGCACCGCCGTCCGACCCGCGCCCCGGCACGCGCAGTAGCAGGCCGCCTCGCCCCAGGTGCAGCCGTCGCGGTCCTCGCAGCGCGAGCGGTCGGCGGCGGTCTGGGTGAGGCCGACCTCGCAGTTCCCGCGGGCCTCGCGGCAGCGGTAGCGGTCGTGGTCCTGGCCCGCCGGCGCCTCGAGCGTGCACACGAGCGAGGCGAGGCAGCGCGCGCGGCTCAACGCCTCGCAGGGCGCGTCCCCCGGCGCCTCCACCGGCGCAGGCGCCGGGCTCCCGGGCTCCCCGTGGGTAGGGGCCGGCTCGCCGACGTGGATCGTGTCGCACCCGCAGGCGAGGAGCAGGCCGAGGCCGAGAATCGACAGGCGCACCGTCCAACGAAAGCGCCCCGAGAGCCGGCTGTCGAGCCGCGAGGGGCGCCGGCTGGAGATCCCGCCCCGATCGGGTGACACTTTCGCCGATGTCCCGGTGGTCCAGCGCGCTCGGGGCGCTGGCGTGGCTGCTGGCCGCGCCGGCGCTCGCCCAGCCCGGCGCCGAGGCCGCGCCCGAGGGAGCGCGCGACGCGGAGGCCGAGGCGCCCGCGGAGGAGCCGGGATCGCCGAGCCGCTCGATCGGCGTGCCCGACCGCGGCCGGCTCCGTGACGCGGTCCAGCTCGAGGAGACCGACCACCTCTTCGTCCGCCACAGCCGGCGCAACGCCCAGTTCGGCACCGGGGAGCTGGTCGGCCTGATCACCCGGGCCGCGGTCTCCGTCGCGCGCGCCGCGCCCGGCCCGAAGCTCGTCGTCGGCGACCTGTCCGCGCCGCGTGGCGGCCGGCTCTCGCCGCACCGCTCGCACCGGAGCGGGCGCGACGCGGACATCGGCTTCTACCTCCTCGACGCCGACGGCCAGACCACCCAGGCACCGCAGTTCGTCGGGCTGCGGCGCGACGGCTGCGGCCGCGTCCGCGACGACCGCTACTGCTTCGACGCGCCGCGCAACTTCGCGCTCCTCAGCGCGCTCGTGCAGGACCCGGTCGCCCGGGTGCAGTACGTCCTGATCGCCCCCGACATCCGCCGCCGGGTGCTCGCGGAGGGCGAGCGACAGGGCGCGCCGGCCGAGCTGATGGCGCGCATCGCGCTCGTGACCGAGCCGCACGCGGGCAGCCACTCCCACCGCAGCCACTTCCACGTGCGCATCTACTGCCCGGTCGATGACCGGCCGCAGTGCATCGACGAGCCGCCCTACCACGACTGGTACGACGGCGAGCCAGCGCCCCCGACGACGGGGATCCGCCGGATGCGGTCGCGGCAGCGGCAGGCGAGGGCGCGGCAGCGCGCGCGAGCGGCTCGGCGGCGGGCGGCGCGCGAGCGGCAACGGCGGGCGAGGGCGAGGGCCCGTCGAGAGCGCCGTCAGCAGCAGCGCAGCCGGCGACGCAGCCAGCAGGGCGCCGCGGCCACCGCGGACGACGGCGCCTGACGTAACGCGGGGGGGCGGCGCCCCGTACCCTCGCCGTGCCTCACCCCTACCGTCCGCGCGCCCTCGCAGCCTCCGTCGCCACCCTGTTCGCTCTGAGCCTCCTCGCGTGCTCCTCGGTGAGCGAGCCCTCCGACCCTCCCGCCCAGCGCGCGGGCGACCCTCCCGCGCCGCGGGCCGAGGCCCAGCCCGAGCCCCCCGCCGGCGGCGCGACCGCGGCGGCCTCGCCGGTCGCCGAGGGCGAGGCCGCCGCGATCTTCGCCGGCGGCTGCTTCTGGTGCATGGAGCACCCCTTCGAGGAGCTCGAGGGCGTCCTCTCGGTGACCAGCGGCTACACCGGCGGCGAGGTCGCGGGCCCGAGCTACGAGGAGGTCTCGTCCGGGCGCACCGGCCACGCCGAGGCCGTCCGGATCGTCTACCGCCCCGACGTCATCTCCTACGAGCGCCTGCTCGAGGTGTTCTGGCGCAACGTCGACCCGACGCAGCGCGACGGACAGTTCTGCGACCACGGCACCCAGTACCGGACGGGTGTCTTCGTCGCGAGCGACGAGGAGCGCCGCCTCGCCGAGGCCTCGAAGGCGGCCGCCGCGGAGACGCTGGGGCGCGCGATCGTCACCGAGATCACCGACGCCGGCCCGTTCTGGATCGCCGAGGACTACCATCAGGACTACTACCGCACCCACCCCGTCCGCTACCGGACCTACCGGCTCGGCTGCGGCCGCGACCGCCGGCTCGAGGCCCTCTGGGGCCCGGCGGACCACTGACCCGTCCGGTGCTAGGATGCCGCCCATGACCCGCTCGCGGTTGGTCGCGCTCGCGTTCGCGCTCTCCCTGACGGCCTGTGACAACGGGGGCTCCGGTCCGATCGACCCCGAGTCCTGCATGCTGGACGCGCCCGTCCTCTGCCCGGTCGTGCCGGTCACCGAGACGGGCACCTCGTTCACCCTGACGGGCACGACGATCGGCGGCGACGACAGCTTCGCGGGCGCGAGCTGCAACCGGATGGGCGGCTCGCGGGCCAGCGACATCGCGTTCGAGTTCGTGGTGCCTCAGACCGGCCCCTACACGATCGACACGATCGGCTCCGACTTCGACACGCTCCTCACGGTGCGCGAGCAGTGCGCGGGCGACGTGATGGCGTGCAACGACAACATGGGCATGGGCAGCCAGCAGTCGATGCTCCAGGTCGAGCTCCAGGCCTGCCAGCGCGTGCTCATCGTGGTCGACGCCACGAGCCAGTTCGAGGACGGCGACGTCGTGGTGCACGTCTCGCCGGCCGAGATCTGCGGCGACGGCCTCGACAACGACGGCGACGGCGCGGCGGACTGCGACGACGACGAGTGCTTCAGCGCCGAGTGCGTCGGCCACGGCGACTGGCCCGAGGGCTGGGAGTCGTTCGAGTGGGAGGTCCTGCGCCTCACCAACGAGGCGCGCGCGCGCGGCGCGGACTGCGGGCCCGAGGGCACCTTCGGCCCGGCCGGCCCGCTCGAGATGGACGCGGTCATCCAGCTCGCGGCCCGCGGCCACAGCACCGAGATGGGCGAGATGGGCTTCTTCTCCCACGACAGCCCGGACGGCCGCACGGTCGGCGACCGCATCAACAACGTCGGCTTCACCGGCGCCCAGCCCTGGGGCGAGAACATCGCCGCGGGCTACCCGACCCCCGAGGCCGCGATGGACGGCTGGATGAACAGCCCCGGCCACTGCGCGAACATCATGAACCCGAGCTACCACGTGCTCGGCGTCGGCTACGCGCTCGTCGATCCGTCGGAGCAGGGTCACTACTGGACCCAGAACTTCGCCGGCTCCCACTGAGCCCGGCCGGCTCCCGCGGCTCCATGTCGAGCGAGCGACGCTCCGCGCAGCGCGCGGCGCGCTCCGGGCTCCCCGATCTGCGCTCCTGAGTCGCCGAGGCGTCGCTCCCGCGCGGTGGCACGAGCGCTGCTACGTCGACGGCTGGACCCATGCGCGAGCCGACGCCGATGTTCCCCCTCTTCGGGGACGCCCTGGACGTGCCCACCCGGGTGTACGTCGGCCGCGACGCCACCCCGGTCGTGGTGCGGCCCCACAACCCGCTCGCCGATCTGAGCGCGACCGACGCCAGCGAGGTCGACCTCGAGGAGTCCATCCGCCGCTCGCGCGAGCGGCTCTCGCGGCGCCGTCAGCACGACCGATCGCGGATGCTCGCGTCGGACGGCGCCCCCGCGCGGCGCCGCCTCTCGGCCTGGGTCTGGGCCCTCGCGCTCGGCGCCGCGACCCTGGTCGCGCTCGGCTGCGCCTTCGTGGGCTACAGCGTCCAGCCGACGCGCGCGGCCACCGTGGTCCTGCCGCGCGACGGCGCGAGCGAGTCCGCCTCCGCGCGCCGGCCGCCCCTCTGGTCGGAGGCCCCGCTCGAGCGAGCGATGGCCGAGATCGACGGCTCGATCGGCGAGAGCATCCGCGCGCGCCTCCGCTGAGCGATCGGCCCGCGAGCCCTCAGGCCTCGTACGCCTCGACCGCGTCGATCCAGGAGCGGACGACCGCGTCCGACGGCATCCGCCAGTCGCCCCGCGGCGAGAGCGCGACCATGCCGACCTTCGGCGCGTCCGCGGTGCAGCTGCGCTTGAACTGGTGGTGGAAGAAGCGGCGGTAGAACAGCGTCAGCCAACGCTTCAACGTCGGCACGTCGTATTGCGGCCCGAAGGCGTGCCGTGCGAGGTCCAGGATGCGGCCGGGCCGCGCGCCGGTGCGCACCAGGTGATAGAGGAAGAAGTCGTGCAGCTCGTAGGGCCCGATGGTGTCCTCGGTGAGCTGCGCGATCTGGCCCTCCTCGTCGGCGGGCAGCAGCTCGGGGCTGATCGGGGTGTCGAGGATCGCGAAGAGCACCTCGCGGAGCCGCGCGGGATCGCCCGACCAGGTCGGCGCCCGCTCGTTGGCGACCCAGCGGATGACGAAGCGGATGAGCGTCTTGGGGACGCCCGCGTTCACGTCGTACATCGCGATGTGGTCGCCCGCGTAGGTCGACCAGCCGAGCGCCTTCTCGGAGAGGTCCCCGGTGCCCACGACGAGCCCGCGCTCCTGGTTGGCGAGCGTCATCAGGACGAGGGTCCGCAGCCGCGCCTGCACGTTCTCGAGGGTCGGGTCGCCGAGCGCGGGCTGCTCCCTCAGCCGCGCGAGGAGCGCGTCGACGTCGTCGGTGCCGTCCGCGGCCGGGTGCGCGACCTGTTTCAGCACGAGGTGGCTCGCCTCGCTCACCCCGATGTCGAGGAAGCGCGCGCCCAGCGTCTCGGCGAGGATCGCCGCGTTGCTCTTGGTGCCCGCGGTCGTTCCGAGGCCGGGCATCGTCACGCAGAGGAGGTCCTCGCGCGGGCGGCCGAGGAGATCGAGCGCGGTCGCGCAGACGAGCGCGGCCATCGTCGAGTCGAGGCCACCGCTCAGCCCGAGGACGAGCTTGGGCGCGCCGATCGCGCGCATCCGGGTGGCGAGCGCGTTCGTCTGGATCTCGAAGATCTCCCAGCACCGCGTGGCGAGCGTCGCGGGGTCGCTCGGCAGGAACGGGTGGGCGGGGACCTCGCGCTCGAGCGCGCCCTCGTGCGGCACGGCCCCGAACGGCACCCGGCGGAACGGTCGCGCGTTGTGCCGGCTGCAGTCGCCGAAGGTGTTGGTGCTCACCCGCTCGCGGGTGAGTCCCTCGAGGTCGACGTCCACCGCGACGAGCTGGTCCTCGCGGAGGAAGCGCGTCGACTCGACGAGGAGCCGGCCGTTCTCGCAGACGAAGGCGTCCGCGTCGAAGGCGAGGTCGGTGCTCGACTCGCCCGGGCCGGCCGCGACGTAGAGGTAGGCGCACTTGCCCCGGTCCGACGCGGAGCGCGCGAGCAGGCGCCGCAGCTCGGCCTTGCCGACGGTGAAATTCGACGCGCTCAGGTTGGCGATCACCGTCGCGCCGGCGCTCACCTGGTAGACGCTCGGCGGCACCTGGACCCAGTAGTCCTCACAGACCTCGAGCCCGACCACGAGGTCCGGGTCCTCCTCCGCCTCGAAGAGGAGGTCGAGGCCGAACGGGGCGACCTCGCCCGCGAGCCGCACGGTGGACCCCGGCGCGACCTCGGTGCCCGGGCGGAACCAGCGGGCCTCCTCGAACTCGCGGTAGGTCGGCAGGTACGCCTTGGGCACGACCCCGAGCAGCGCGCCCCGCTGGATCGCGACCGCGCAATTGTAGATGCCCCTCGGCGTGCGCACCGGCATGCCGACCACCGCCATCGGGTCGAGCTCCGCGCTCGCCTCGAGGAGCCGGCCGAGCGCCTCCTCGCACGACTCGAGGAGGTGCCGGTCGAGGAGCAGGTCGCGCACGGTGTAGCCGCACAGCCCGAGCTCCGGGAACACCACGACCGCGTGGCGCGCGTCGTGGGCCTGCTGGAGCAGCGCGAGCGTGTGCTCGAGGTTCGAGTCGAAGTCCGCCACCCGGACGACCGGCACCGCCACGCTGACCCGCGCGAATCCCCGCATGCCCCGGGTTTGCCCCGAAGCCGCGCGCCCCGCAATCCCGCGTCGGCCGCGCCCTCGGGTCAGCGCGGGCAGGCCGGCGCGGTCCAGGCGACGTCGCGCGTGTCGAACCCCATCGCGGCGTAGAAGCCGCCCGTCACGAGCGCCTCGCCGTTGCGCGCCACGACGCCATGGCCGTAGCGGCCCTCGGGCAGATCCGCATGGAAGTCTCCGTCGACGAGCTGACCCTGGGCGTCCGGCCGCGCGCTCGTGACGTCGGTCGCGGGCCCGCCCGCGGTCAGGCCGCCGACGATCACGAGCGCGCCGTCGAGCGCGAGCGCACCGAGCCGCATACGGGGGGTGGTCTGGCTCACCTCGGTGAACGCGCCGAGCGCGTCGCCTGCCACCTCGGCCGCGAGGATCGCCCCCGAGAGCTGGCCGGTCGCGAAGCTGCGCAGGCCGCCGACCACGTAGACCCGCCCGTCGATCGCGGCCGCGGCGTGCCAGGCGAGCGGCGCCGGCAAGGCCCCGGCCGGCTCGATCGCGCCGATCGCGCCAGCCTCGTCGATGCGCGCCGACACGATCGAGTCGATCACCTCGGGGGTGCCTGCGCCGAAGCTCGCGATCCCGCCGATCAGGTACACGCGGTCGCCGAGCGACGCGGCCGCGTGCAGCGATCGCGGCTCCATGCTCGCCGCGACGGTCCACGCGCCGAGCCCGCCGTCGGCCTCGATCGGGGCGTGGTAGATCGTGCTCGAGACCTGCCCGCCGAAGCCGTCGTCGCCACCGAACACGAACACGTGGCCCGCGTGGACCGCCGCGCTGTGGTGCTGGAGCGGGGCGGGTAGGGAGCTCGTCGCGCGCCACGCGCCGTCGTAGACGTAGACCTCGGTGCGCGCTCCGCCCGCCTCGTTCCAGCCGCCGATCACGTAGACGCGGCCGTCGTGGGCCACGCTCGCGTGCGACTCGAACGCGGCCGGCATGGCCGGGGCCTCGGCCCACGAGGCGAGGAAGCCGCCCTCGCAGGGGGGCGCGCCGGCGTCCTGCGCGCCCGCGTCGGGCGGGCCCGCGTCCGGCGCCGCCTCGCCTCCACAGCCGAGCGCGAGGATCGTGAGGAGCCCGAGGAGCGGATGCCCGAAGCGCGCCTGTCGCATGAGCGCCGCCTCGCGCAACGCGCGTGCCACCCCGCGGGCCCACGGAGACGCGCTGAGGGGGGTGTGCGCCGTCAGCCCGCTGCCGTTAGTGCGCTATCGGCCATCCGCGACGTGGCGGGCCGGATCCCCACCCAACCCCCGATTGGCCGCTTGCCTCGTGGCGACGTAGGTACAGAGACCCACCGTGAGCGCTCCGCCCCCCGTCGTTCGTGTCCCGGCCGCCGCGCCGCGCGCGCTCTCGTCCGCCGAGCTGGTCGCGATGGTCGCCTCGCTCATGGCGCTCAACGCGCTCGCGATCGACGTGATGCTGCCCGCGCTCGGCCTCATCGCGCGCGACCTCGGGGTTCAGAACGCGAACGACCAGCAGTTCATCATCACCGCCTACATCCTCGGCTTCGGCGCGCCGCAGCTCGCGTGGGGCCCGCTCTCCGATCGGTTCGGGCGGCGCCCCATCGTCTTCGCTGCGCTGCTCGGCTACGCCGTCACCGGCGCGCTCTCGGTGGTGGTCGCGAGCTTCCCCGCCCTCCTCGCCGCGCGCTTCGTCCAGGGTGTCTTCGCGGCCGGCTGCCGCGTCGTCGCGGTGGCGATCGTCCGCGACCGCTACGCGGGCGACTCGATGGCGCGGATCATGTCGCTCGTGATGACGGTCTTCATGGTCATCCCGATCACCGCGCCGATGCTCGGCCAGGCCGTCCTCACCGTGGCGCCGTGGGAGGCCATCTTCGTCCTCCTCGCGCTCGTCGGCGCGGCGCTCCTCGGCTGGACGTTCGTGCGCCTGCGCGAGAGCCTGCCCGACGAGCGCCGCGAAGGCCTCGCCCTCAACCGCACGTTCTCGGCCTACCTCGCGGTCCTGAAGAACCGCACCACGCGCGGCTACATGCTCGCGAGCGGGGTCGTCTTCGCCGCGCTCTTCGCGTTCATCTCCTCCTCCGAGCAGATCTTCCGCGAGGTGTTCGACCAGGGCGAGACCTTCGTCTTCTGGTTCGCGGGCATCGCGGTCGCGCTCTCGGGCGCGAACTTCCTCAACTCGCGCCTCGTCCGCCGCTTCGGCATGCGGCGCCTCAGCCACGGCGCGCTCGTCGGCTTCACCGGGCTGTCGCTCGTCCTGCTCGGCCTGATGGCGTGGCGCGGCCCCGAGCTGGCGGTGTTCTTCCCGATGTTCGCGCTCATCTTCGCGCTCTTCGGCCTGATCGGCGCCAACTTCAACGCCCTCGCGATGGAGCCCCTCGGCAAGATCGCGGGCACCGCTTCGGCCGCCTACGGCTTCGCGACCACCACCGTCTCGGGTCTCATCGGCGGCTCGATCGGCTGGCTCTACAACGGCACGACCCTCCCGCTCCTCGGCGGCTACGCCGTGCTCGGCCTGACCTGCCTCGGCATCGTCCTCGTCACCGAGCGCGGCCGCCTCTTCCGCGACCCCGCCTGAGCCGAACCCCGGAGCGGCTCGCCCCGCGCTCGTCGCCCCCGTGGCTCGTCGGCCGGCGCGTGCCGTCCCAACAAGCTCGCCCCAGCGAGCTCGCCTCAACAAGCTCGAGAAGCTCGGGCCGTCCCCGGGGACGGTCCGAGCTCTTGACCGCGTGTGTGGTCGAAATGGTCGTTTGTGTCGCGCAGACGGGTGTAGCGTCGCCACAAAACAGCCAAAAGGACCTGGACGCGACGCGGCACCGCGCTAGGAGCGACAGATGCCGCGCACGCTTCTCCACCTCGCCGCCTCCTTCGCCGCGCTCGCCCTCGCGGGATGTGACGACGCGCCTCCGACCGCCGACGACGCGGGAGGCCCGGACGCCGGGGCCGCAGACCCCGGCTTCGTCGCGCGCTGCGACTACGAGAACCCGTTCGCGGGCACGCCGGAGTGCCGCGAGTTCCGGGGCGCGGGGTGGGACGAGGCCTCGGCCGGTCGGGCCTGTGCGCGCGCGCTGCCCGGCGTCCGCGGGGCGCTCCTCGTCGGCGAGGCCTGCGCGCTCGACGACGAGATCGGGCGCTGCGTGGTCGGTGATCTCGCTGCCGACGGCTACGTGATCGTCAACGGCGGCGACGCGGCGGCGTGCGGCGCGGCCCAGAACGGGTGCGAGACCTTCGCGGGCGGCACCTTCACCCCTGGCGCCGTCTGCGGCTCGTGCGTCGCGAGCGACGAGGTCGGCGGCGCGATCGTGCCCGAGGAGCCGACGTGCCGCGATCCGCT
>JAUHXR010000228.1 GCA_030426845.1 Polyangia bacterium | reverse complement strand
CCAGATCGACGCGATCGAGCCACTCGAGGAGCTCGCGAGCTTCGCCGAGCAGGAGCTCATCCCGGTGGTGGTCGGGGTCGCGCCGACCCTGTTCGGGGCCGAGCACCCGGAGGGGCTGCCGGACGCGTTCGAGGCGCTCGAGCGCGCGTCGAACGACGACGTCCCCGACTGGGCCAAGGCGTGGGACGAGCTGCGGATGAAGGAGCCCACGCGCTGGCTCTGCGCGGTGGCCAACCGCGTCGCGCTCCACGCCGAGGGCTCGGGCGTCGCCGAGCGCGTCGTCTTCGGCTCCGGCGTCTGGGCGGTGGCCGCGATGCTCGCGAGCTCCTATGCGAACAGCGGCGGCTTCGCCCGCATCTTCGGCAAGGCCGGGGCGCTGAGCGCGCCGGCGAGCCACACGATCCGCGCCGGGCGCTACGCGGACACGGCCGCGCCGACCGAGGCGTTCTTCGCGATCCAGCCCACCGAGACGCTGGCCAAGAACGGCCTGCTCGGCCTCTCGAGCGCGCGCAACTCGGACCAGGTCGTCCTCGCCAAGGCGCCTTGCGTGCGCGGCGCGGCCGACGCGGTGCCGCTCCCGGCGCAGATCCTCACCGGCCGGGTCGTCCGCTTCGCGAGCTGGGTGAAGCCGCAGCTCCCCGAGGGCTGCGACTCGAAGACCGCCAACGAGATCTTCGAGGCGGCGTCGAGCGTGTTCCTCTTCCCGGGTCAGCACCAGGCCGCGCGGGTCGCGGCCGCGGTGACCAACATCGACGGCGAGGCGCACGTGGTCGTGCAGGCCAAGGCCAACCCGCAGATCGCGTCGGTACCCTTCGAGATCGCCTTCCCGCTGCCGCTGGGCTGGAGCGTGCCCGCGCCCGAGGAGGCGTCCCCGGGCGGAGCGCCGAGCGCACCGGACGCGGGGGACGCGGCGAAGGTCGGCCCCGCCGATCCTGACGGCGAGGGTGGCATCGCCAGCGCGAGCGTCGGCTTCGACGTCGGCGTCGACAAGAAGTCGTAACCTCCCGAGGGGGCGGGGTCGGTCCGCCTGCCCCGTCCTGCTCAGCGCGCGCCGGGGGCCGCGGCGAGCTCGCCGTCGGGCGCCCCCTCGGGCGCCGGCGCGTCGGGGCGAAGGCCGAGCTGACGCTGCCTCAGCTCGCCGAGGGCCTCCTCCAGCTCGCGGGCGCGGCGTGACTCGACGTCGAGCTGGCGCTGGAGCAGGCGCGTGGCCTCGGTCTCTGGCAGCGTCGTCTCGGGCAGCGTCGTCTCGGGCAGCGTCGTCTCGGGCAGCGTCGTCTCTGGCAGCGTCGTCTCGGGCCCGGTCGTCTCGGCGGGCGCGCCGGGCGCCGCGACCAGCACCGTGCGCGGCGGAGCGTCGACGAGCAGCGTCGCGGTCAAGACGAGCACGGCCACGGCCAACAGGACGAGGAGCTGAACCAGCCGTCGCGGCGGAGTCAGGGTGCGGCTGCGGGGCTCGCGCGCCTCGCGCAGGCGCGCGAGCTCGTCGGCGAGCTCCCCCGCGGTCGGCCGCTCGCGCGGGTCGGGAGAGAGCCAGCGGGCGAAGGCTTCGGTGAGAAACGCGAGCCGGCGATCGCGCGGCCCCGGCGGGACCTCATCGGCGCGCCGCCGGAGGAACGTCTCGACCTCGACGCCGTCGAGCGCGGACAGATCCGGCTCCTCGATCGCGTGCAGCAGCGAGAGCGCGAGCGCGAAGACGTCGGCCTTCGGCGTGAGCGGCACGTCATGCTTGTCGTCGAAGATCCGCCCCGCGACCTCGGGCGCGAAGTACATCGGCGTGCCGGCGAGCGCCATCTCGCCCGTCGGCGCCGCGACCCCCAGGTCGAGCAGCACGGGGAGCACCTCGGGTCGCTCCGCGTCGCCGCCGGTCCGGAGCTCCACGAGGAAGATGTTCTCCGGCTTGATGTCCTGGTGCCGGATGCCCGCCGCGTGGAGCGCCGCGAGGCCGCGCGCGAGCCTCTCGAAATGCAAGAGCGCTTGCTCGAGTGGGAGCGGCCCCTGCGCGATCCGCTCGAGGAGCAGCTCTCCTTCGTAGAGCGGCATGACGAACCAGAGCCGGTCCTCGAACCAGCCGTGGTCCTTGAACTGGACGATCGACGGGTGGAACGCGCTCGCGATGAGCGACAGCTCGCGCATCGCCCCCTCGCGCGCCGCGGGCGTGAGGGCGCGGCGGTGCAGGAGCTTGAGCGCGACGGTGTGGCCGGGCACGCGCACGTCGCGGGCGCGGTAGACGTGGGCGAACTCGCCGCCGCCGAGCGGCTCCTCGAGCTCGTAGCGATCGCCGAGGAGCGTGCCGCGCGGCAGGGGGACGACCTTGGGCTTGGCCGCGCTGAGCTGCGCGTCGGTGGGCGGCTCGACCCGGAACGCGTCCGCGAGGATCTCCTCGACCTTGGGCGGCTTCTCCCCGAACACGTCCTCGAGGAGGAAGCGGACGTAGCCGAGGCCCGCGTCGAGGCGGCGCTGCACCTCGTCGCGCGGCGCGTCGATCACGTAGCCGAGCTCCTCGACGCTCAGGTCGGCCGCGTAGCGCAGCATGAGCATCTCGAGCTCGTTGGCCGCGAGGCCGTAGCGCACCTCGTCGAGCGCGCGGCCCCAGCCGTCGATGCGCCCCGGCGGGGTGGGCTCCCACGGGATCGCGCTGGACGGGCGCTCCGTCGCGCCGTCGCCGAACAGGCGCTCGTACTCGATGAGGTTGCGCGCCGCGAGGAACAGGCCGCTCCGCTTCGTCGGCCCCTTGGCCATATCCTCGGAGCCGCCCTGCTCGAGCGACTCCTCGAGGCCGGTGAGCGCCTTCAGCGCCGCGTCGCCGTCGCGCAGCCCCACGCAGAGGAACGCGCGCAGGGGCTCCGCGTTCTCCTTGAGGACCCGCTGGCCGACCATGCCGGCGGCCGTCTTGTAGAGGCCCGTCGCCATGACGACCTTCACCGACTCGAGCCCGCGGCGGGTCGAGCGGATCGCGTCGAGCGCGAGGCTGGCCGGTGACGACGGCGCGGCGAGGCCCACGGGGGTCGGCGCGCTCATCGTCTGGACCTTCGGCTCCGGGGCCGCCCGCGCCACCATCCGACCGAGCCCGCGCTGGGTCCCCTCGAGGAGCCGGCGCACGCCGGTCCGCTCGCGGCCGTCCGGGCTCGCCTCGGGCCCAGCGTCCTTCGCCGGGTGCTTCGCGGCGGCGTCGGGGTCGGCCGGCGCCTTCGCGCGGGCCGCCTTCGAGGGCGTGACCAGCTGGCCGAGCCCCTTCTGCGTCACCGCGAGCATGCGCTGGATGTTCACCGTAGGCCCCCCGTCGCGAACGTAGGCGGAGGCGGGCCGGCGCCGCAAGTTCCGAGACGGTCGGAGCAGCTCACGGAGCCCCCTCGCGGGCGGCCGCCCCGTCGCTCGCCGCCCCGTCGCTCGCCGCCCCGTCGCCCGCCTCGCCGCCGGGCGCGCCGCGCACCGCGCGGACCTCGGAGGGACCGACGGTCACGAGCCGGCTGACGACCGGGTAGCGGAGGCGGTCGGTCTGGGTCACCGCCCCGTCGGCCCAGTAGACGGTGCGCGTCCGCTCGAGCAGCGAGCCGTCCTCGCCCTCGTCGACGACCTCCTCGGTGCCGAGCGGCAGGTTGAGGTCCACCTCGCGCTCGGTCGGGCGGCGGAAGCGCTGCAGCACCCGCGTGTTCCACTCGACCCGCGGCGCGCGCTCGGGGCCCATCAGCTCGATGCGGAGCAGGCCGCGGTAGGCGGTCGCGTGGACCCGCACGTGGAAGGGGTGAGGGTTCTCGATGACCAGGTCCTTGTTCGGCCAGGAGACCGCGGTATCGAGGCCGGCCGGGATGTAGGTCGAGTTGCGGGTGTGCGGGTGGTGCTCGAGCAGCTCGAAGCCGGCGAAGAACGCGGCCGCGTGGAGGGTCGCCGCGACCTGACAGACCCCGCCGCCGATCCCCTCGGTGCGGCGGCCCCCGCGGGCGAGCTCGATCGCAGGGGCGAAGCCGCGCTCGAAGGTGCGCTCGCCGACCACCTGGTTGAAGGAGAGCTGCTCGCCCGGGGCGATCGTGGCGCCGTCGAGGAAGCGGGCCGACAGCTCGATGTTGCGGGCGCGGCCTTCCCCACCGAGGTGGGCGTAGCGCGTCTCGTGGGCGGCCACGACCTCGGTGAAGCGCGCGGTGCGCAGATCGCGGGCGCGCTCCGTGGGGGCCTCGAGGGCGCGGACGGGGAGGCGCACGTAGAGCCGGCCGTCGCCGATCGCGCCGCGGACCGCGTCCACCGCGCCGACCAGATCCATGCTCGTGCCCGGCCGACCCCCGGACCCGTCACGGCGGCGCGGCTCGGGGTCGACGGTCGTCCGGCGCCGCAGCTCCTCGACGAAGCTCCGCGTGTCCTCGCGGCTCGCGACGATGCTCCACTCGAGGTCGCGGGGCGCGTCGGTCAGGAGCGCGACGACGCGGCTCGGCAGCGGCCCGAGGCCACGCGCGAGCCGGGCCTCGGCCACCGCCCGCTCGACGTCGATGCGCCCGCCCGCCTCGCGCCGGGACGCGCGGACGATCTGCGAGCCCGCGTCGAGGGTCAGCTCGGTCGCGTGCCACTGGGCGGCGAGGGCGCGCGCCGCCGGCTCTGGATCGCTCGCGGGCAGCGGGACGCCGTCGAGGGTCAGCGGCCGCGACTCCCGCTGGTCGAGCTTCCAGGCCAGCGCGAAGCCCCCCGCCAGCATCGCGAGCGACAGCGACAGCCCGATCGCGCTCCGGCGACCCAGGCGCGGCAGGCGCAGGGAGCGAGCGCGGGCGGCGAAGGCGGAGCTCATGGCGGTCCCCGACCCTACCCGTGCGGCGGCGCGCGGCCAACTATGCGGCCCTGCCGTCCCGACGCGGACCCAGAGACTCGGCCCAAAGAAAAAGGGGCCGCCCGACGGGCGACCCCTCCTTCGTTTCGAGCCCGGGCGGCTCAGTTGCCGGCGGTGCCCTCGCGGCAGACGAGGATGCTGAACTCGACGCGGCGGTTGGTCTGGCGGCTGAGCTCGGTGCTCTGGCGAGCCGAGCGCGATTCGCACGCCTCGTTGGCGCGCGGCTGGGTCGAGCCGTAGCCGACCGTCTCGATCATCTCGCGCGGCACGCCCATCTCGACGAGGGCGAGGGCCACGTTCTCGGCGCGCTGCTGCGAGAGCGCCATGTTGTTGACCTCGGCGCCGCAGGTGTCCGTGTGGCCCTCGGCGCGCACGCGACGGATGTCCTGGCGGGTCTGCGCGGTGCGGACGACCTCGGCGAGGATCGCGCGGTTCTGCGCGTCGAGCTCAGCGCCGCCCGTGGGGAAGTTGATGAGGACGGGCATGTGAACCCACTCCTCGGTGCACGGCCCGTTGTTCACCACCGGAGGCGGCGGCGTGTCGACCTGAGCCGGACAGACCGGGCAGTTGCACTCAGGGCACTCCTGGCTGCAAGCCGAGGCCAGCACGCCGAGGAGCATGGCGATGCCCGCCACGGCGAATGCCCACGTTCCGCGAATCTTCATCTGAGTCATCTCCCCCAGAGGCTCCCGCCTCCGCTGAAATCGGGCGCCGAGTATCTCCGCTCCGCTCCAGCCTGGCAATAGCCGATTCGGAGGAGGCCTCGACCGCCGTCGACGTCAGTCGAACGGGTTGACGATCTCGGAGTTGCCGACCGGCGGCGAAGGAGGCGGCCGGGTCGTGCCCCCGAGGGGCTGCGGGGTCGGCGTCGGGGTGGGCGTCACGCTCCCGCCGCGGCGGGACCGGCCACGGCGGGCGCGCGAGAGGGTGACCGTGAGGCCGCGGGCCGAGGTCAGGCGCGAGATCGCCACCGAGCGCTCGTCGTAGCCGGCCAGGCGCAGGGTGACCTCGGTGGGGGTGTCGCCGGTGGGGCGGGTGATCGCGAGGGGCGCGTTGCCCATCAACGAGCCGTCGGCCGCGAGCACCTCGGCGCCCTCGGGGACGGAGGTGAGCATGACCATCACCGGCTCGGGGGTGGCGGGCTCGGTGGGCGCCGTCTCGCCCACGTCGGCCGTGTCGTCGCCGGTCGGCTCCTCCACGACCGGGTCCTCGACGACCGGCGTCGGGTCGGGCGTGGGGTCGTCGGTCGGCGGCGGGTCGTTCGCGGCCACCGGGTCCGAGGGCTCGTCGCCCTGGGTGGTCACGTAGTAGGCGGCGCCGAACGCGCCGGCCCCGAGGACCAGCAGCACCACGAGGCCGCCGATCACGAGGCCGACCTTGCTCTTGGGCTCCTCCGCGGGGACGCCCTCCGGCACCGCCGGGGTGACGCCCACGAGGTGCGGGATCGAGTCGCTGGCGATCATCTGGGTCTTGGCGACCCCGCCGCCCATCGACTGCATCACCGCGTCGGGCGTGCTGCCGGAGTGCACCTTCGCGAGGTCCGCCCGGAGCTCGGCCATGGACTGGTAGCGATCGCCCGCCTGCTTGGCGAGACACTTGAGGATGACCGCCTCGAGCCCCGGCGGGACCGCCACCGGGGGCGGCAGGTCGCGCGGCGCGATCGGCTGCTCGTAGACGTGCTTGGTCAGCACGCCCATGAGGTTGTCGGCGTCGAACGGGACCTTCCCGCAGGACATCTCGTAGAGCATCACGCCGAGCGCGTAGATGTCGGTGCGGTGGTCGACCTCGCGGCCGGCGCACTGCTCGGGGGACATGTAGTGCGGCGTGCCGAAGACCTGCCCCGCCTGGGTGAGCTTCTTGCCGGCGTTGTCGCCGACCTTCGCGATGCCGAAGTCGAGCACCTTCACGAAGTCGGTCCGGGTGCCCTGCGACACGAGGTGGACGTTGTCGGGCTTGAGGTCGCGGTGGACGATGCCGCGCTCGTGGGCCGCGCCGAGCGCGTCGCAGAGCTGCATCCCGATCTCGACCACGCGCGGCGGGGGCATCGGGTTCTGCTGCTGGATCGCCGCGGTGAGCGACGGCCCGTTGAGGAACTCCATGACGAAGTAGGTCGAGCCGTCGGGCATCGTCCCGAAGTCGCTCACGTCGCAGATGTGCGGGCTGCCGATCGCGCTCGCGCTCTGCGCCTCGCGCCGGAAGCGCGCCATGACCTGGGCGTCGCGGCTGACCTCGTCCTTGAGCACCTTGATCGCGAGCTGCTTGCCGAGCATCACGTGCTTGGCCGCGTAGACGAGGCCCATGCCGCCCTTGCCGAGGACGCGCTCGATCTCGTAGCGGCCGTCGAGCACCTGCCCGATGAACGGATCGGGCGGCTCGGGGGCGGGGTCGGGGACGAGCTTCAGATCGGGGGCTTCGTGGGTCATCTCGGCCTACTCGGGCAACGCAAGCATCATGCCTCGGCGGAGGGGTCTGCCCGGGACAGACCCGCAGCCCCCGTATCGCCTTGGAACAGGGAACAACATGACGCAGAAACCGCCGCGCGTCCCGTCTTCTGCCAGCGGGCGAGGTCCGATCCCCGGATCGGGCTGTGACGAGATGGCGCGCCGCAGCGCGGATCGCGCCTGGTCACGAGAGGCTCGGCGCGGGGTTGCGTCGGGACGGCCGAAACCGCAGGGTCTGCCGGTCACGCGCGGTGGCGCGGGAGGGAGCGCGATGGAGCTGCGATACCGACTTCTCGGCAAGTCCGGCCTGCGGGTCTCGGAGCTTTGCCTGGGCACCATGAGCTTCGGCAGCCAGTGGGGCTTCGGGGCCGACCTCGAGACGAGCCACCAGGTGCTCGACGCCTACGCGGAGGCGGGGGGCAACTTCCTCGACACCGCGAACAAGTACCACGGCGGCGAGACCGAGGAGATCGTCGGGGCGTGGCTCGAGAGCCGCCGCCACGAGATGGTCGTCGCGACCAAGTACACGCTCGCGATGAACCACGCGGACGTGAACACCGCGGGCAACCACCGCAAGAACATGGTGCGCTCGGTAGAGGACAGCCTGCGGCGCCTCAAGACCGACTACATCGACCTCTACTGGGTCCACGTGTGGGACGACTACACGCCCTTCGAGGAGACGATGCGCGGGCTCGACGACCTCGTGCGCGCGGGCAAGGTGCTCTACGTCGGCGTCTCCGATCACCCGGCGTGGGTCGTCTCGGCGTCGAACATGCTCGCCGAGCTGCGCGGGTGGACGCAGTACGTCGGCTTGCAGATCGAGTACAGCCTGCTCGAGCGCACGGTCGAGCGCGAGCTGCTGCCGATGGCCGAGCACTTCGACATGTCGGTCGTCGGGTGGGGTCCGCTGAGCGCGGGGGTCCTCACGGGCAAGTACACGCGGGGCGGCGAGCCGGACACGCTCCGCAAGCGCGCCAACGAGCACCGCGGACGCCTCGGCGAGCGCGGGCTCCGGGTGGCCCGCGCGGTCGACGAGGTCGCGGACGCCTTGTGCGCGACGTCGGCCCAGGTCGCGCTCGCGTGGGTGCAGGCCCAGGGACGCCGCTTCATCCCGATCGTCGGCGCGCGCAAGGTCGAGCAGATCCGCGACTCGATGGGCGCGGCGAAGATCGAGCTCGCCCCCGAGCACCTCGCGAAGCTCGACGAGGTGAGCTGCATCGAGCTCGGCTTCCCGATGGAGTTCATCCGCTCCGACCACGTGCAGGAGATGGTGAAGACCGAGCGGCGCGGGCGGATCGACGGCCGCAAGGCCCGGCGCTGAGGCGGGCGTGGGGGCGCCCCGGCTCGAGACCGCGCGGCTCACGCTGACGTGGCCCGACGACGCCCAGGTGCGCGGCTACCACGACGCGATCGTCGGGACGGACATGTTCGACACGATCGTGTGGGACGGCCCGGCGAGCCCCGAGGAGCTGATCGAGCACTGGCGGGCGCGGCGCGACGCGGGACCCCCGCCGGTCGAGGCGCCGCTCGACCTCGCGGTGATCGAGAACGCCTCCGGCCGCTACGTCGGGGGCGTCTCGCTGCGCCCGGAGGACTGGCCCGAGATCGCGAACGTCGGCTACGCGTTCTGCCCCGCGGTCCACGGCCAGGGCTACGCGACCGAGGCGGTCGGGGCCCTCGTCGACCACGGGTTCCGCAAGCGCCGCGCCGAGCGGATCAGCGCCTGCGTGTTCGTGGGCAACACCGCCTCGCGTCGGGTCGTCGAGAAGCTCGGGTTCCGCCTCGAGGGCACCGCCCGGCGCGCGGTGCACAAGCGCGGGCGGTGGCTCGACGAGTGGATCCTCGCCATCACCCGTCCCGACTGGGAGGCTCGCTGACCTCCGGGTCGAGCGTGACCGGCCCCGGGCGGGCGGGCTCGCGCGAGCGGTAGCCGGGCTCGCCGCGGAGCTCGGCCGCGATCGGGAAGCCCGCGGGGTCGAGGCGGTGCAGCGCGGCCTCGCAGGCGCGCGAGCGGTCGTCGAACCAGCGCACCTGGGTCGCGGTGCCGAGGCAGCTCTGGTAGCGCGCGATCGCGATCTGCTCGAACGGCGCGACGGCGCGGTCGAGCGCCTCGGTGTACGCGACGTAGAGCTCGTCGTCGCGCTCGATCGAGGCGGGGATCGGCGAGCCCCGGACCTGGGTGACGAGGGAGACGTACATGTCGCCGAGGCGGGACGCGGCGGCGATGCGCCAGCGCGGTACGCCGAGCGGAGCGACCTGCGCGTAGGCCGCCTCGGCCGCCTCGATCGCGGCGAGCTTGCGCTCGATCCACGGCCGCAGCTCGTCTTGCGACCATCGCGTAACCCGCGCCAGGCTCGCGCCGCCGCGCAGGGAGGGGAAGCGGATCGCCTCGAAGCGCTCACGGTCGACCTCGGCGAGCTCGTAGCGCGCCTCCGCCACCGCGTCGCGGAGCCGGGCTACCCGCACCTCGACCTCGTCGCCGCCGAGCTCGCGCGTCGCCTCCTCACCGCCCCGCTCGTGGATCGCGACCGCCGCCTCGAGGCTGCTCGACGCACGGTCGCGGCGGCCCTGCGCGATCCACCCGCGCGCGATCGCGACGTTGGCACGCGCGAGCTGCGCGGGGGTCGCGTGGCGGGTGTAGCGCTGCAGGAACCCGCGGTAGTGCGCGACGAGCCTCGGCCAGTCGCCCGCCGCCTCGTAGGTGGCGCCGATCGCGAAGACGACCTCGGCCGCGCGCGCCGGGTCCTGGCGGGCGAAGCGGCGCTCGAAGAGCCGCGCGTCCTCGTGGGCGCGGTCGGTCTCGCCGAGCCCGAGCCGGAAGGTGACCGCGTGACGCAGGCCCTCGGCCGCGTCGGGGCAGGGCTCGGACGTCGCCTCGCCGCATGCGCCGCCCGCCTCCGCGTAGCGCTCGTAGTGATCGGCGGCCTGCCCGTAGATCGCGAGCGCGTGGTAGTTGCCGCCGACCAGGGCGACGCTCCGCCGCGCGAGCGGGTGCTCCGGGAACGAGGTCATCAGCGCCTGGCGGACGCGAATCGCGCGGCCGAGGAGGCGCGCCGACTCGAAGTGGATCGCGGCGTTGTAGAGCATCCGCGGCGCAGCCTCGCAGCGTTGCTCGCGGACGAGGTCGAGGAGCAGACGCGCGGCGCGCACCGGCTCGCCCGCCTCCGCGAGCGACGCGGCCTCGCGCTCGCCGAGCCCGCACCGGTTGGCGACCAGGTTGCCGCAGAGCTCGCCGTTCGCGGCCTGGGCGCCGGGGTCGCCGCAGAATCGCGCCTCGAGGTCGGTGAGCGCCGCGGTCAGCGTCGCCCCGCACGCGCGCCGCTCGCGCCGCTCGAGGAGCACGCCGAGCGAGTCGAGGTAGAGGTTGGCCGCGTAGACGCCGACGTCGCTCTCGGGGTGGTCGACCGCGATGCGCCGGAACAGCGGCGCCGCGCGATCGAAGCGGTTGGCCGCGTAGTGGAGGCGCGCCCAGCGGTAGAGCACGACGGGCAAGTCCTCGTGCGAAGGTGCGACGCAGGCGAAGCGCTGGAACGTCGCGGCCATCCGCCGCTCCTCCGGCGTCAGCTCGCGGGCGGTGAGCCGCCGGTCCTCGGGCGCGGCCGGCGGCTCGCGCGAGCCGAGGGTCCGGTCGTAGGCGAGGACCGCGCCGTAGGCCGCGTTGGCGGCGAGCGTCGCGTCGGGATCGCTCGCGAGCACGCGCTCGTAGGCCTCGGCCGCCTCCGACCAGCGCTGGCGCTCGAAGAGCAGCTCGGCCGCGAAGAACGCGAGCTCGGCGGTGCTCGGGCGGTCGCGCCGGTCGATCCCGGGGAGCCGCAGTGACTCGAGCCTCGGCAGCGTGTCGAGGATCAGCCCGTAGACGTCGCTCGCCTGGGCCATCGTCCGCGCGTCGCGCGTGCCGGGCTGGTCATCCGCGCCGATCGCCTCGCGGTGCCACGCGGTGGCGAGGGTCACGAGGCGCGTCGCGGTCGCCTCGTCGCACGCGCGGGTCGCTTCGGCGTCGTGCCCCGCGGCGGCGAAGCTCGCCCGCAGCTCGGCGAGCCGCCGCGCCTCGACGAGCTGCGCCGGCTTGGGCTGGCTCGCGAGGGTCGCGTCGAGCACGCGGGCTTGCCACGCGCAGGTCGACGCCGACGAGGCGCGCTCGGCCATCAGCCGGTGGTGGGTCGCCACGCTGAAGCCCCACTGGCCGGTGTCGTGGTAGAGCGCCGCGAGGCTCTCGAGCATCTCGATGGCCTCGTCTTCGGACGCGGCGACGCGGCGGAAGAACGCGAGCGCCTGATCGGGGCGACCGACCTGGGCGTAGGGCAGCACGAGCTCGCGGCGCGCCTGGCGCGCGAGGGCGACGAGCGAGGTGCGGTCGGGGAACGCGCGGGCGTGCTCGAGGACGCGGACGAGCTCCTCGAGCGCGCCGCGGAAGTCGTCCTGGTTGTAGCGGACCCAGGCGAGCTTGTAGCGGGCGTATCCGTAGACCGGGTTGCGCGCGGGCTCGATGGTGAGGACGCGCTCGTAGAGCGGGCCGGCCGCGTCGAGGTCGCCCTCGGCGAAGGCGTGCTCGGCGAACGCGAGGTAGGCCTGGGGCACGTACTCGCTCTCGGGGAAGTCGCGCAGCAGGCGGTGGTAGACCTGACGCGCGCGCGCGGCCTGGCGGATGCGCTCGAGGTGGTAGGCGAGCGCGAAGAGCGAACGGTCGAGCGCGGGGGCGCGCGGGTGGTCGCGGACGAGCTCGGCGAGCGCGCGAATCGCGCACTGGCGCGCGTCGCGGGCGGCGCGTCTCGCCTCGACCTGGGCCTGGGTCATCCGCGCGACGCGCGGACCGTCGCCGGCCTGGCGCGCCTCGAAGATCGGCTGATCGAGCGAGCCGGCGCGTCGCTCCTGCTCGGTGATCTGCTCGCCGCAGGTCATCTCGAGGCGACCCAGGACGCGGGCCCGCTCCGGGCTCCCCTCTCGGCTCCGATCCCGCAGCCGCTCGAGGAGGACGCGCTCGCGCCCCAGCAACCTCGTCTGCGAACGACGCACACCCTCCGTCTCGGGCGCGCGGAGCGGCACGGGCGGCGCGGCGCCCGGGGTGGCGGGGGCCTCGCGGCGTGGGGTGGGCGCGGTCGAGCCGAGCGACGCGGGCGCGCCGCCGGGCCGGTGGACCTGGGTCGCGTCGACGCCGTCGCACCGCGACAGCTCCGCCTCGACCTCCGCGGGCACGCAGGCGTCCTGCGCGCGGGCGGTCGCGGCCATCGCGAGGCCCAGGCTCATCGCGAGGCCCAGGCTCCTCGCGAGGTCCAGGCTCCTCGCGAGGTCCAGGCTCATCGCGAGGTCCAGGCTCATCGCGGCGCGCGGCGCGGTCGCGTGGCTCGGCCCGAGGGCGCACGTCGCCCTCGCGGCCCGGTCGGGTCGCTGCGTCATCGGCTCCTCCCATGCGCCCGCCGACCGGGCGCGATCGTGCGCGGAGGCGCCGCGCGCGCGGCCACCTCCGTCCCTCCGAAGCGCTTGGAGGGCGGCGGCGCGATCGCCTTGGGTGAAAAAGCGCGCTCAGGGACCGGCCGCGACGAGCTCGAGCCCCTCGAGGCGCATCCCGGCCCGCGACTCGGCCACCTGGAGCAGCGCCTCGGGGTGGGTCGCGTCGACGTGCGAGCCGACGGTCAGGCGGACCGCGTGCACCGTGTCGCCGAAGTAGAGGAAGCGGTCGCGCGCGCTGAAGTCGACGCTGCGCGCGGTGCCCTTGGCGCGGACCACACGCTCGATGCGGCCGTCCATCGTCAGGTAGCGGAGGGTCCCGTCGTCGCCGGCGGTGGCGAAGTGGGTGCCGTCGCGCGCGATCGCGAGGCGGTGGATCCAGCCGTCGTGCACCCGAACGAGGCGGTCCTCGGCGCCGTCGATGCGGCGCACGACGTGGACCCCGCCCGCGCCGTCGGCGACGAGGAGCCGCTCGCCGTCGGGGGTGAAGCGCACGTCGGAGAAGCGCAGGTCAGGGCGCTCGACCGCGCGCTCGAGGCCGCCGTCGCGCGCGTCCCAGATCCGCAGCTCGCCCCGCAGGGAGGCCCCCGCGACCGCGTCGCCGAGCTCGCTGATCGCGAGGCCGCAGAGCGCGCCCTCGCCACCCTCGAGGGGCGCCATCACCCCGGTGCCGCTGCGGGGGTAGCGCCGCACCTGACCGCGCGCGTCGGCGGAGAACACGACCTCGCCGTCCGGCGAGAGCACCACCGGGCGCGGACACGGGGTGAGCGCGCCCGGGGGCTCGAGGGTGCGCGTCTCGGTCGCGCCGGGCGCCAGCACCAGGACCGCCCCGCGATCGGTGGTCAGCGCGATCGTCCCCTCACGGGCCACCGCCAGGCGCTCGGGGATGCCCATCGCGGCCGGCACCTCGGCGAGGGTC
The DNA here is from genome assembly GCA_030426845.1 of Polyangia bacterium. GTDB lineage: Bacteria > Myxococcota_A > Polyangia > Polyangiales > Sandaracinaceae > JAUHXR01. Next base: position 1,444 of record JAUHXR010000228.1, on the reverse strand, counting down.
GTCGTCTCGCCGAGACCCTGGGCGGTGATCGCGAGCGCCTCGACGTGGCGCAGGGTCGCCAGGACGACCCGGCGGCGGGGCGCGTCGACCACCACGTCGCGGACGCTGGACTCCATCGGGCGGGTGCGGCGCAGGCGGTGGCGCTCGAAGCGGAAGACGCTCGCGCTCGGGAGCCCCCCCGCGCGCTCGTCCGGCAGCGCGACGATGAGCGCGCGGGGGCCGGACGACTCGACGCGGTGAAGCGCGGCCGGAGGGACGTGGAGGGTGTCGAGGCGCTGCCGGCTCACCACGTTCCGGACCGCGAGGTGGCCCTCGCCCTCCGCGCTCACCACCAGGGTCGCCCCGAGCCACGCCGCGCCCGAGACCGGCCCGTCGGCCGCGATGGGGGGCGCCACGGCGAGCCCGTCGGCGTCGAGGACGAGGAGGCTCGGGTCGCTCATCGCGAGGATCGCGCGGTGCGCCTCGCCGGCCTCGATCGCGTGAACCGCAGACGTCAACGTAGCGCGCGCGGTCGAGTCGCCTCCGGCGAGCGGCCAGCGCCCCACCCCGCCGGCGCCCGCGATCAGCCAGGCCCCCTCTGCGGCGCTGACCTGAGGCGCGGCCATCGCGGTCTCGATGCGCGCGCGCTCCTCGTAGGTCACGTCGTCGTAGACGACCACCTCACCGCTCTCGAGCGCGACAGCGAAGAGGCCCGGCGCGCGCGCGAACGACGACGCGCCGGCGGGCAGGGGCGCGAGGTGCGCGCCGTCGGAGAGCCGCAAGATCATCGGCTCCTCGCCATCGAGCGCCACCCGGTCCGGATCGAGGAAGCCGAGCACCCGGCTGGCCTGCACGTCCAGGGTGCGCCGGTCACCGCCGGTCGCGGGCTCGATCGCGAGGCGGGCCCCGGCCGGGAACACGAGGTCCCGGCCGTCGGGGGCGAGCCGCCCGCGCCAGCTCGCGCCGGGGACGCGGCGCACGAAGACGAAGCGGCGCGCGTCCTCCGCCTCGAGGTAGGCGCTGAGCGCGCGCGCGAGGCGGAGCTCGGAGGCCTCGCGATCGACACGCGGCGCGGCCGCGTCGAACTCGGGCGACGAGGGGTTGGCGGGGTCGCGGAGCAGCGCGCCGGCCGCGTAGACGGCCGCGGCCGACGGATCGCCCTCGTCGAGCGCGCGCTCGGCCCGCTCGACCAGCGCCCCGGCGAGCTCGACCCGCGCCGAGAGCGCGCCCTCCTCCGCGACCACGAGCCGCGCCTCCGCCTGGGCGCGGCGCGACTGCGCGATCGCCCGCGCCTCCTGCTCGCTGCGGAGCTGGAAGTAGGAGACGAGGGCCGCGCCCAGCACCGCGAGCGCGACGAGGAGCGCGGCGACCGAGCCCGCGCGGTGCCGGCCGACGAAGCGCCGCGCCTGATCGAGGGCCGAGTAGTCGTACGCGTGGACCTGGCGGCCCTCCTCGTAGGCGACGA
>JAUHXR010000227.1 GCA_030426845.1 Polyangia bacterium | reverse complement strand
TCGCGCGCCGCGCGGTAGGTCCGCACCAGGCGGAACCCGTACAGCGGCTCCCGCTGGAAGATGCTCGTGAACTTGCGGTCGGCCGCGCGGAGGCGCGCCATGTGCCCGCAGATGTTCGAGCCGCGCAGGACGATCGAGCCGCCCTGGCCCGGAGGCCCGATCGGATCGATGGCGAAGTCCGGGTAAGGCTCCTTGACGTCCCAGATCAGCTCCGAGAGGTTCCCCGACATGTCGTAGAGGCCCCACGGGTTGGGGGCGTAGCTCCCGACGGGCGCGGGGGTGCAGTGCGGCGGCTGATCGGGCCGCGCCCCGCCGAGCGTGCAGTCCATCGTCTCCGGCGCGTCGGGGTCCTCGCAGTTGCCGCAGAACCGCGCGATCTCGCGCAGCAGAGGCTGATCGCAGGTGTGCCCGTTCTCCGGGTCGCCGTTGTAGTAGCTCGTCGTCGTCAGCGCGCGGTAGGCGTGCTCCCACTCCGCCTCGGTCGGCAGCCGGTAGCCCGCGCAGTCGAGGTCGAACTCGAGCGGCGGATCGCAGAGGAAGTCCACGCCCACCGTGCCCGTGCAGTGGCTCAGGTCGTAGCAGCGCTCGAGTCCCTCCGCGTCGGAGCGCGCGTTCGCGTAGGCGAGCGCCTCGACCCAGCGCACGCTGTCGACGGGGCAGTCGTCCCCGCACGACACGAAGAACGCGGGGCTGTTGGGGAACATCTCGTTCCACTGGCCCTGCGTCACCTCGGTCACCCCGATGAAGTGGTGGCGGGTCAAGCGGACCGGGTGCGGCGTCTCCCCCTCGATGCGGCCGATCTCGCCCGGCACCGACCCCATCTGGAAGACCCCCGCGGGGATGAACGCCATGCCCTCGGGGGCGCAGCGCCCCGCCGTGCACGCGCCGCGCTCGCAGTCGTCGGACGAGGTGCAGGTGTCGCCGTAGCCGCACTCCGTCGCGCCGTCGCAGACCGCCTCACCCGCCTCGCACACGAGGTGGTCGAGGCCGCACGGCCCGCAGCCCGCGCCGATCTGGTCGGACGCGTCGCACTCCGGAGGCGGAGGCATCCCGTCGGAGTCGCAGCCGCTGGCCGCGCCGACCGCCAGCATCAGCAGGAGGATCCTCGCTCGCCCCACGCCGGGCACGTTAGCAGCCGATCCGGCTGCGTGCGACCCCGCGAGCGAGCTTGTCAGGCCCGTCGTCGCGCCTCCCGGGTGCCGCGTCTCACGGGTGCCGCGCCTCGCGCCAGGCCTGAACGCTCAGCACGTCCCAGAGGAGGAACTTGTTGTCCCGGCGCCCCGAGAGGTGCGCCTCCCACGTCGCGCGGACCGCGCCCGCGTCGAACAGGCCCTCGCGCCGTAGGCGGTCCGCGCCGAGCAGGCCCTCCGCCCAGTCGCGGAGCGGGCCCCGAAGCCACGTCGCCATCGGCGGGCTGAAGCCCATCTTCGGGCGGTCCACGATCGCGCGTGGCACGTGCCGGTACAGCAGGTGGCGCAGCGGCCACTTGCCCTTGCCGTCCCGGTACAGGCAGCGGTCGGGGAGGCTCCAGGCCAGCTCCACCACCCGGTGATCGAGGAGCGGCGCCCGCGCCTCGAGGCTCACCGCCATCGTCGTCCGGTCCACCTTCACGAGGACGTCGTCCGGCAGGTAGCTCGTCGCGTCGAGCGTCCGCATCGCCGCGAGCTCCGAGAGCCCGGGCGGCGGGGACACGCGCGGGTCGCGGCCGGCTCGGGCGAGGGACGCGTCCGCGAGCGGCGGCGGGGACCAGTGCCGGGTGAGCGCCCGGAAGGTCTGTTCGGTGGTCGCCGCCTCCAGGAGCGGCGCCGCGCGGCCGGCCCGCCCGGCGAGCGCGTGACGGCCGACGCGATCGAGGGCCCAACCGGCCACCATCGACGCACGCGAGGCCGCGGGGCGAGCGAGCCCCGGGAGCCACCGCGTCGCCGCCCGCAGGCGCTGGATCCACCGGTAGGTGTGGTAGCCGGCGAACAGCTCGTCGCCGCCGTCGGCCGAGACGCTGACCTTGACGTGCTCGCGCGTGAGCTTGGCCACGAGGAACGTCGGGATCTGCGAATAGTCGGCCATCGGCTCGTCGAAGATCTCCGGGATCCTCGGGACGAGCGCGACCGCGTCCTCGGCCCCGACCCGCATCTCGGTGTGCTCGGTGCCGAGGTGATCGGCCACGCGCCGCGCGTGGCTCGACTCGTCGAAGCGCGGGTCGTCGAAGCCGACGGTGAAGGTGCGGATCGGGCGTGAGGCCTCGCTCTGCATCAGCGCCACGAGCGCCGAGGAGTCGATGCCGCCGGAGAGGAACGCCCCCACCGGGACGTCGGCCACCATCTGCTCCCGGATCGCCTCGCGGAGGCGCGCCTCGAGCGCCTCGGAGGCCGCGTGCTCGTCTCCCGCGAACGGCGACGCGAGCCCCGCGCGGGCCACCGCGTGGAGGCTCCAGTAGGCGGTGGGGCGCGCCGTGGCGGCGTCCGGAGCCGCGAACCGCACGAGGTGCCCCGGGGCCAGCTTGTGGACGCCCTCGTAGATGCTGCGCGGCGACGGGACGTAGCCGACGGTCAGCAGGTCGGCCACCGCCTCCCGATCGATGCGCGGCGCGGCGCCCGGGTAGGCCCGCAGCGCGTCGAGCTCGGAGCCGAACACGAGCGCGCCGCCGAGCCGCCCGTAGTAGAGCGGCTTCTCGCCCATGCGATCGCGGACCAGGGTCAAGCTGCGCTCGCGTCGGTCGACGAGCGCGAAGGCGAACATCCCGACCGCGTCCTCGAGCGCGGCCTCGAGCCCTCGCGCCTCGATGTCCGCGAGGAGCACCTCGGTGTCCGACGTGCCGCGCAGCGGGACGTCGAGGCGGGCCCGGATCGCGCGGTGGTTGTAGATCTCACCGTTGAAGCAGAGGACGAAGCGCCCGCTCGCGCTGACCATCGGCTGGTGCCCCGTCGGGCTCAGGTCGACGATCGACAGGCGTCGATGGCCGAGCGCGACCCCGAGCTCCGGGTCGGACCACACCCCGGCGTCGTCGGGCCCGCGGTGACGCAGCTCGTCCGCCATCCGGCCCACCGTCTGGCCGGCGCCCTGCCCGTCGTAGGCGCCGGGCCCCGCCCAGAAGCCGACTATGCCGCACATCGCGCGCCCGCCTGGCCCTGGCCATCCGTCCGGCCGCGCCGTAGACCTCCCGTGTGCCGACCGCTCCTCGCGATCGCCGATCGGGCCCCGGCTCGTTCGTGATCTCCCTCGACTTCGAGCTGTACTGGGGGGTGCGCGACGTCGTGTCCATCGACGGCTACCGGGAGAACCTGCTCGGGGTCCAGCAGGCCGTGCCCGCGATGCTCGACCTTTTCCGGCGCTACGACGTGCGCTGCACCTGGGCGACCGTCGGCTTCCTGTTCGCGCGCGACAAGGCCGAGCTCATGGACCACCTGCCCGCGGTCCGGCCCCGCTACGACGACGCCAACCTCTCGCCCTACCCGCACCTCGACGCGATCGGCGACGGGGAGCGAGACGACCCGTTTCACTACGCGCCGAGCCTCATCGCGCGCATCGCGGACACCGAGGGCCAGGAGATCGCGAGCCACACGTTCTCGCACTACTACTGCCTCGAGCCCGGGCAGGACGCGGAGGCGTTCGCGGCCGATCTCGAGGCGGCCCGCGCCATCGCGGCCGCCCGCGGCCTCGCGACGCGCACCCTCGTCCTCCCACGCAACCAGTGGCAGCGCAGCTACGCGGGCGCGCTGCGAACGGCCGGCTTCGTGGGCTACCGGGTCAACCGCCAGCACCCGGTCCTGCGGCCGCGCCGCCTCGAGGAGGAGTCCGTGCCGCAGCGCGTGCTCCGCTTCTCGGACAGCTACGTCCCGGTCACCGGGCGCCTCTCGGTGCCGGCGACGCCGCGCCGCCGGGACGGCGTCTCGGAGCTCACCGCGAGCGCGTTCCTCCGCCCCTACGCGCGGCGCCTGCGCCACCTCGACCGGCTGAAGCTGCGCCGCATCACGCGGGCGATGCGGGACGCGGCCACCCGGGGCGAGGTCTTCCACCTGTGGTGGCACCCGCACAACTTCGGGCGCGACCTCGACGCCAACCTCGCGTTCCTCGAGCAGGTCCTCCGCCGCTACCGAGCCCTCGCGGACGACCACGGGATGCGCAGCCAGACCATGGGCGAGCTCTGCGGTCATACCGTGTCCGAGTCGCAGTAGCTCAGGTACCAGCTGCGGCGGTTGCACACCGCCGTCTGGCCGCTCGCGAGGTGCCGCGCGCCGAAGTGCAGCTCGATCGGGCGGACGCGCTCCGGCAGCGTCACGAAGCCCTCCCCGCGGTAGGCCGCGCGGTTCGGCGACGCGTCGAGGCACCAGCCGAGCGCGACGTCCGCGCCGGCGCGCGCCGACTCGACGAGGGCCTGCCGCAGGACGAGGCGCGCCTCGGCCTGCCGACCCGGGCGGTGGAGCAGCTCCATCACGTAGCCCACGCGGCCGCCGTGCTTGTCCGCGACGCGGAAGATGACGTAGGCGATCATCTCCCCGCGCTCGTAGAGCGCGAGCGTCTTGTAGCGGCCGATCGGGTTGGCGGTGAACCGCCACCGCAGATAGCCCTGGTCACGCTCGAGCGCGACGTCCACGTCGCCCGCGAAGGCCTCCCAGACCGCGTCGAACCCGTCGCCGAACTCCGTCTCCACCCGGATCTCCTGCCCGCGCGGGGGCGCGACGTCCGCGGTCGCGAGGAGCGGCGCCTGCGGCAGGCGCTCGGTGAGCCACGCCGGCGCGCCGAGCCGCTCGGTCACCCGCTCGAGCACGTAGCGCGCCCGCAGCGGCCGGATGAGGAACGGGACCGGGTCGAGCCGCGTCCAGCCGAGCCGCTCGAAGAACCCGAACGCCGAGTTGCCGTTGGGGAACCCATAGACGAGCGCCGCGCCGCCCTCCGCGCAGCGGTCGTAGCAGGAGCGCGCGAGCTTCTGGAACAGGCCGCGGCCGCGGTAGCGGGCGTCGGTGAGCGTGTCGATGGACTGCACACCGAGGACCTTCTTGCCCCCCACGCGGAAGCGGGCCGGCGAGACGCAGTAGGCGCCCGCGACCGTGTCGGCGCCCGGATCGATCGCGAGGTCGACGAAGACGCGGCCCGTCGGGTTCTCGAGGTAGCGCCAGCGCAGCGCGCGCGCGTCCTTGGGGTCGTCGTTCTCCGCGAACAGCGCCCCGAGGCGCGCGACGTCGGCCTCGGTCGCCTCCATGGCGTGCGTGGTGAGAGACATCGGGGCGCAGACGTTATGGGTTCGAGCGTGGGTCAACAAGCCTCAGATGCGGTCCCGCGGGGGCGCGTTCACCCCTTCGGCGTCTACGTAGCGGCGGCGAGGCCGAGCAGCGCCTCGTAGCGCCGCAGCACCTCGGCGAGCTCGAAGCGCTTGCGCCACGCCGCGTCGGGCCGGTTCGGCGCGGGGCCCTCGAGCGCGTCACGGAGCGCGCCGCGGAGCCGGTCCGCGTCGCCCACCGGCACGAGCGCGCCCCACCGCCCCCGCTCGAGGATCTCGGACGAGCCCCCCGGGCAGTCGGTGGCGACGACCCGCGTGCCGAGCGCGAGCGCGTGGATGAGCGTGTTCGGCAGGCCCTCCCAGCGCGACGGCAGCGCGAGCGCGGCGGCGCGCGCGATGTAGGCGTAGGGGTTGTCGACGAACCCCGCGAGCTCGACGCGCTCCGCGAGGCCGAGCCGCGTGATCTGCGCCTCGAGGCGCCCGCGCTCCGCGCCCTCGCCGCAGATCAGCAGGCGCGCGTCGGTGTCGGCCGCGAGCCCGGCGAACGCGTCGAGCAGGACGGGATAGTCCTTCTCCGGGCTGAGCCGGCCGACCGCGACCACGACCGGAGCCTGCCCCTTCTGGAGCCACGGATGCTCGACCGGCGCGCGCGCCTTCTGGTGGATCGTCTCGAAGTCGACGGGGTTGTACACGACCGCGATCGAGCGCGGCGCGAGGCCGGTGTGCGCGACGAGATCGGCCTTGGCCGCCTCCGACACCGCGACCACGCGATGCGCGAACGGGTACGTGAGCCGCACCGCGAGCGGCGTGAGCCGGCCGCGCAGGGTGTCGGCGTCCCGGAGCTGCCCCGAGAGGTTGCTCGCCTCGCGCACCACCACCCGGACGCCCGTCCGGCTGGCCCGCGCGGCCCCGATGGCCACCGGGTTCACGTGATTCATGGTGCTGAGGAGCGCGCGCGGGCGTGCCCGCCGGAGGTGCGCGAGGAGCCCCGGGCCGCAGGCGAGCGCCCGGTCGACGCCGAGCTCGACCACCCGCACCGCGCCCGGGATCTCGGAGAGGTAGCGCCCCCGGGCTCGCCCCAGCACGAGATCGACGCGATGCCCCGCCTCGACGAGGCCGCCCGCGAGCTGGACCATCACGCGCTCGGCCCCGCCGCCCTCCACGTTCGGCAGGAACAGGACCGCGTCGGTGTGGGCCGTCTGCGCTCGCGGCACCGGGCAGCCTTAGCAGCCGTCGGCTCCGGGGTCACCGAACGATCGCGCGCGGCGCGCAACTGCCTGCTAAGAGCGAGGACCTGGATGTGTGGCATCGCCGGAATCGTCAGCCTCGAGGGCCCGGCCGGGCTCGCCGAGGACGTGCGCGTGATGACGGGCGTGATCCGCCACCGCGGGCCGGACGACGAGGGCGTCTACGTCGACCCGGACGCCGCGGTCGCGCTCGGCCACCGCCGCCTGTCGATCCTCGACCTCAGCCCCAGCGGTCACCAGCCGATGGCGGACAAGCGCGGCCGCTACGTCCTCTCCTACAACGGCGAGATCTACAACTTCCGCGAGCTGCGCGCGCGGCTCGAGTCCGAGGGGTGCGCGTTCGAGGGCACGTCCGACACGGAGGTCCTCGTCGAGGCGATCGCGCGGTGGGGCGTCGGCCCGGCGCTCGAGCGCGCCAACGGGATGTTCGCGATCGCGATCTGGGATCGCGAGGCGCGGACGCTCCACCTCGCGCGGGACCGGGTCGGCAAGAAGCCGCTCTACTACGGCTGGGTCGAGCGGCGCTTCGTCTTTGCGTCGGAGCTGTCGGCCATCCGCGCGCTGCCGGGCTTCTCGCTCGACATCGATCGCGACGCCCTCGCCTCCTACCTCCGCTTCAACGCGACGCCCGGCACGCGGAGCATCCAGCGCGGGCTCTTCAAGCTCGAGCCGGGAGGCGTGCGCCGCCTCGAGGTCGGGCGGGCGAGGCCCGGCGACCGGCCTCCCCTCACGCGGTTCTGGAGCGCGGCGGAGGCGCGCGCGGCCGGGCAGGCCTCGCCGCTGGCGGGCGCACCCGAGGACGCGGTGGACGGCCTGGAGGCGCTGCTCCTCAGCGCGGTGGAGCTCCGGATGGAGTCGGACGTGCCGCTCGGCGCGTTCCTCTCCGGCGGCATCGACTCCAGCCTCGTCACGGCCGTCATGCAGCGGATCGCCCCGCGGCCGGTGCGGACCTTCTCGATCGGCTTCGACTTCCCCGGCTTCGACGAGTCGCACCACGCCCGCGCGGTCGCCGCGCACCTCGGGACGGATCACACCGAGCTGCGGGTGAGCCCGGACGACGCGCGCGAGGTGATCCCCCGCCTCGCCACGATCTACGACGAGCCCTTCGCGGACGTCTCGCAGATACCGACCTTCCTCGTCTCGCGGATGGCCCGCGAGCACGTGACGGTGTGCCTCTCCGGGGACGGCGGCGACGAGCTGTTCGCCGGCTACGATCGCTACCCGCACGCGCAGCGCGTCTACGACGCCGTCTCGCGCGTCCCCCGGCCGCTGCGCCGCCCGGGGACCCGCGCGCTCGCCTCGCTGTCCGGGCTCCTGGGCCACGCCGACCGCGGACCGCTCGCCGCGCAGCGCGACCGCCTCGCGCTCGCGCGCCGGCTCCTCGCTACGCGCTCCGCCACCGACTTCTACCGGCAGCTCCTGTCGGTGTGGCGCGAGGACCGGCCGGTGGTGCTCGGGACGAACCCGGATCCGGCGCGGGTCGTCGGCCTCGCCCCCGACGCCGCCCTCCGCGACGGCGACCTGATCGAGCTCGCGAGCTACCTGGACGTCGTCGGCTACCTCCCGGACGACATCCTCGTGAAGGTCGACCGGGCCTCGATGGCGGTCAGCCTCGAGGTCCGCGCGCCGCTCCTCGACTACCGCGTGGTCGAGCGCGCCTTCCGGATGCCCACCGCGCTCAAGCGCCGGGACGGCCGCGCGAAGTGGCCGCTCACCACGCTCGTCGAGCGGTACCTGCCGCGCGCGATGATGGAGCGGCCGAAGATGGGCTTCGGCGTGCCGATCCACGAGTGGCTGCGCGGGCCCCTCCGCGCGTGGGCGGACGACCTCCTCGCGCCCGACGCGATCCGACGGGCTGGCCTCCTCGACGCGGACCTGGTGGCGCGCCGCTGGTCGGAGCACCGGGCCGGCCGGCGCAACCGAGCCCCCGACGTGTGGGCTGTGCTGATGCTCCAGGCGTGGCTCACGACCGCGAGCTCATAGATCCCCCCGTCTGAAGAGCCTCACCCTTCGTTGTCGCACGGCCTCGGCCGGCCCGCGCGCCCGGGCGCGTCAGCCGTCGAGGAGCGCCTGAAGCGCGGTCGGATCGTGGACAGCCGCGTCTCCGCGGACGCGCTCGACCCGAGCCCCGCGCCGCTCGAGGGCGCCCGCGATCTGCGCGAAGTGTCGCTCGCCGCGCGCGAAGTCGTCGGCCGTGAGGCCGGACGCGCGCTCCTCGAAGTCGCCGTCCGGCGCCCCGCGCTCCGCGAGCCGCGCCCGCATGCGCGTCAGCGCGAGGGCCGGGTCCACCTGGATCCAGATCACGCCCGCGGGTAGCCAGCCGTCGAGCGCGTCGAAGGCCGCCTCGAGCGCTGCGTCGGCCGGCACCTCGAGCATCGCGATGGCCCAGAGCTGCTGGATCGGCCCCTGGTCGAGCACCGGCCGCAGCCACGCGCCGCTCGCGCGGTAGAGCGCCTGGTTGTGGAGGTGGCGCAGGAGCCGGTAGACGTGCCGCGCGCGATCCCGACGGCGAGCGCCCCCGATGGACGCCGCGTAGGTGATCAGCCCGCGCGCGAGGCGAGGCCGGGCCGCGACGAACCGCGCGAAGTCCCCCCACCGCGCCGCACGGCCGCGCAAGGCGTGCTCGGCCGAGACGCAGGCCTCGAACGCCTCACGCGTGGCTACGCCCTGCGCGCGGCCGACGAGGGCCTGCGCGAGCCACGTCGTCTTGCCGGCCCCCGGCAGGCCCAGGAGCTCGATCCGACCGTCGAGGCGCGGCTCCGCGGACGCGGAAGACATGGCGCTAGTCACCCGGAACAGCAGTGAATGGCAAGTCCCGGTGAGCCATCGCCGTGCCAATCAAGGAACGACGACGAGGAATGCCAAGGGCATCTCGAGGAGGAGTGACGCCGAGTCGCGCGGCGAGGGCCGGTGGGATTTGCCATGGATCGCTGTTGCGGGTGACTAGGGGACGGTCCGCACGAGGCGGAAGCCGACGTTGTAGTAGGCCGACGCGGGGATGGGCCCCGTCCGGTAGGCCACCCGCAGGTACTGCCCCCAGAGGTTGAACGGGCCGCCGCGCATCCGCTTCTGGGTCCCGGTCGCCGGGCCGGTCGGGTCCGTGACCGAGCTGCCGGGCGGCGGGTAGTCGCCCGACCAGTCGAACACCCGCTCGTAGACGTTGCCCGCGATGTCGTAGAGCCCCCACGCGTTGGGCAGCTTGAGCCCGACCGGGTGCGGGCCGCAGGGGCCGGCGGTGGGCCACCAGATCGAGCAGTCGTAGGCCGGTGTGTAGCTGACCGCGCTGTTGTCGATGTACCAGGCCGCAGAGTCCATCTCCGCGTCGAAGACGTCGGGCGACCAGTTGTCGTAGGTGCCGGCCGGCGTCGCGAAGGGCGCGGTCGTCCCGGCGCGCGCGAAGTACTCCCACTCCGCCTCGGTCGGCAGCCGGTAGCCGTCGCAGTCGAGGTCCGGCAGCGCGAGGGGGGTCAGGTCGCAGGTGTACCCGTTGCAGTGATCGAGGCCGGGGCCGCAGCCCGCGCCCAGGGTGCCCGTGCACCCCTCGAGCCGGTAGCACTCGGTCAGCCCGTCGCGCCGCGACATCGCGTTCGCGTACTCGAGCATCTCGAACCACGTCACGTTGACGACCGGGCAGTCGGGGCCGCAGGTGGTGAACATCGACGGGGTCGTCCCGCCCATGAGCGCCGCCCACTGGGCCTGGGTCACGGTGGTCCGCGAGACGAGGAAGCTCCGGGTCAGGGTGACCGTGTGCTGACCGTTCTCGCGCCCCGTGTGGATGCCCCGCTCGCCGAGCGGCGCGCCCATCACGAAGGTGCCGGCCGGCGCGTAGACCCAGCCGGTGGGCGCGCAGCCGTTGACCGAGCAGAAGCCGCCCTCGCAGTCCGCGTCCGAGCCGCAGGCCGCGCCGTCTTCGCATCCGGTGTCTCCCGAGCACGTCACGTCGTCGGCGCCCGCGCAGACGACCTGGTCACGGCCGCACCGTCCGCACGCGGTGCCCGGCTCCGCCGGGAGCGAGGCGCAGCCGCCGCAGGCGTTCGCCGGGCCGTCGCACGGCGCCGCCGGCGGCCCCGCGTCCACGGGGGGACCGCCGTCCTGCGCGGCGTCGAAGCCTGCGTCGAGCGTGGCGTCCCCGCTGTCCGGTGTCGCCGCGTCGCCGCGGCCCGCGTCCATCCCGGGGCCGCCGTCCTCGAGAGGCGTCGAGGGGCACCCGGTGGCGAGCGTCGCCAGAAGCGCCAGGGCGAGCCCTCCTCGCCTGTAAGAATGCACTCCCAAGCCTCCCGACTCCGAAGGCTACCGAGTCGCGCCGCACATTCAACCCCGCGGGGGCCCGTGATAGACTCATCGCGCATGAGGAACGCTCGCCACGGCTGGCTAGAGCTCGCGTTGTCGCCTCTGGTGCTCCTGGCGGTGAGCTGCACCCTCGACGTCTCGGGGATCTCCCCGGCCTGCATCGACAACTCCCAGTGCGCCGCAAACCAAGTGTGCGTGGCGGGCGTCTGCAGCGCGACCGACGCCGGCGACCGCGTGGACTCCGGGCCGATGGACAGCGGCCCCGACCGCGACGGCGGACCCGACGCCGGTCCCCCCGTGCCGGACAGCGGCCCGGGCGACGGCGGTCCCCCGCTGTGCGCGAACGGCGTCCTGGATCCCGGCGAGACCGACATCGACTGCGGCGGCCCCTGCCCCCGCTGCCCCGGGCCCCGGGGCGTCGAGGACATGATCCTGTGGCTCCGCGCCGACGACCTGGCCATGGGAGCCGTGGGCGTGTGGATGGACCGCAGCGGCGCAGGCAACCACTTCGAGTCGGCGGCTGGCGGCGTCACCCAGGACCCGAACGTGCTCAACGGTCACCCGGCGGTGCGGTTCACGCGCAACGGCCAGCTCGCCACGCCGAACCCGGTGAGCCTCGGCGGCGCGGCGCAGATCTCCATCATCTACGTCGCGCGGAGCGGCACGAACCCAGGCGTCATGATGGAGGCCTCGTCCAACTTCCGAATGAACGCCGGAGGATTCCTGGACGTCCGCAATTCGGCCGGGACGGGCGAGTTCGAGGTGCAGCACGGGACCACGGGGTCGGGGATCGTGTCGTGGAGGACCGCGCAGCTCGACAGCGACTGGCACCGGCTCGTGAGCGTACGAGACGCGGCGCTCACGTCGGACGAGGCGAGGGCCTACGTGGACGGTGCGCTGAGCGGCGCGATCAGCCAGAACGTCGACAGCGCCGCCCCGTTCCAGGACTACCGCTGGCACCTCGGCGACCGCGACGTCTCCGAGGGCAGCGGCTTCCAGGGCGACATCGCGGAGGTGATCGCCTACGCGCGCGCCCTCACGACCGAGGATGTGGCTCACCTCGACGCCTACCTGACCGCGCGCTACGGCCCGTAGCCGCGGGCATGAACCGAAGGGGCCTCGGGGGACACGGAAGTGGAGCCCCCTGGCCCTCTGCCCCCTTGGTCCTCTGCAACCCCTACGGTGAGACATGAGCTCTGGGATCCCCGAGATCGATAGCTGTGAAGTCTGCGGCGGGACCGCCCTCCCGTCGGTGCTGGACCTCGGTCAGCACCCGATGTGCGACGACCTCGTCCCGGTTGGAGATTCGCGGGTCTCGGAGCAGTACCCCATCGAGATCCTCTTCTGTGCGAAGTGCGTGACCGCGCACCAGCGCTTCCAGGTCCCCAAGCGCGACCTCTTCCCGCCGACCTACCACTACCGCTCGCGCTTCACCGCCGACGTCCTCAACGGCATGAAGATGCTCGTGGACACGGTCGAGGAGCGGTTCGGCTCGCTCGAGGGCCGCACCGTGCTCGACATCGGCTGCAACGACGGCAGCCTGCTCGGCTTCTTCGCCGAGCGCGGCGCGACCACCGTCGGGGTCGAGCCCACGGGCGCGGCCGCGGACGCGGAGGAGGCGGGCCACCGGGTGTTCCGCGACTACTTCGGCGCCTCGCTCGCCAGCGAGATCGCGAGCGCGGTGGGTCAGCCCGACGTGATCACCTTCACGAATGTCTTCGCCCACATCGAGGACCTCGGCGACGTCCTCGAGGGCCTCTCGCGGCTGCTCGGGCCCGACACGCAGATCGTCATCGAGAACCACTACCTCGGCGCCATCTTCGCCAAGAAGCAGTTCGACACGTTCTATCACGAGCACCCGCGCACCTACAGCTGCACCTCGTTCTACCCGATGGCCGAGCGGCTCGGCCTCTCGGTGCTGCACGTGGAGTTCCCGGCGCGCTACGGCGGCAACATCCGCGTGATCCTCGGGCGCGGCGAGGAGGTGCGGCCCGCCGACGTCCTCGCGGAGGAGCAGGCGTTCGGGGACCGGTTCGCGGAGCTGCGCCAGCAGGTGCACGAGTGGCGCGAGACCACGGGCCACCGGCTGCGCCAGCTCGTGGCTCAGCACGGCCCGCTCCGCGCCAAGGCGTTCCCCGGCCGCGCGGCCATCTTGATCCGCCTCCTCGAGCTCGACGTCGACACGCTGCGCGTCGTGCACGAGAAGCCGGGCTCGATGAAGATCGGCCACTACCTCCCCGGCACCCGGATCCCGATCGTCTCGGACGACGAGCTCGACCTCGAGGACGACGCGCCGATCGTGAACCTCGCCTGGCACATCTCGGGCGAGATCCGCGGCTACCTCGAGCGCAAGGGCTTCCGCGGGACCATCGTCGACATCCTCGAGTGAGCCTCGGTCACGTCGCGATCGTCGGGGGCGGCCGCTGGGCGCGCGTCATCGCCTCCGTCCTCACCGAGTCGGTCGCCGGCGATCACACGGTCAGCCTCCACACCCGCCGCGGGTTCGACGCGTGCGCGGGGTGGGCGCGTGCGCGAGGCGACGCCAGGGTGCAGGTGGCGCGCGAGTGGCCGACCGTTCGCCCCGACGCGGTGATCGTCGCGAACGCGGCCCGGGACCACCTCGCGGCGGCGGAGCGCGCGGTCGAGGCGGGCCTCCCGGTCCTGGTGGAGAAGCCGCTCGGGCTCGACGCTGCGCGGGCCGGGGCGCTGGTCGCGCGCGCGCGCGAGCGCGACGTCGTGCTCGCGACGGGGCACGTCTTCCTCTTCGCGCCGCTGCTGTCGGCCTTCGCGGAGCGCGTCGCGGCCCGCGGGGGACCGCGCGCGATGGCCCTGACCTGGACCGACCCGGCCGCCGAGGTCCGCCATGGCGAACGCAAGTCGTACGACGCCAGCATCGACGTCGTGGAGGACGTGCTGGCTCACGCCCACTCGATCGGCTGGGCGATGAGCGGCGCCCTCGGCGTGATCGACGCGGCTGACGCACCGGCGACGCTCACCCGCGACGGCAAGGAGGCGCGCCTCACCCTGCGCTTCGACGGAGCCCCGCTCGCGCTGACGCTCGCCCGCGAGGCCCCGGCGCGGGCGCGGCGCCTCGAGGTGACGCTCGCCGACGGCCGGGCGTCGATCGACTTCACGGTCGAGCCGGGCACGATCGTGGAGGACGGCGCCCCGGTGCACGTCGAGGTCCCGCGCTCGCCCGGTCCGCTCGCGCGCATGCTCGGGCGCTTCCTCGACGCGGCGGCCGGCGCGCCCCTCGACCCGCGCCTCGACCCCGCGGTCGGTCTGCAGGCCTGCGCGCTCATCGCGCAGGCGCGCGGCTGATCAGCTGCCCCAGACGTGCCACGGCGCGTCGCCGCGCTCGTAGAGGTCCTCGAGGAAGCGGCGGTCGCGCAGCGTGTCCATCGGCTGCCAGAAGCCCTCGTGCTTGAAGGCCTTGAGCTCGCCATCCTCGGCGAGCTGCGTGAGCGGCGCGGTCTCGAGGGGGATGTTGCTGTCATCGAGCCGCGCGAGGAAGTCGCGACTGAAGAAGAAGAAGCCGCCGTTGATGAAGTCGTTGGCGAGCGTCTCCTTCTCGCGGAACGCGGCCACCCGCGAGCCGTCCTCGTCGAGGACCAGCCGCCCGAACCGTGACGGCGGGTGGACGGCGGTGACCGTGCCGAGCTTGCCGTGGTCGCGGTGGAACGCGAGCGCGCGATCGAGCGCCACGTCCGACACCCCGTCGCCGTAGGTGAGCCCGAACACCGGCGCGTCGATGTAGCGCGCCGCGAGGTGGAGCCGCCGCGCGGTCATGCTGTGCTCGCCCGTCTCCGCCAGGATGATCTCCCAGTCGTCGTGGTGATCGGAGCGCAACGTCTCGTACTGTGCTTCACCGGCTCGAACCTTCACCACCAGGTCGAACGCGCGCTCGGCGTACGTCCGGAAGTAGTCCTTGATGATGTAGCCCTTGTAGCCGAGCAGGATGACGAACCGGCGGAAGCCGTGGTGCGCGTAGTAGCGCATGATGTGCACCAGGATCGGGATGTCCCCGACCGTGACCATCGGCTTGGGGACGGTGCGGGTCTCCTCCATCAGGCGCGTGCCGCGGCCGCCCGCGAGGATGAGGATCGGGATGTCCTTCGGGGCGACGTCGGGGCTGCTCATCGGTCGGCTCCTTTCGCGTTAGCCGCGCTCGTGTCTCGGCTGGCGCTGTCTCGGCTGGCGCTGTCTCGGCGGGCGCTGTCTCGGCTGGCGCTGGCCCAGTCGACGGAGAGCTCGGCCGCGGCCGCGCTGTAGGCGTCGATCTCGGCGCGGGCGAACGCTCGGGCGTCGGCGGTCGTGGCCGCGTCGC
>JAUHXR010000226.1 GCA_030426845.1 Polyangia bacterium | reverse complement strand
CGCTCATCGACTTGGCGAGGCCGACGTCGAAGATCGCGATCCGCCCGCACGGCTCGACCAGGAGGTTGCCCGGGTGCAGGTCCGCGTGCAGGAACCCGTCGTCGAAGAGCATCTTCAGGAACGCGCGCCGGAGCCGGGTCGCGGTCTGGACGCGCAGCGCCTCGGGGATCGCGTCGACCTTCTGGCCGCGGAAGAAGTCCATCGTCATCACGCGCTCGCCGCTCGCCTCCGGGTAGACGTGCGGGAAGACGATGTGCTCGATGCCCTCGAAGTTGGCGCGGAACCGCTCGTAGTTCGCCGCCTCGGTCCGCAGGTCGGTCTGCGCGAGGACCCCGTCGAGGAAGTGCTTGCCGTGACCGACGAGGTCGGCGTGGCGGGCCGCGCCCGAGACGCGCTCCGCGAGCGCCGCGAGGCCGAGGAGGATGGAGCCGTCGCGCTCCGTATTGCGGCGGACGTCCGGACGCAGGACCTTCACCGCCACCTCCGTCCCGTCGCGCAGGCGCCCGCGGTGCACCTGGGCCACGCTCGCGGCCGCGACCGGGGCGTCGTCGAGCTCGGCGAAGACCTCCTCCACCGGCCGGCCGAGCTCCGCCTCGATCTGCGCGCGCGCCCGTCGGCCGGAGAACGCGGGCAGCCGATCCTGGAGGAGCTTGAGCTCGGCGATGAGCGGCGGCGCGAACAGATCCGGCCGCGTGCTCATGACCTGGCCGAGCTTGATGAAGGTCGCCCCGAGGGTGGAGAGGGTCGAGCGCAGGATCCGGCCCCGCAGCCGCGAGAGCCGGGCCTCGGCGTGCTCCTCGCCGAGCGCCTCGGCCCACCCGAGCGCGTACCAGACGAGCCCGAACACCCCGACCGAGACGATCGCGACGACCCGCGCGGCGTACCCCAACGTCCGCATCGCGGCGACTGTAGCGCCCCCGCGCCGCGCGTCACGCCCGGGCCAGCAGGTCCTCGGCGAAGACCTGGGCGAGGCCCATGATCGTGTGCTGCGGGTTGACGCCGAGGTTGCTCGGGATGACCGAGCCGTCGGCGACCACGAGGCCCTCGTAGCCGTGCACCCGCCCCGCGCCGTCCGTCACCGACGTCGTCGGGTCCGCGCCCATCGTGCAGCCGCCGAAGAGGTGGCTGAGCACGGCGATGTAGGCGCGCGGGTCGAGCGGCGCGTCGGCGAGCATCCCGACCTGGTCGGGGGTGATGCTGTAGGGCATCCCGTAGATGCCGAGGATCAGCTTCTTGGCGCCGGCCGCGACGTGGGTCTGGGCCACGAGCTGGATGCCCTCGCGGAAGCGCCGCATGTCGGCGCCGTTCAGCGTGTAGCGCACGACCGGCTTGCCGAAGAGGCCGCGGCGCACCGTGCCGACGGTCTCGGCGCGCACCGCGTGGACCCACATCGCGATGTGCCGGTACTCGACCAGCCGCTTCATCAGCTCGAGCCCCCCGCCCGCGAGCCGGCTCGCCACCATCTCGAAGGGGATGCTCAGCGTCTCGAGCTTCAGCCCGGGCTCGTCGCGGAACGCGGTCGAGGCCCAGCCCTGCGTCGCGCCGGTGTTCATGTCGACCGGGTCGTCGTAGACCCCGAACACCCCCGTGCCGGGGTGCGAGCGGAACCCCTCGCCGAGCGCCGGGCTGCGCACGCCGGACGCCTTCAGGATCACCGGCGTATGCGTCACGCTCGCGGCCAGCACGACCGCGCGCCGGGCCCGCACCGTGAACCGCGCGCCCGCGCCGCCGCCCCGCGGGTGCTCGAAGCGCCCCTCTACCCCGACCGCGCGGTTGCCCTCGAGGGTCACGCGCGCGACCGGCGCGCAGCTCAGCACGTGGCCGCCGCGCTCCAGCACCTCGGGGACGTAGTTGAGGTTGGTCGACTGCTTGCGCAGCTTGCGGCAGCCCTGGAGGCACTGGCCCGTCCCCTCGCAGCCCTTGGCGTAGCGGTGGATCCAGTGGCTCTCGTAGCCGCGCCGCTCCGCCCCGAGCATCGCGAGCGTGTTGCTGCGGCCGCGCGCGGCGGGCGGGACCTCCTCGACGCAGAGCTCCGCCTCGACCCGGTCCTGGGCGGCCCACACCCGCGCGGCGAGCGCGTCGCCGCCCACCCCGCGCTCGCGCTCCCACTGCGCGAAGATGTCGCCGGGGGTGCGCACGCAGATCGCGGAGTTGATGACGGTCGTCCCGCCCATGGTGCGGGCCTGTACGATCGGCCAGAGCGCGCGCCCGCGCGTCACCTGCGCGCCCCAGTCGTCGAACAGGTCGCGCATCGCGCCGTAGGTGCTCGAAGGGTAGTGCTCGGGGTCGCGCCACGCGCCCGCCTCCACGAGCGCGACCTCCGCCCCGCCGCGCGCGAGGGTCACGGCCGCGGTCGCGCCGCCCGCGCCGCTCCCCACGACGACGTAGTCCGCCTCGAGCGCGACGTCCTCGCCCCGCGCCCGGAACGAGACGTGGCTCACGACGTCCTCCACGTGTCCGGATCGGCGGGGTAGGGCGCCATCGCCATCTTCGCGCGCACGCTCGGGTGGCTGCCCCAGCACAGCCCCGCGGTCAGCTTCAGGAGGAACACCGCCTGCCGCAGCAGGTAGAGCCGCGAGTAGGTCACGCGGTAGGCGTGGCGATCGAGGAGCGCGCGCGGCAGCAGGAACGACGGCAGCGGCAGGTAGACGGTGAGGAGCGGGGTCGAGACGAAGACGAAGGTCGCCAGCACGAGGCCGAGCCACATCAGCCGCGTGGTCTCCTGGCGGTAGCGCGCGAGGAACGCGGCGTCGTCGGTGTCCTCGAGGCCGGGGAGCGCCTCGGTCCGGGGGTAGAGCGCGCGCATCGCGTGCCGCATCAGCCACTGCACGGGGACGGATTTACCTCCCTGGTCGCCGCGAAGCGAGCGGCGCGCGTCCGGGACGGTTACGCTCGGGCGGGCATGCGTGCGTGGTGGGCATCCGCGGCGGCCGGCGCGCTGCTCGCGTGGGCGGTGGTGGCGAGAGGGGCCGGGCCCGCTCAGCCGACGGCTCCCGGCGTCGTCCCGCCGGCACGCCTCGTCGATCCCGAGCCCCAGGCGCCGGGCGGGGCGCCGCCGATCGAGCGCCCCGAGGCCCTCGCCGGCTTCTTCGAGGCCCTCGACCGCACCGCCGCCGGCGCCCCCGGCGCGATCACGCGGGTCGTCCACCTCGGCGACTCGTCGATCGGGATGGACGGCCTGCCCCACGTCCTGCGCGGTCGCTTCCAGGGCCGCTACGGCGACGCGGGCCCCGGCTTCGTCCTGCTCCAGCCGCACTCCGGGGACTACCTCAACCGGGCCGCGAGCCTCAGCGTCGCCGCGCCATGGGACCTCTGCTTCATCGTCCGGCGCTGCCTCAGGGACGGCCGCTACGGCCTCGGCGGCGTCTCGGTCGACTCGCCCGGCGGGGCCGAGAGCACGATCCGACCCCGCGATCGCCGCGCCGTCTCCCGCGCCGAGCTGTGGTACCTCGCCCAGCCGCGCGGAGGCCGGCTCGCGTTCCACTTCGGCCCGGGCGTCGCGGCCGAGGTGGACACGCGGAGCGAGCGGCTCGAGGAGCGGTGGCGCGAGCTCCGCCGGCCGGCCGGCGCGCACACCGCGACCGTCCGAGCGCTCCGCGGGGGCCGGAGCCGCGCCTTCGGGGTCGTGCTCGAGAACGACGGCCCGGGGGTCGTCTGGGACACGCTCAGCATGATCGGCGCGTTCACCCCGCGGCTCCTCGAGCACGACGCGGCCCACTTCGCCGGGCAGCTCCAGCACCGCGCGCCCGCCCTGATCGCGCTCAACTACGGAGGCAACGACCTGCGGCGCCTCACCGGGGGTCGCGCGACCGAGGCCGCGCTCACCGCCGAGACCGAGCAGGTGCTCGCGCGGGTGCGCGGGGCGGTGCCCGCGGCGGGCTGCCTCGTGGTTGGGATCAACGATCACCTGCGCTCGGGCGGGGCTGAGGTCACGGCGGCGCACGTCTCCGCGATCGAGCGGGCCCAGCGCGCGGCCGCGGCGCGGCGGGGCTGCGCCTACTGGAGCACCCTCGACGCGATGGGCGGGCCCGGATCCTTCGCGGAGTGGGCGCGCCGCGGGCTCGCCGCGAGCGACGGCAAGCACCTCAGCCCCCGCGGCCGCCAGGTGATCGGGCACCGGCTCTTCGCCGCCCTCGAGGAGGCGCGTCGCGCCCGCGCGGATTGACGCTGCCGGCGGCGCTCCCTCCGATCCGTCCCGCGCCTGGTACAGTGCGCGCCATGAGCCGCGAGCCCGCGCGGGCGAGCTACGACGCCGTCGTCGACGTCCTCCCCCTCGCCGGCGAGCCCACGAGCGCCTACGCCCTCGTGAAGCGCTGCTACGTGATCGGCCGGCGCGGCATGACGCTGTCGCGCGCGGCCCCGTTGTTCCACGACCTGCGCGACCCGAACGTGATGCCCCGCCTGGTGCCGGGCTGCGAGTTCTACCCGTTCAAGCGCGAGACCGACGTGGCGGTGCGCGGCTACGCCTTCGCGGCGGGCGGCCGCGCCGTCCCGGAGCGCACGATCGCCCTCGAGGTCGGCGGGCGCGCGAAGTTGATCGACGTCGTCGGGCGCCGCGTGGTGACCTGGTCCGGCGGCCGCCCGCGCTTCAGCGCCCCCGAGCCCTTCGTCCGCGTGCCGGTGACCTGGCGCGAGGCCTACGGCGGCGTCGACCCGCGGGTGCCCTTCGTCCCCGAGCCGGGCAGCGGGGCGCACCCGGGCGTCTACCCGCGCAACCCGCTCGGCAAGGGCTTCGTCGTCCTCGACGCGCCGGTCGAGGTGGAGCTGCCGAACCTCGAGGACCCCGCGCACCGGCTGACCGAGGACACCCTCGTGGTCGGCGACCCGGCGACGTGGTGGCGCCAGCCGCTGCCGTGGTGCTTCGAGTACACCCTCCCGCTGATGTTTCCGCGCCGGCAGTGGCTCGGCGCGGGCGCGGCCCTGCGCCTCGGCCCCGACGCGACGCTGGAGGAGGTGCAACGCGGCTTCCTGAGCGCGACCTGGCGCGAGGAGTCCGCGCGGGTCGACGAGTCGGAGCCGCCGGCGGTGTTCTACCAGGAGGGCCCGTTCGGGCAGCGCTTCGAGCCCCTGGTCGAGGGCGTGCCGATCCGCGTGCGCGGGATGAGCCCCGAGCGGGACGAGCTGACCGTGATCACGCCCGCCCCGCCGGCGGTGGAGCTGTCGATCGACGGCCACCGATGCGAGGCCCCGGCGCGGCTCGGGACGGTGCTCCTCGAGCCTCACTTCGGCCGGGTCTCCTTCGTCTGGATCGCGCAGCTCGACGCGCTCCCGGTGCCCTTGCGGATGACGGCCCCCGGCCGGCTCCCGCTCTCGGTGCGAGTCGACGGGGACACGCCCATCCCCTACCAGCCGCCGGCCGCGGTGCTCGACTTCGTGGACCCGACCGCGCCCCTGGTCGAGGCGGCGACCGGCATCCCGCGGACCGGGTCGACGCGGACCCCCGAGGCGCGCTCTCGCCGCGCGACCACCCTCCGCCTCACCGAGGCCCAGCTCCGCGGCGAGGAGCCGGTCCCGCTGCGCGAGGACACGAGCCCGCGCGTCTCGCTCGCCGATGTCGACCTCGTCCTCGAGGGGGTGGGGCCGATGGCGATGGAGGACGAGGCGACCGACATCCAGGCGGTCGACGCGCTCGAGCCGCCGAGCGGGCGCATCACCCTCGTCGACCCCGACGACCTCTGAGGGCCCCACCGCGGCCGCCGGCTTGCTATAAACGGCCAGCGTGGTGGGTGGGGTGCGCACGGGCAAGACGTGGCTCGGGGTCTGGAAGGACCTCGACCCGCCCCTGCGTCGCGAGATCGCCCTCCTCGGCTTCGATCACCCCAAGGTCGAGAAGGCGCTCGTGGGCGCCGTCGCGCGGCACTACCGGGTGCGCCGTCAGAGCGTCGAGCGGTGGACACCCGAGAAGCGCGCCGAGCACGTCTCGCGGATGCGGCGGCTGCCCAACTCGCAGCTCGCCGCGGTGCTGCTCTCGCACTTCCACCTCAAGCAGCGCAAGCGCCTGCTCGTCTCGTTCCTCGACTTCCTCAAGCTGCCCCACCGGGACGGGCTCGTCGCGGACATCCAGTCCATCGAGCCGCCGCCGCGCAGCCGCATGGTGGCCGCGATCCGCCGGATGGCCGCGACCTTCCCGCGGCCCCACGTGACGCTCTTCCTCGACGTCATCAGCTGTCAGGGCGCCTACCCGGTGTGGAGCGACTTCGACGCGGCGCGCTTCGAGGCGCTCGGCGACGAGACCCGCGAGCGCGAGCGTCACGCCCCCCGCACCGATCCGTTCGGCGCCGACCTCGGCTCGGACTTCGACGAGGTGCCAGCCAGCCAGCGCGAGCCGGACACGAGCCCGCCCCCCGACGAGACCCCGCCGTCCTTCACCACCCTCGATCAGGTGCTGATGCGGTCGATCGTGGCGTCGGTTGCGGATGTGCATGGGTCGTTGTCGGCGGAGAAGGTCGAGGATCTCGTCGAGGAGGTGATCCAGCTCAACCTCGACCGGCACCAGAGCTACTTTCACCGCGGCTTCCTCACCGTGCTCGAGGGCCGCCCGCTCGCGCTCGACTTCCCCGAGGCGTCCGACCAGCGGCGCGCCTGGTACGCGTGCGGCGCGATCGTCGGCTTCCAGCGTCGCGGCGAGCACGAGCGGGTCGTGGAGCTCCTCGCCCAGCGCCCCGAGCTCGCGCGCGAGCTGGCCCGGCCCGGCACCGGCTACGCCGAGCGCGTGGTCTCCATCGTCTTCGAGGCGTTCCGGCGCGAGCAGCGCTTCGGGGAGGCCGCGCGCTACCTCACCCCGGGCGTCGTCGGGCGCGCGGGGGTCGCGCTCGCGCGGGACGTCCTCGACGCGGCCTCGTCGCTGATCCGCGAGCGCCGCGAGGCGGACGCGCGCCGGCTCCTCGAGGTCCTCCTCGCCGCGCTGCCGCTGCTCGCGGAGGACCCGGATCTCCCCGCCGACTTCGAGATCCTCCTCCAGCGGAGGCGGGCCCACTGCGCGCGGCTGCGCGGCGACTTCGCGGGGGCGCGCCGCCTGCTCGAGCCGCAGCTCGCCGCGGCCGACGACACGGTGCGCTCGGACATCCTCGCCGACCTCGGCCTCATCGAGTGCGGCCTGCGCAGCCTCGCCGACGTCCGGCTGCCGCCCGAGGAGTCGCTGCTCGGCGACTTCGCCGCGCAGTTCGAGCCGGGCTGGGGAGCGTTCGAGCAGAGCAGCGCGGCCGCGTCGGGCGGGCGCAGCCACGGTGACTTCTGCCTCGGCATGGCGCTCTTCGCGCGGGGCGACGGCGACGAGGCGGTGCCCTACCTCGAGCGCGCGGTCGCCGGGATGGGCGCCGACCCGGAGCGCTACGGCCGCTTCGGTCCGCTCGACGGCGCCCGCCTCGCGCTGGCCGTTGCGCTCGCCGAGCAGACCGACCTCGCGCGCGTCCCTTACTCGCGCGACCTCCTCCGCCAGGTGCTCGAGGCGCGCACCCGCGTGCCCGACTACATGATCCGCCGCGCGCTCACCGCGCTCGAGCTGGTCGACGCCGAGGTCGCGGTCGAGCTGGCCGAGCGGCTCTACGAGGGGCTCGGTCCGCGCAGCCTGGACGTCCTCTCGGAGACGCGCCTCATCCGGTTCCTCCCCGCGGCGCTCGACGCGCTCCTCGCGCTCGCGCGCCAGCCGGAGCACTCGCTCGAGCGTCGCTGGGACGCGGCGCGGACGGTGCTCCGCGAGAGCCACGCGATGCGCGACGCCGCGGCCGGCGCCCCGGGCGCGCACCGGGAGCGGGCGACCGAGGCGTTCGACACGATGGTCGAGCTCGCCCACGAGCCGGAGCTGCGCGAGCAGATGGTGGACCTCCTCGCGGACGCGGACGGCCCGTGGCGCTCGGCGCTCGAGCCCCTCGACGCGCGGGTGCTGCGCGCGACGATGTTCGAGGCGATGGGCCGCTTCGACCAGGCGGCGGGCGAGCTCGCGGCGGCGTTCCACGCGGTCCTCGACGTCGACGACGAGTGGGCGCTCGGCAAGGCGGAGGCGCTCCTCGACGACATCCGGGCGCTGGGCGGCGACGACGCGGTGGTCGGCCTCGAGCCGCGTTACCAGAAGTACAAGGAGGTCTTCGAGCGGCGCAGCCAGTCGGGCCTCGTCGTGCCGCCGAGCGCCGACCCGGCCGACTTCTACGGGATGGTCCTCGTCGTCGGCGGCAACGAGACCCAGACCGCCCAGGACGAGGCGATCACCGCGCACTTCCGCGAGCTCTGGCCGAACGTGACGCTGCTCTTCGAGCGCACCGGCTGGAACAGCAACTGGGGTGACCAGCTCCGGAACATGGAGGGCGAGATCGCGCGCGCGAGCGCGGTCGTGATCATGCGCTACGTGCGCACCACCCTCGGCCGCTCGGTGCGCAAGCGCTGCTCCGAGCAGGACATCCCGTGGGTCGCGTGCACCGGCAGCGGTCGGGCGTCGATGATCCGCGCGATCGAGCAGGCCATCCTGCTCGCCTGGCGTCAGGGCGGCGCGGCCGCGATGAGCCCGTGATTGCGCTTCTACCGGTCGGATCTCCGCGGTAGGGTCGCGCGACGGAGGAGACGTGAAGATCCAATCGGGAGAGCATCAGGCCAGCTCGAAGAACCTCGAGTGGGAGCTGCACAAGGGCCACGGCCCGCGCACGTTCCGCGAGACCGTGCGCTTCCCCGAGCCGTTCTCACGCCCGCCCAAGGTCGTCGTCTCGCTCTCGATGTTCGACATCGCGGCCGGCCAGAACGCGCGCCTGATGGTCTACGTGGTGCAGACCGAGTTCGACAGCTTCACGATCGAGTACCGCACCTGGAACAACACCAAGTGCGTCGAAGCCCGCGCCGCCTGGGTCGCCTACGGCGACTGAGCGCACCCACAGAACGTGCCCGTGCCCGCGACCAAGCGCACGCCGCCACCCCACTCCCGCACCCGACCGCGCCGGCGACGACCGAAGCCCCCGCCGGCGCGCTGTCGAGCTCGGCCGGCCTCAGCCGAGGTCGAACCGGTCGAGCCGCATGACCTTCACCCAGGCCGCGACGAAGTCGCCCACGAAGGCGGCCTCGCCCCCCGCCTCGGCGTAGGTCTCCGCGACCGCGCGTAGCTCGGAGCTCGAGCCGAACACCAGGTCGACCCGCGTCCCCGTCCACTTCACGTCGCCGCTCGCGCGGTCCACGCCCTCGTAGACCCCGTCGCCCGCCGCTCGCCACTCGGTCCCGTTGTCGAGCAGGTTCACGAAGAAGTCGTGGCTCAGCGCGCCCGGTCGGTCGGTGAACACGCCGTGCGATCCTTCACTCACCCCGAGGGCGCGAAGCCCGCCGACGAGCGCGGTCATCTCGGGCGCGTTGAGCGACAGCCGGCACGCGCGCTCGATGAGCAGGTCCTCGGCCGAGCGCGAGTGCCCGGGCGCGAGGTAGTTGCGGAAACCGTCAAAGGTCGGCTCGAGGTAGGCGAAGGACTCCGCGTCGGTCATCTCGTCGGTCGCGTCGGTGCGTCCCGGCGCGAACGGCACCGTGACGTCGTGCCCGCCGGCTTTGGCCGCCGCCTCGATCGCGGCCGCTCCGCCGAGCACGATCAGGTCGGCGAGCGAGACGCGCTTGGCGCCGCCCGCGTCGAAGTCGGCCTTCACGCCCTCGAGCGCCCGCAGCACCTCGGCGAGCTCGGCCGGCCGGTTCACCGCCCAGTCCTTCTGGGGAGCCAGGCGGATGCGCGCCCCGTTCGCGCCGCCGCGCTTGTCGGTGTCGCGGTAGGTCGCGGCCGACGCCCAGGCGGTGCGCACGAGCGCGGCCAGCGACGGGCCCGCGGCGAGGATCTTCGCCTTGAGCGCGGCCACGTCCGCGTCGTCGACGAGCGGGTGGTCGACCGGCGGCGTCGGGTCCTGCCAGATCAGCGTCTCCGACGGAACGAGCGGCCCGAGGAAGCGCGAGGGCGGCCCCATGTCGCGGTGGATGAGCTTGTACCAGGCGCGCGCGAAGGCGTCGGCGAACTGGTCCGGGTGCTCGAGGAAGCGCTTCGAGATCTTTGCGTACTCCGGGTCCTCACGGAGCGACAGATCGGTGGTGAGCATCATGGGCGCGTGTCGCTTCGAAGGATCGTGCGCGTCGGGCACCGTGCCATTGGCCGCCTCGTCCTTGGGCGTCCACTGCCAGGCCCCCGCGGGGCTCTTGGTCTTCTCCCACTCGTAGCCCCAGAGGTTCTCGAGGTAGTTCATGTCCCACTGGGCGGGCGCGGTCGTCCACGCGCCCTCGGGCCCGCCGGTGATCGTGTCGCCGCCCTTGCCGGTGCCAAACGAGTTGCGCCACCCGAGGCCCTGCTCCTCGATCGGCGCGCCCTCGGGCGCCGGCGCAAGGTGGCTGTCCGGGGCGGCCCCGTGGCACTTGCCGAACGTGTGCCCGCCGGCGATCAGCGCCACCGTCTCCTCGTCGTTCATCGCCATCCGCTTGAACGTCTCGCGGATGTCGCGCGCGGCCGCGACCGGGTCGGGCGTCCCGTTCGGGCCCTCCGGGTTCACGTAGATGAGCCCCATCTGCACCGCGCCGAGCGGGTTCATCAGCTCGCGGTCGCCGCGGTAGCGCTCGTCACCGAGCCACGTCGTCTCCGGGCCCCAGTTCACGTCCTCGCGCGGGTCGAACTCGTCGGCGCGCCCGAACGCGAAGCCGAAGGTCGGCAGCCCCATCGCCTCGATCGCGTGGTTGCCCGCGAACAGGATCAGGTCGGCCCACGACAGGCTCCGCCCGTACTTCTGCTTGATCGGCCACAGCAGGCGCCGCGCCTTGTCGAGGTTGGCGTTGTCCGGCCAGCTGTTGAGCGGCGCGAAGCGCTGCATCCCGGCGCCCCCGCCGCCGCGCCCGTCGGTGATCCGGTAGGTGCCGGCGGAGTGCCAGGCCATCCGGATGAAGAACGGCCCGTAGTGCCCGTAGTCCGCCGGCCACCACGTCTCGGACGACGTCATCACCGCCTCGACGTCCTTCTTGAGCTGATCGACGTCGAGCTTGGCGACCTCCTCGGCGTAGTCGAAGTCGGCCCCGAGCGGGCTCGGCGCGCGCGGCTTGAGGACGCGCAGGTTGATCTGATCGGGCCACCAGTGCTGGTTGGCGGTGGATCCGACCGCGGTCTGCGCGTGATGCATGACCGGGCACTTGGCGAAGTCGCTGTTCGTCGACACGTGGAGACGCTCCATTCGTTGGCGAGGGCGCGAGAAAGCGGCGCAGGGCTGTACACCCTGGGGCCGAACCCTCCGCGTCGCTGTGAGAGTCATCGCAGCGACGTCCGGCCCGCGCCCGATCGCCCGGGGTGGTTTCGTGAAGAAGCGTGGCGCGGGCTGGTCACGGAGGGCGCGTCGCTCCAGGCTAGCCGCATGTCACTGGTCGCGATGATCCGAGGGCGGCGAGGGGCGAGCGGCTTCGGCTACGCGTCCACCGCGGAGGAGGTCACCGAGGGGATCGACCTCACGGGCAAGACGGTCCTGATCACGGGGGTGAGCTCCGGGCTCGGGCAGGAGAGCGCGCGCGTGCTCGCGATGCGGGGGGCGCGGGTCGTCGGGCTCGCGCGGACCGAGGAGAAGGCCGCGGCCGCGCTGGCCACGATCGGCGGCCAGGGTCACGCGCCCGTCGCCTGCGAGCTCTCCGAGCCGTCCTCGGTCCGTGACGCGGTCGAGCGCGCCTCGGCGGAGGGCCCGCTCGACGTCGTGCTCTGCAACGCGGGGATCATGGCCCTGCCTCAGCGCGAGGTGAAGCACGGCCAGGAGCTCCAGTTCCTGACCAACCACGTCGGGCACTTCCTCCTCGTCACCGGCCTGCTCGATCGCCTCGCCGACGCCGGGCGCGTCGTGATGCTCTCGAGCGCGGCCCACGCCTGGGCGCCGCCCGAGGGGATCCGCTTCGCCGACCTGAGCTTCGAGCAGGGCTACTCGCCGAACGCCGCCTACGGCCAGTCCAAGCTCGCCAACCTCCTGTTCGCCACGCAGCTCGCGACCCGCCTCGAGGGCACCCGCAAGACGGCGAGCTCTGTACATCCCGGCGTCATCGCGACCAACCTGAGCCGCCACATGTCGCTCGCCGTCCGCGTGGTCATCCCCATCGCGTCGGCGCTCGCGATGAAGAGCATCCCCCAGGGCGCGGCCACCCAGTGCTACGTCGCGACGCACCCCTCGCTCGCCGACGTGAGCGGCGAGTACTTCGCGGACTGCAACATCGCCAAGCCGAGCCGCCAGGCCCGCGACGCCGCGCTCGCCGAGCGCCTCTGGGAGGTCACCGAGGAGATCGTCGCCCGCCTGTAGCGGTGCGGACGGTCCCCTACCGCGCCTCGGCGACGAAGGCGACGGCGTCGCCGAGGGACGCGCGCTCGATCACCCGGAGGCCCGCCTCCGCCAGCGCGTCCGCGACCTCGGCCTCGGTCCGCTGGCGGATCCGCAGGGTCAGGCTCTGCCGCGCGCCGGTCTCGCGCTCCACCAGGACCGTCTCGACCGTCAGCACCGCGCTCGCCGCGTCCCACGTGTAGCGCTCCTCGAGCCGGCACACCGCGCCCGTCCGCGGGTGGACGAGCCGCGGCACCGCGGCCGCGCCGTCACGCAGGCCGTCGTCTGGCGTCAGGCTGTCGAGCGCGACCCGACCCCCCGGCGCGAGATGGGCGCGCGCCACCGCGAGGAGCGCCCCGAGCGCCGCGTCGTCGTGGAAGTGCGCGATCACGTTGAACGGCAGGATCACCCGGCCGAAGCGCGCCTCGAGCCGCAGGGTGGTCGCGTCCGCGCGCACCGGCTCGACCCGCGCCGCCACCTCCGCGGGCGCTTCGGCGCGGCGCGCCTCGAGCCCGGCGAGCATCGCGACCGCCTGCTCCACCGCGACCACCCGCGCCCCGTCCGCCGCGAGCGCGAGGCTCACCCGGCCCTCGCCCGCGCCGAGCTCGAGGACCGACTCCGCGCCCGCGCAGGCCGCGCGATAGAAGGCCACGTCGGCGGCCCGCTCCTGGAACAGCGCCCGGTAGTACGCCGGCTCGTCGTAGAGGCTGTCCGGCACCGCGGCCGAAGTTACGGGTGCTGCGCCGGCGCGTCCACGCTACAACCCTCCCTCGTGAGCGCACGACTCGCCCCGCCGAACGCGAAGGCCAGCTCCGTGGCCCGCGTGAGCCGCGCCTGGTACGTGGCCTGCGCCTCCCGGGAGCTCGGCGACGCGCCGCTCGAGCGCACCATCCTCGGCGTCCCGCTGGTGATCTTCCGCGGCGCGGGCGGCGCCCCGGGCGCGCTCCTCGATCGCTGCCCGCACCGCAACGTCCCCCTCTCCATGGGGCGCGTCCGCGGCGGCCAGCTCGAGTGCGGCTACCACGGCTGGCGCTTCGATCGCGACGGCCGATGCAAGAAGGTCCCCTCGCTGTGCGGCGCGAGCGAGGGCGCCTCGCGCGACGTCGCGGCCCACGCCTGCCGCGAGCAGGACGGCTACGTCTGGGTCTGGGGCGAGCCCGGCGAGGCGCCCGACGTCGAGCCCTTCCGCTTCGCGTACCTCGACGCCCCCGGCTACACGTCGGTGCAGCAGCACGTCGTCGCCGACGCGAGCCTCCACGCCACGGCCGAGAACGCGCTCGACGTCCCGCACACCGCGTTCCTCCACGCGGGCCTGTTCCGCCAGGACACGCCCAAGCGCAACCGCGTCGAGGTGGTCGTCCGCCGCTGGCACGATCGCGTCGAGGCCGAGTACATCGGCGAGCCGCGCCCCGAGGGCCTCGTCGGGCGCGTCCTCTCGCCCCAGGGCGGCGTGGTCGAGCACTACGACCGGTTCCTCCTGCCGAGCATCGTCCAGGTCGAGTACAAGCTCGACGCGGCCCACGTCTTCGTCGCCGCTGCGCTCACCCCCGAGGCGGACTACCGCACCCACCTCTACGCGACGGTGAGCTTCCGCCTGCCGGTGCCCGGCTGGCCGCTCGTCCCCGTGCTCAAGCCGCTCGCGCTCCGCATCTTCGGCCAGGACGCGGGCGTCCTGTCGCGCCAGACGGAGAACATCCGCCGCTTCGGCGGCGAGGCCTACGTCTCGACCGAGGTCGACGTCCTCGGGCCTCACATCCTCAAGCTCCTGCGCGCGGCCGAGCGCGGAAAGGTCGAGCCAGTCGCCGAGCCCGCCGAGCGGCGCCTGTTCATGGAGGTGTAGCGATGCAGACCGCCTTTACGCGCCACGCCGGCGTCGAGGTGCCGCTGATCTGCGGCGCGATGTACCCGTGCTCCAACCCCGAGCTCATCGCCGCGGTGAGCGCGGCGGGCGGCCTCGGGGTCATCCAGCCGATCTCGATGCGTTTCGTGCACGGTCATGACCTGCGCGAGGGCATCCGGCTGATCCGCCGCATCACCGACCGGCCGATCGGGTTCAACGCGATCGTCGAGAAGTCCTCGAAGGTCTACGAGGACCGGATGCGCAAGTGGGTCGACGTCGCGCTCGACGAGGGCGTGCGCTTCTTCGTCACCGCGCTGGGCAACCCGCGCTGGGTCGTCGACGCGGTCCACGCCGCGGGCGGCGTCGTCTACCACGACGTCACCGACCGGCGCTGGGCGATGAAGGCGCTCGACGGCGGCGTCGACGGGCTGATCTGCGTGAACGCCCGCGCCGGCGGTCACGCGGGCGCGAGCACCCCGCGCGCGCTGATCGAGGAGCTGAGCGACCTCGGCGTCCCGCTCGTCTGCGCCGGCGGCATCGGCGATCCGGGCGCGTTCCGTGACGCGCTCGCGCTCGGCTACGCGGGCGCCCAGCTCGGCACGCGCTTCATCGCGACCGAGGAGTGCCGCGCGCACGACGACTACAAGGCCGCGATCCTCAAGGCGGAGGAGCGCGACATCGTGCTCACCGAGAAGATCAGCGGCGTGCCCGTCGCGGTGATCAACACGCCCTACATCGAGAAGGTCGGGACCAAGGCCAGCTTCCTCATGCGCCGGCTCCTGCGCCACCCCAAGGCCAAGCACTACGCGCGCATGTACTACTCGCTCAAGAGCATCTGGCAGCTCAAGCAGGCGTCCCTCGAGGGCATGACGTACAAGGACTACTTCCAGGCCGGCAAGAGCGTCTCCGGCGTGCACGAGGTCCTCCCCGCGGGCGAGGTCGTACGCCGCTTCGCCGCCGCGCTCGAGCCCAGCGCGGAGGCGAGCGCAGAGGCGG
>JAUHXR010000225.1 GCA_030426845.1 Polyangia bacterium | reverse complement strand
CTGCATCGGCAACCACTTCGCGATGATGGAGGCGACGCTGCTGCTCGCGATCGTGCTCCAGCGCTACCACCTCGAGCTCGTGCCGGGCCAGCGCCTCGACTTCCGGCCGTCGGTGACCCTGCGCCCAGCCGGGCCGGGGATCACCATGCGGGTGCACGAGCGGCCCCGGCTCGCGCGCTCCATCCGCCCGACCGCCGCCGCCTGAGTCTTACCCCGACCCCTTGGCGCGGCCCGGCGGCTGCCCCATCCTGAACGGGTGCGACGCCGCCGAGAGCCTCCTCGCCAGGGCTACCGGGACTCCGCGAGCCCCGCGACCCTGCCGCTGATCGTGGTGACGGTGCGGCCGGGGGAGTACGCCGAGCCGGCCTGGATCGCGCGGGCGCGCACCCGGGTGCGGCGCTGGGCGCGCATCCTCCGCCTCGTCGCGTGAGCGCCTGCGACCCGGTTGTCGCAGCCTGTGTCCGTGGAGTGCACGTGAGCGCCGGGTCGGGGCCTCGCGGAGCGCTCGGGCGCCGGTCGGCACGCCCGCTGCACTGTCCCGAGGCGTGAACGACGCCGACCGCCCCACCCGCCCCGAGCTCTTCTCCGTCCCGCTCCCCGAGGAGCGATCGAGGCCCCGGCCGACCACCCAGGCGCAGTCTCTCGCGAGCGCGCTCGGGGTCGTGCGGTCGCGCGTCTCGGTCCTCTCGGAGCGCTGCCAGACCCTCGACGATCTGCTCGTCGGCTGCCTCGCCAACGACACCGGGCAGGCCGACGCGATCCGCGGTCTCGAGGAGGGCCTCGCCGAGCAGCGCCGCGCGATCGCGAAGCTGACCCGCCTGACCGACGCGCTCACCCGCGTCGCCAGCGCGCAGTCGGCGCACGCCCGACGCCGGGACGAGGAGCTCGCCGTGATCGCGGAGCGCCAGGCCGCGATCCTCGCCCGCCTCACCCTCCTCGAGCCGCTCTCCTTCGACGACGCGACCCAGGAGATCGGCGCGCGGGAGCGGGCCGCGCTGCTCGCGGTCTGACCGCCGCCCCCGGCTGGAAGCCGCGAGCGCCGCGGCGCGATCCTCGAGCAGGGTGTCCACGGGACCTGCGTCCTCGAGCCAGCTGCGCCTCGAGCGCTCGGCGAGCTACCGCAGCGCGGTGGTCGTCACCGGCTCCGCCCCATGCCGCCCACCCCGAGGCGCGCGTCGCGGGGCGCGCTCACGGGGTCGCCCGCGTCACTGGCAGACGTGCGCCTCGCGCGTCTGACCGAAGCGCGCGCGGCTCTCGCAGCCCTGGCCGTCCAGGCAGATCGCGTCGCTCGCGTCGCACTGGGCCACGCAGCCGCCGCTCCCGTCGGCGAGCTCGACGCAGAAGGTGGTCGCGTTCCCCGTGCGGTCCGGGCAGTAGGGGCGCTCGAGGGTGCACGCGAGCGTGCAGAACCCGGGGCCCGAGCCGGTGAAGCACCGGGCGCCGTCGTAGTCGCAGTCGTCGTCGGTCGTGCAGGGGCCGCCGATCCAGCCCTCGTTGAACGCCGGCGTCACGTCCGGGAGCGCGCGGATGAACGCGCCGATCGCGTCGAGCGCGGCCTGGCCGTCTTCGGTCGTGGGCCACTCGCGCCCGGGCGGCGGCATGTCGGCCCCACCGAGCGGCTGGAGCTTGGTGTAGAGGATGCTGTCCTCCGGCGCGCCGGGCCGGATCCAGTTGCCGAGGCTCACGAGGTAGCGGAGCTCCGGGTACTGCGCGTCGTCGTCCACGAAGCGGAAGTCGTCGTGACAGCCGCTGCACTGCGGCGAGCGCAGGACGCCGTCGACCATCGCGTCGTAGAGCCCGCGCAGCTCCGGGTCCTCGTTGAGCGCGCGCCGGTAGGCCGGGTAGAGGTCGACGCGCTGGACCGGCGGGAGCGCGCCCTGGGCGCGGCCGATCATGAGGATCGACCGGTTCTTGTCGTCGGCGATCCAGAGCGTGCCGTCGGAGCCCACGTAGGGCGCGACCGGGGCGCCCTTGGGGCGGACGCCGTCGACCTCGTACCAGGCCTCGACGAGGTAGTCGCCCTGCGCGGCGAAGGTGCCCTCGGCGAAGCTGGGGTAGGGGACGGCCTCGCTGGTGCCCGCGCCGGTCGGGTTCACGAGGTACGTCGCGCCCTCGGTGCGGATGGGCAGGCCGTTCGGATCGACGTCGAAGGCGAGCAGGCGCTGGCCGGCCGGGCGGTAGCCGTGGAGCGGGACGAGCAGCCGCCCCTCGAGCTCGTCGAGCAGCTCGCCGTGGTAGTAGGTCAGCCCGAGCGGCGCGCCGTGCGGGGGCAAGAGGATGTGCGGGGGACGGTAGTCCGGGTTGTCCGGCGAGCACCGGAAGTCGTAGCCCGCCCACTCGTCGCTCGTGGAGTAGACGTCGTAGCAGTACGGCCAGCCGTAGTGGTGGGCCGCGACCTCGCCGTCGAGCTCGGCGCGCGGGATGACGTTGAGCTCCTCGTAGGGCCGGTCGGACTCGCGGAAGTCGCGGCTGTTCTCGACCTGGAGCAGATCGCCGCTCGGGGCGAAGGCGAGGCCCATCGAGTTGCGCAGGCCATAGGCCACCACGCGGTAGGAGGCCGTCCAGCCCGCCTCGATCGAGCCCTCGTAGTCGTAGCGGCGGATCACCGCGCCCCAGTCGCCCGCGCGCGCGCTCCCGTCGCCCGAGTCGAGGATGCCGTCGGTCTCCCAGCACTCGCGGCCGACGAAGCCCGCGCAGTGATCGGAGTAGGCGCCGACGTTGACGTAGAGGTGCCCCGCCTCGTCGAAGACGAACATGGTCAGGGGGTGGAAGCTGTTGCGGCTGCCGTCGCGATCCATCGGGGGCAGGCCGTCGAGCACGGTCACGATCTGCGCGTCGTCGATCGCGCCGTCGGGCCCGACCGCCTCGGGCGGGAACGCGGTGATGCGGGTGTCCTCGCCGACGTAGATCCAGCCCTCGGGGCCGAGGGTGATCTGGTGCGGCAGGCTGAGGCCCTCGAGCACCGGGGTGAGGGTCGCGCTCGGCGGGGTGCGCGCGTCGAGGTACCAGACGCGGCCGCTGCCGGGGCGCCAGCCGGCCAGATCGGTGACGAGCAGCTCGTAGGGGCGGCCCGGCAGCTCGAGGAGGGCGCGCGGCTTGAACAGGCGGTCGTCGCTCCCCGCGACCACGCCGACGCAGAGGGCCTCGTCGGTGTCGATCGAGACGCGCGGCCAGCCGCCGCAGCGCACGCCGGTCTGGGCGTAGTCGTCGAGCTTGCCCGAGGCCAGGGGCGGCAGGTCGGGGCGGTTGTCGTACGGGTCGGCGGCGCAGCCGGCGAGCAGAGCCAGGGCGAGGGCGAACGAGCGCATCGCGACGACGCTACCTCCCGCGCCGGGGCGAGTCGACCCGCCGCGCTGGCGTCGGCGCACCTCCGCGCGTACATGCGGCCCGTGCGCGCCTCGCTCCTCGGCCTCCTCGTCGTCACTACGCTCGCCGCGAGCCTCCCCGCCAGCCCCGCGCGGGCGGCGTGGACCCAGCCCGAGGGCCGCTGCTACGCGAAGCTCTGGGCCCGCGGCATCTTCGGCAGCGGGGCCTACCTGTCGACGGGCCTCCGCGACGATCGCCAGGGGATCGTCGACTACCAGGACGTGCAGGGGAGCTTCTACGTGGAGTGCGGCCTGCATCGGCGCTTCACCGCGATCCTGCGCGGCGTCCCGATCGGCTACGCGAACGCGGGCCGCGACACCGCCTACGTCGGGCCGCTCGGGCTCGGGCTGCGCTTCGACCCGATCGCCGACGGAGGCCCGTGGCGCTTCGCGCTCCAGGCGAGCTACGACTACGCGCCGCCGGTGGGCGACGCGGTGCTCTTCGACGAGGTCGGCGCGAGCCCGCGGGTCTTCTACCGGCCGGCGCTCGAGAACCACGCCGGGCAGCTCGACGTGCAGCTCGGGCGCGGCTTCGGGATCTCCGACGACGTGAGCGGCTGGTTCGCCGGGTTCGTCGGCGCTCGCCTCAACAGCGGCGCGGGGATGGACCACGCGCTCGTCGCCAACGTGCAAGTCGGCTTTACCTTCTGGGGCTGGCTCCAGCTCGAGGCGCACCTGCCCTTCTACGAGCCCTTCGGCCAGCCGGTGGTGGAGACCAACATCGCGGGCGTGGGCCAGACCCGCTACTTCGGCTTCGGCTTCTCGGCGAGCTTCTGGGTGATCGAGCAGCTCGGGATCAACGTCGGCCTCGACGGCGTCTTCTACGCGTCGTCCAACGCCGCGACGCCTTCGCTCGTCCTCGGGCTCGAGAGCCGCTTCCAGGCGTGGGGCGGCGGCGACTGACCGCGGGCCCCGCGTGGGGCGGAGTGCGACCTACTGCGCGGCGGGCGCGGTGACGGCGCGGAGGAGGGCCTGGCCGATCCCGACGAGCTGGCGGAGCGCGTCCTGCGAGCCGGCGGCGGGCGCGGCCGCCTCGGGGCTGGTCATCTCGGGGCTGGTCATCTCGGGGCTGGTCATCTCGGGGCTGGTCATCTCGGGGCTGGTCATCTCGGGGCTGGCCATCTCGGGGCTGGCCACCTCGGGGCTGGCCACCTCGGGGCCGGCGGCCTCGGCGTCGCTCGGATCGGCGTCGAGCATGCCGGCCGCGTCGGCGGGGGCGAGGATCGCGCCGTCCGCCGCGTCGATCGCCGGGGCGGCGGCCTCGGCCAGCGGCGCGCTCACCTCGGCCGCGCGCTCGACGAAGGGCGGGATGATCCCGAAGGCGGGCGCCGCCTGGGCCGACGCCGCTTCGGAGAGCGCCTCGACGGGAGCCTCGAGCGCGGGCGCGACCGGCGGCGGCGCGGGGGCGGCGGCGCGGCGCTCGACGAAGAGCTGGGTCACGTAGGTCGCGTTGTCGGCCCGGATCGCGCTCACCCCGACGTGGGTGATGTCGGGGTTGAGCATGTTGCCGCGGTGGGGCGCGCTCGCGAGGAGCGCCTGGTGGGCCTGGGCCGCGTCCGCGTGCATCGCGACGTTCTCGGTGACCGCGCCCGCCTCGACGCCGGCGTTGCGGACCCGGTCCTCCGGCGTGCCGCTCGTCGTGGACACGTGGGCGAGGGCCGCGTTGCGCGCCATCTCCTCGGTGTGGGCGCGGGCGACCGCGTCGAGCTCCCCGAGGCGCGCGACCGGGGCGAGCTGGTGCTCGGCCCGGAGCGCGTTGATCTGGTCGAGCATCGCCTGCTCCGCCGCCAGATCCGCCTCCTGGGCGACGGCGGCGGCGGGCATGGCGAGGGCGAGGGCGAGGGCGGCGACGGCGAGGCGGGTCATGGGTGCTCCGGGTGAGGTCCCCCGGAGCACCGCAGGTTCTGGGCCACCCCTCGATCTGGAGATACGCCTAGTGCGTCAGACGCGGGGTGTCAGCGTTTGTTCACGATACGACTAGTGGTTGCCGTCGACCGAGGTTCACTGCGACCAGATCTCGATCTGCTCGAAGAGCGAGTACTCGCCGTCCTCGCCGGTGAGGTCGGCGTCGAGCCCGAAGGAGATCGCCACCGTCTCCGGCTTGGGGAAGTAGGGCAGCTCGATGACCACCTGGTCCCCCGGCCCGAGCGGCTCGTTGAGGACGCTCTCGAGGGCGAAGAGCTCCTCGTCCACCCGGAGCACCGGCGACTTGATCGGGACCTCGGGGTCCCAGTCGTTGTTGATCGTGAGGAGCAGCTCGCGGGCGTCCTCCGAGATGAGCAGCCCGCAGAGGCTGCACCCCGGAGGTCCGGGCTGGGAGCTGACGGCGTGGGGGGCGAGGAGGACGCCGTAGCTCGTCTCGGACGGGCACAGGTTGGGCGACGGCGGCAGGCCCGTCGGGTCGGCCCAGGCGCGGCCGGCCGCGCAATCGGGGGCGGTGACCACCGACCAGGCGGGGCTGACGCGACGGAACCCGGACGGGTCGAGGCCATCGGTCGGGTTGGTGCCGTGGTAGGGCAGCACCGGGGTGCAGGCGGGCACCGACGGGCAGGGGATCCACCCGCCGCAGGCGCCGGCGATGGCGCCGTAGGCGGCGTTGCACATCGAGACCCGGCGCGTGCTCTGACAGGCCGCGCCCCAGCACACGTCGGCCACCCGCGGGTCGGCTGCGGTCGCGAGGGGTCGGGCCGAGGCGTAGACCTGGGTCATCACCTCGGTGGCCGAGAGGCTCGGCCGGTAGCCCCAGACAAGCGCGGCCGCGGCGGTGATGCCGGCCGCGCCGAACGACGAGCCGGTCATCATCGGCAGGAGCTCGGGAGACGGCTCGGAGTTGGCCTGGGTGTTGTCGACCGCGACCCGGAACGCGGGCGCGACCAGCTCGGTCGCGGCGTGCGGCCGGGCGTTCGCGAGGTCGCGGTCGGCGGCGTCCACCCCGCCGGCCGCCACCACGAGCGGCCGGGCGCTGCAGCCCCACGTCGTCTCCGAGGCCCACGCGGCCGGGTACATCGCGCGGGATCCGCCGGCGGGCCCGCCGGTCTGGTTGCCGACCGCCGCGACCACGAGGGCGCCGTTGCAGGCCGCGCGGTTGAGCGCCGCGCGGACCGCCTGGGCGCCGGAGTGGTGGATCCCGGTCGAGGTCCGGTAGTTGCCGACCGCGTGGTATTCGGGGTGCCAGCCGACCGAGAGGTTGATGATGAGCGGGGCGCCGGTGCGGGCCGCGAGCCAGTCGTTCACAGCGTCGTCGATCCGCTCGGCCAGCGTGCTCATCAGGCCGTGGTAGCCCGAGCCGCCGGGGGCCCGCTCGCCGTGCTCGCGGTCGAGCGCGAGGTAGCTGTGGAACTCGGGGATGCACGCGCTCGTGGAGCTGCCGCGGCCCTCGGGGCAGGTCATCTCGCGGATCGCGAGGCCTACCGCGCGGCCGTGGGGGAAGTCGCCCGTCGTCGGCTCGATCTCACCCGGCCCGCTGTCGACCGACGAGTCGATGATCGCGATCTGGACGGGGGAGGGGCCGACCGTCCAGCGCCCGAAGGCCTGCAGGTAGGGCAGGCGCGGCGCCCGCTCCATCTGGGCGTGGTACGCGGCGTTCCGCGACGCGTGGATCGGCTCGGCGGGGTCGCCGAGCGGGACGACCGCGGTGCAATCGCGGTCGAGCCAGTCGGCGGGCGGGCGGCCGACCGCGTCGTCCGGGAGCAGGCTGGCGTCGGGCGCTCCTGCGGTGAGATCCCAGGTGTAGCGGCACAGGAACCGGTTCCCGGGGAGCAGGCCGGCGGTCGGCTTGTCCACCGTCCATCCCGTTCCGGTCGCGGGCGGAGTCGGAGCCGGACACAACGCCGGATCCGTCAAGCCGAGGGGGACGCCGACCCGAACCTCGTCCCGGCACGCGAAGGCCGGATCGAAGGCGGCCGGGCTGAGGAGCGCGGCCGACACGCTGGCGGTGTCGGGCGGGGCGGTCTCGCCGACGCAGCCGACGGCGAGGGCGGCGAGGGCGAGGCAGGGGACGCGTACGTGCATGGGAGAGCTCCTCGGAGGTGTGGTCAAGTAAGAAAGGTTGACAAGGGTCGGTCGTCTACGGCACGAAGACCCGGTAGCTGGTCCAGTCGACGTCGGGGTGGGCGTCGCGGAGCGCGCGCACCGCGAGGCGGAGCGCGTCGGCGGGGGCGCGGTCCTCGTCGAGGCGGCGCGCGTAGTAGGCGGCCGCGAGCTGGGCCGCGGCCTCGTCGCCGACCGGACGGATCGCGGCGAGCACCGAGCCGCTGCCGGCGATCACGAAGGCCCGGGCGAGGCTCCAGCCCGCGACCCCGGAGCGAGCGTCCTGGGCGCGCCCGCCCTCGCAGGCCGAGAGCACGACCTCGCGCGGCGCCGACGGGAGCATGAGCACGTCGCCCACCGAGAGCTCCGAAGCCCCGGCGAGCGGCAGGTGGCTGCCCCATCCGTCGCGCCCGTCGAAGCGGCCGTGGCCCGCGTAGTGGAGCAGGTCGACGTCCTGGAGCGCGCGCGCGAACCGGTCGGGGCGGGCGTCGTCGCCCCGCAGGGTCTCGACCGCGAGCTCGGCCGCCTCGAGCCGCGCCACCACCGCCGCGCCCTCGCGGCCCGCGGCCGGCAGGTCGAGGCGCGGGTCGGCGACCACGAGGGCCGAGCGGCTCGCCGCGCTCGGCGTCGCGGGGCCGCCGAGGTCGAGGCCGTAGACGACCGCGCGCCGGTCGGCGAGGGGGGCGCCTTCGAACGGGAGCGCGTGGAAGTCGACCGCGTCGAGCTCCCCGTAGCTCACGATCCGCACCCGCTCGGCGGCCGCAATTACCCCGGCGAAGGGCTCGAGCAAGGCCGTGGCCAGGGCAGGGCGCGCGGCGTCCTCGGCGAGCGGAGCGATCCGGCGCGCCTCCAGGTCGTCCGCGGTGGCGGCGAAGCCGACCCACCCCGCGCCGGAGGGGAGATCGACCGGGAAGAAGGTCAGGGTCACCTCGCCCGGCGCGGACGGCGCCTCGTCGTCGGCTCCGTCGAGCGCCTCGTCGGCCGCTCCGTCGAGGAGGGCCAGCGCGCTGCGGAGCTGCGTCGCCAGCGCGGCCCGCTCGTCCTCGCGCTGCGCGCTCCGCGCCGCGAGCTCGGAGGCGGGGAGCCGCCACGCGTCCTCGGCCGCCTCGTCCACCCGGGCGCGGGCCGCCCAGTAGGCCTCCACCGACCGGGTCCAGCGGGCCCGCTGCGCGGGGTCGGCCGCGCGCAGGCGCTCGGCCCGGTGGGAGGCCCGAAGCGCGCGGCGGCGGGCGCGCCGCGCCACCGCGAGCGCCTCCGCCGCGCGGCCCTCGTCGACGAGGAAGCTCACCAGCGCGCGGGCGCTCGGCTCGTGCTCGCCCGCGAGCTCCGCGCGGCCGTCGCCGACCCCGAGCCGGAGCATCGCGTGGTCGACCCGCGCCTCGGCCTCCCGCAGCGCGGCGATCGCGTCGCCCGCGTCGCCGGCCGCCCGGTGGGCCCGCGCGGCCCCGTAGCGGGCGCGCCACTCGAAGCTCGTGTCCCCCGCCAGCTCCGCGCGAGCCAGGAGCTCGGCCCAGGTCGCGAGGGCGTCATCGGTCGCGCCCGCGGCGAGGGCGACGCGCGCCTCCGCCTCGAGCTCCCAGGCGCGCAGGGTCGCGCTCTCGGACGGGAAGTGGGCGCGGGCGGCCTCGAGGCTCGCGCGCGCCGCTTGGGGATCGTCCGCCTGGAGCGCGGCGAGGGCGAGGTTCAGGTGGGCGTTGCCGACGCGATAGGCACGGGGGCACGAAGCGCCGTACTCGCGCAGGGCCTCTTCGAACCTCGGCCGAGGGTCGTACGAAACCGCGCGTTGACGTGCCCGGCCCTCGCTCGCCTGGAGCTGGATCCAGCCCAGCGAGGTGAGGTGATCGGCTCGGGCGCACCCGGGTTCGGAGGGGACACGAGTTGTCAGGGCCGCGAGCGCCTCGTCATGACGTCCCAGCCCCTGGAGAACGAGAGACTCCTGTTGCCTCACGTGATTGGTTAGGTCGTCCAGCCCGAGCCTTGCCGCGCTCTCACGGACGGTCCTGAAGAGGTCTAGGGCGCCCAGGTAGTCCCCGAGATGCGTAAGCACTCGTGCAGTGGTGAACAGAAGGTGTGCCTGAGTCTCGGGGATAGCCCCGGCCAAGACCTCGGCTCGTTCGAGTTCTCTCTGCGAATCTTCAAACCGCCAACGTTCGAGCGTCAGCAGCATGGCGAGCACCGTTCGGTCGCTTGCTGCGCCCATCAGTCCTCCGAGGCTTTCGAAGCTCTCGCTCGACACGACCAAGCCCGAGAGCGCGGCATCGGTGTCTCCTCGGGCGAACGCGATCCGCGCTCCCAGGCTCGCCGCGCGCGCCCGAACGTAGGCGTCCTCCGACGCGAGAGGCCCCGCCAGCCTGCGCTCCGCCTCCTCGAAGTCCCCCGCCTCGCGGGCCGCGATCGCGGGCTGCAGCGCCTCGAGCGGGTGAGCCTCGCCGACGGCGAGTCGGAACGCCGCGTCCTCGGCCTCCACGACCACGGCGCGTGCGCCGCGCGGGACCTCCACGCGGAGCTGGGCGCCGCCCTCGACCCGGGCCTGGCTCACCGGGGCCGGCGCTCCGTCGATCGTGACGAGCACCGCGGTCCGCTCGGGGAGCGGCGTCCAGAGGACGAGCTCGCGGTCCTCGTCGAGCTCGCAGACCGGCCCGCGCCTGACCTCGGCGCAGCCCGCGAACTCGACCTCGAGCGCGCGCCGCGGCGGCTCGGGCGACGCACCTTCGCCTCCTCCGCACGCCGCGAGGAGGAGGGCGGCGCAGGCCCGGGACGTACCGCGGAGCGAGCGCGTCATTCGCCGGCGACCTCCACCCGAACGTCCACCTGCAGGGCCCGGACGCCGTCGCGCGCTTCGGCCTCGGCGAGCGCGTCTGCGTCGTGCGGCAGCGCGTCCTCGGGCCCCACCAGGAGGACGAGCGTCCAGTCGCCGGGCGGCAGGCCCAGCTCCGAGGCGCCGCCGGCCCAGCGGAAGGAGCCCGTCTCGGACCGCTCGAACGCGAGCGCCAGGGGGCGCGCGCCGCCGGCCCCGCGGGCGAAGGCGACGGCCGTGATCGAGGGATCGGCCGCGACCTCCGGGACGAGCGACAGGGTCAGGCGCGCGGTCGGACCGAGCCGACGCGGCCCGTCCTCCGTCTCCGTGCCTCGCACGTCGCGTTGACCACCGCTCACCTCGAGCTCGTACACCGGCGCGCTCACCGAGGGCCGCGGCGGGACGAAGATCAGCCACGCCGCGGCCGCGAGCATCACCGCCGCCGCCGCGCCCCCGACGAGCCGCCAGCGGGAGCGCCTCAGCGGGACGGCGGCGCTCGGCGCGGGCGCCTCGATCCGATCGAGGAGGGCGTCGACCTGCGCCTCCTGCGCGGCCGCGTCGCCCCCGGTGAAGAGCGCCTCGAGCGCGTCGAAGTCCTCGCCGGCCGCCTCGCGCAGCGCCTCGCGCTCGGCGTCGTCGAGCTCCCCGTAGGCGAGCGCGTCCCAGCGCGGATCGGGCTCCGCGTCGCGCTCGCGCCGGGCGGCCTCGCCCGCGAGGGCCATCAGCGACTCGTCGCGCTCGTCGCTCACTGGGCCGCCTCCGCGCTCACCGTCGACGTGAGCTCCTCGGCGATCGCGCGGGCGCGCTTGCGGAGCCGGCTCCGCCACGCCCAGACCGCGTCCTTGCTCATCGACAGCTCCTCGCAGATCTCGTGGACCTCCTTCTGGTCCCTCCAGAAGAGAAAGAAAAGCTGCATCCCCAGCGGGCTCAGCTCGAGCCGCAGGC
Organism: Polyangia bacterium; assembly: GCA_030426845.1. Lineage (GTDB taxonomy): Bacteria > Myxococcota_A > Polyangia > Polyangiales > Sandaracinaceae > JAUHXR01. Next base: position 4,058 of record JAUHXR010000225.1, on the reverse strand, counting down.
GCTCGAGGAGCTTCTCGGCGAGCTGGCGATCCGCCACCTGGGACTCCGGGTCGGGGCTGCGGCGGGTGAGCGGCTCGAGATCCTCGGGCGCGGTCGGGTCGTCGCTCCAGGGGCTCCGGCGTCGGCTGCGGAGGATCGAGGCGACCTCGCGCTCGGCCACGAAGCCGACGAAGCCGCCGAGCCCCAGGCCACGCTCCGGGTCCCACGCGCGCAGGGTGCGCTGGCCGTCGGCGAACAGGCCCACGATGACCTCCTGCGTGAGGTCGGTCGCCTCCTGGGCGAGGTCGCGCCCGAGCGACGCGCCGCGCCGACGCAGGAGGCTGCGCAGGACGCGGCAGCGGACGATCACCGCGAGCTGACCCATGAGATCGCGAAGCGCAGCGCGGTCTCCGTGCTGCGCCCGATCCCAGAGCGCTCGCAGCTCGCCCTCGTCCAGCTTCTTCTTCATCTGCGACGCCCCTGAGCGAGGTCGCTCGAACGGGGTAGTAACGCAGGTGGGCTCGCGCCGCGCAAACGCTGCACACGACGAAAAATGAGAGTCGATCGGCAGAAGATTGGGATCGATCATGGTCCGGGCGTGCATGGCTTGCCCCCGGGAGTACGCGACGAGCCCGCGCGCCCTGACATCGGCGCGCCGATTTTTTTTTTCGGGCGCTTCTCCGGCGCGACGGAGCGCGAGCGGCCCCCGCGTCGCCAGGACGCAGGGGCCGCAGTGAGGGGAGGGTCGATCGGAGGTCAGCGGGCGGCGCGGCCGCGGGCGTGCCCGGGGGCACCGCGCTCGCTCGCCTCGGGGCGCTCGGCCCGCGCGCTGCGCTCGTTCGCCGCCGGACGCTCGGCCCGCTCGGGGCGCTCGGCCCGCGCGCGCCCGGCGCTCTCGGAGGCCTCGACCGCGTGGGCGGGGCGGAGGGCGCGGAGGTTGGAGCGCGCCTCCGCGTCGAGCCCGCGGCGGCCCTCGCCGGCCTCGGGCCGGTCGGCGAGGATCGCCCGGCGCGCCGCGCGCGCCTCGGCCGTCATCCCGCGCTCGCCGCGCTCCGCCTTGCGGGCCGCGACCCGGGCGTGGGCCGCCTCGCGCCGCGCGTGGTGGTCGGCCTCGGCCGCCTCGTCACCCTCGGCCTCGCCGGCCGCGGTGAGCATCGACTCGAGGTCGCCCGCGTCGAGGCCCTCCTCGTCGAGCATCGCGGCGAGGGGCGCGCTGACCTCGAGCAGCTCCTGGTCGGCCGCCGCCTCGAGGAGCGCCGGCGTGATCTCGGGGCCGAGGGCGAGGCCCGCGCCGCCGAGGACGCCGCTGAGGCCGAGGGCGAGGAGCTTCGAGGTGAGGGGGTTCGTCATCGTGCGTCTCCGGGTGAAGGGGGCCGCCTCTCGGCCTCACCTACAATCGACGCACCGGTTGTGAAGAGCCTCTGAAGATCCGGCGGATTCTCGCACGATCGGCGGAAATCGCCGGCGCGTGGGTCACGGCGCGTCGAGGGCGAGGAGGCGCTCGGACGGGGTCACCGCTCCGGGGGCGAGCCGCACCGCGTGCTCGAAGGCGCGCCGGGCGCCCGCGCGATCGCCGGCCTCGAGGAGGACGTCGCCGAGGAGCACCCAGTTCGCGTACATCGCGGGGCGGACCCGGCAGAGGCGCTGGGCGAGGAGCCGCGCCTCGAGGTGCTCGCCGCGCGCGAGGTGCACGCGGCAGAGGCCGACCGTGGCCCGCATGTTCTCCGGGTCCAGCCCGAGGGCCCGCCGGTAGCGCTGCGCCGCCTGGTCCCACCGCTCGGCGCGCCGGGCCGCGTTGCCCTGCTGGACGAGCCGCCGCGCCGCCGCCTGCCGGGGCCGCGGGGACACCGGGCGGCTCGCGGGCTCGACCCCGAAGCGCGCCAGGTCGAAGTCCACGTCGCGCCCCTCGAGCGGCGCTCCGGGAGCCAGCGCGGCCCGGGCGGCCGGCGGGCTGGACGCGGCCTCCTGGGGGGGCTCCGGCTCGTCGGCGGCCTGGTCTGCGTCTTCGTCGGGGGCGTCTGCGGTCGCGTCGGCCGAGGGCTCGACGGTCGCCACTGCCCCCTCGTCGGCGGGCCGCGCCGTGTCACTCGCCGTGTCACTCGGCGCGTCACTCGGCGCGTCACTCGGCGGGTCGCCCGCCGGGTCCGCCCTGTCCTCCGTGTCCTCCGTGTCGGAGTCGCCGCCGGCGGGGCCCTCGGCCTCCGCGCGGGCGGGCGGCGCCGCGAGCGACGGGGCCTCGGCCTTCGTCGGCCCGTCGTCGCCGCCTATCGTCGCGACGGCGACGACGAGGCCGGCCACGAGCACGAGCCCTCCGACCGCGGCCGCTGCGTAGAGCGGGCGGCGCGAGCGGGTCGGCGGCGCGAGGTCGGAGACCGGGCTTCCCGCCACCTCGAACAGATCCGGCTCGGGGCTCGGCGCGGGCTCGGGCGCCGCCGCGGCGATCGGCGGCGGAGAGGGCGCCGGCGGAGCCGGCGCGTCGAAGAGGTCCGGGCGCAGGGTCAGCTCGTTGGCCGCTGGCCCGGGCGCGGGCTCCACGGTCGGCGCTTCCACGGGCTCGATCGGCGGCTCGGGCGACGGCTCCACCTCGGGCGCGTCCACCGGCTCCGGGGCGGGCGGCCGGAACACCGCGGGCCCCGGCGACGCGTCTTCGCTCGCGGCCGACCCCATCACGAGCGTGGGATCGCGGCGTCGCTTGCGGGGCGGCGGCTCGGGCGCGTCGGCCTTCGACTGCGGCGCGGGCGCGAGCGGCGTGGGCGCGGGCTCCACGGTCGGCTCGGGCTCGGGCTGGGTCGGCTCGGGCTGGGTCGGCTCGGGCTGGGTCGGCTCGGGCTGGGTCGGCTCCGGAGGGGGCACCGGCGGGAGGCTCCGGCCGGGCCGCGGGATGCGCGGCGGCGCGGGCAGGCTGGCGCCCGGCGCCGGGCGCGGCGCCGAGGAGCGCCCCGGCGGCGGCAAGCGCCCGGGCGGCGGGAGAGGCCGGCTCGAGGGCGCCTTCGGGCCCGGCCACGAAGACGGCTTCGGGATGCTCAGCGGGCGCACCCGGGCGCGCAGCCGGTCCAGGGCCGAGGCCTCGAAGCGGTTCGTGGGCGCCTCCGGCTCGTCCTCCTCGAGCGGGGGGAGCTCCGCCGCGCTCGGCCGGCCCGAGAGCGTCTGCTGGTCTCGCTTGAGCTGCGCGAGCAGGCCCTCGAGACGATCGACCAGCGCGTTCACCCCGGCGTCGGGCTCGGGCACCGGCGCTGGGGGCCGGAGGCTCGGCGGCGGGATCGACGGCGCGATGATCGGCGTCTCCTGCTGCGCGGCCGACAGGGCGGCCTCGAGCGGCGCCATCAGGCCGGTCGAGCGGGGCGAGGCGACGGGCCGGATCCGCGCGCGCCCGCCCGCGAGGCCGAGGAGCGTGGTGAGCGCCCGGGCGCCCTCGACCGACTCCCCGCTCGCGCCCGGCGCGCTGGCCCGCGCGCCCGCGATCAGGCCGTCCGCGACGTCGACCTCGACGACCGCGCGCGGGTGCTGGACCCGCACGCGCAGCCCGCGGCCCGTCTGGCAGAGCGCGCGCAGCAGCCGGATGGGGCCGACCGTCTCGAGGCGCGCGTCGAACGCCTCGCGCCCGCTCGCCCGGGCCGCGAGCTGGCGATCCGGCTCGACCAGCCCGGCCACGTTCTGCGCGAGGAGGGCGAGGTCCGGGCTGCGCGGGTCGCGCCACAGCCGGTTGCCGTCGATCAGGAGCACCGAGGCCCATCGCAGCCAGACGTCGCGCCGCAGCGCCCGCAGCGTGCCCCCCGCCCAGCCATCGACCCCCGCGCTGTCGACCACCACCACCTCGGGCAGCAGGTCGCGCGCGATCGCGAGCGAGGCGCCCTCGCCGCCCATCACCCCTACCGTCGCGCCCGCGCGGCGCAGATCGGTCGCGAGCAGGTCGGAGCGCCCCGGGTCCCGCTCGACGAGGAGGATCCGCCGTCCCTCGAGGCCGCCGAGCTCGCCGTCGCCCTCGAGCTCGCCCTCGAGCTCGATGGCGTGGAGCCGCGACGGGACGGTCTCGTCGAACTCGTAGTGGACCGCGCCCGGCCGCTGGGTGAGCGAGCGGA
>JAUHXR010000529.1 GCA_030426845.1 Polyangia bacterium | reverse complement strand
CGTCGCCGAGCAGGGCCTCCGCGCGCGCGTTGTCCGGCTCGCGGTCGAGGGTGAAGCGGAGGTTGTTCGCGATGTAGTCGTGGCCCGGGTAGACGCGGGTCGCGTCGTCGAGCGCGGCGAGCTGCTCGGCGAACGTGCCGTAGAGGACCTCCGGGTGGCCGCCGTTGTGGCAGTTGCCGGCGCCGGCGTTGAATAGGGTGTCGCCGCAGAAGAGCGCCGGCGCGTCGCCCCGCGCGAGGAGGCAGACGTGGCTCATGGTGTGGCCGGGGGTGTCGAGGACCTCGAGCTCGATCGTCCGGCCGACCTTCACCACGTCGCCCGCGCCGAGGCCGACGTCGAGGCCGGCGATGCGGTCCTTAGCCCCGGCGTGCGCGAGGACCTTCGCGCCCGTCGCCGCCACCACGTCGCGGTTGCCGCCGGTGTGGTCCGGGTGCTCGTGGGTGTTCAGCACCTGGGTGATCGTGAAGCCGCGCTCGCGCGCCCGCGCGAGGCACTTCGCGTGGTCGAGCGGGTCGATGGCCAGCGCCTCGCCCGACTCGGGGCAGGCGACGAGGTAGTTGAAGTTGCGGTAGGGGTTGGCGGTCCAGATCTGCTCGACGATCATGGGTCGCGAGGGTAGCCGCCCGGGCGTCGCGCCGCGAGCCGGCGCGTCCGCGCGGCGCGAGCTATGAACCGACGATGAACGACGAGGAGCAGCTCGCCCGCCTGCGCGACGCCCCGACGAACGGCCCGGACGACCTCATCGAGCGCGCCCTCGCCTACGCCGCGCTCGACCACCACGAGGAGGCGCTGGTCGATCTCGACGCGGCCATCGCGCTCGACCCGGCATTCGACGGCTGCCTCGCGCTCCACCTGCGGGGCGACTGCCTCCTCGCGCTCGGCCGGGTCGAGGAGGCGCTCGGCGCCTACGAGCGGGCGATCGACGGCGGCGCGCGGCGCTGGGAGGCGTTCCTCCACGCGTCGCTCGCCGCGTGGGACACGGGGTCTGCCGAGGACGCGATCGGCTGGCTGGACCGCTACCTCGCGCTCGAGGTGTCCCCTCGCGACGACGGGGACAACGAGGACGACGACGCCCGCGGCGAGGCGCGCGTCCGCAAGGCCCATGTGCTCGCCGAGCTGGGGCGCGACGCCGAGGCGGTGGTCGAGGTGGCGGCCGCGCTCGAGGACGCGCCGAGCCCCGAGCTCCTCGAAGAGGCGGCGGACTTCCACGCGGTGGTGCGCGGCGCGTGGGCCGACGCGCTGCCGCTCTACGAGCGCGCGTGGGACGAGGACCCGACCCCGGGCCTGGGGCTCAAGCTCGGGTTCACCCTCGCGAACGTGGGCCGCGACGCCGACGCCATCGAGCAGCTCCGCGCGGTGCTCGAGGCCGAGCCGGAGCTCCAGGAGCTCGCGCAGTCCGAGGGCTGGCGCGAGCGGCTCCGCGACCCGTCGATCCTCGAGCGGCTATAGCGCCGCTTCGCGCGTCCCCACCGAGCCGACCGCCCCTGGCGCGCCCGGTGCGCGTCGTCGGCCGCCCACGTCCGGCCCGCGGGCCGCCGCCGCGCGCGCGGTCGTGCGGGGTCGACCCCACGGGGTCGCGCGACCCCTCCGAGGAAGTCGCCGTGTCCCCTGACGCGACAAGACCGGGCCGGCGGGCGGTCGACGTCGGCTGGCCCGCCGATTGCGGTGGCTCCGCGCATGACCGCTCGCGCGCCTCGCCTCCTCTGCGCCTCCGCGCTCGCCCTCGCCGCCTGCGCGAGCGCGCCGCCGCTCGCGCCGCCCGTGCTCGTGGATCGGTCGATCCCCGGCTACGCGGTCGTCGACGGGAGCGGCGCCGGCATGGCGGTCGAGGGGCTGCGCGGGACCCTCTCGCCGCGCGACGCGCGCGAGGCGATCGAGCCCGAGATGGAGTCCATCGCGGCGTGCTTCGCGGAGCGCTCGGAGAGCCTCGAGGAGATCGGCGGCTCGCTCGAGATGCGGATCCGGGTGCGCGGCGACGGCACGGTCCTCTTCGCCGGCCCCGAGGACTCGACGGTCGGCGACCGAGAGGTCGAGCGGTGCGTGGGGCGCGCGATCGAGGCGGCCCGGTTCCCCCGGCCCAACGGCGGCGGGGAGGCCGAGGTGCGCTGGTCGCTCAGCGTCGACCCGCCGCCCTCGGTGCGCGCGCCCGCGACCTGGGATCCGCGCCGGGTCGCGCCGGTCGTCCGGCGGAGGGCGCGGGCTGCGCGGGCGCGGTGCGCGGTGGAGGCGCCGGTCCAGGTGACCGCCTACGTCACCCGCGGCGGCCGCGTGATCTCGGCCGGCGCCGCCTCGACGGTCGACACCCCGCCCGATCGCCTCGACTGCGTCGCGGCCCAGGTCCGCGCGTGGCGCATGCCGGCCGCGCCCCGGGTCACGAAGGTCACCTTCGAGCTCGCTGGCCCGCGGCTCCTGTAGCGCGCTGGAGCGACGATCGGTTGCGAGGGTCGAGACCGCTCGGAGCGCGACGGCGACCGATCAGACGCGACGAGGCGGCGCCCCACCGATCGGCGCTCAGCCCTCGAGGAAGGCGAGCACCTGCTCGACCGCGGTCTCCGTCTGAGGGAGCGACGCGTCGTTGAGCCAGCCGTGCCGCATGCCCTCGAAGAGCTCGAGCCGAGACGGGAGCCCGCGCGCCTCGCGCTGGGCGTGGAGGCTCGTCGAGTGGAGGGCGGGCACGAGCTGGTCGGCGGTGCCGTGAATGAGCAGGAGCGGCGTCTCCATCGTCGCGAAGCGCGAGGGCGAGCGCTCCACCCAGACCTGGCGGTCGCGCGTGCCGAGGACCGCGCCGAGGAGCAGCTCCGCGCGCCGGCCGCCGATCCGGCCGAAGTCGGTGGCGCCGTAGATGCTCACGAGCCGGTGGAACCGCGGGCCGTGCTGCCCCGCGTGCAGCAGCATCAGCGCCGCCCCCGCCGAGAGGCCGAGCATCGAGACGCGCG
>JAUHXR010000528.1 GCA_030426845.1 Polyangia bacterium | reverse complement strand
CACGGAACGGTCATGGCGGAGTTCGAGCTCAACGTCCTGGACATCGACGAGGCGGGGAAGGACTACGACTTCCCGCTGACCGCGTCCTGGATCGCCGCGTCGCTCGCCGACGCCGGGGTGAAGCCCGGCGCCGAGGCCGACGGCGCGCTCACGCTTCGCGCCCACCGCCAGGGCCGCGACGTCGTCGTCAGCGGGCGTCTCTCGGCCGAGCTGGTCGCCGAGTGCGCCCGGTGCCTGGGCGACGCCCCCATCCACGTGGACTCCCGCTTCGCCAGCCTGCTGACCGCGCGGGCCGCGGAGATCCGCCCGGTCGCCGACGAGCTCGAGCTGACCCCCGAGGACCTCGACCGCGACTTCTACAGCGGCGACACGATCGTCCTCGACGGCGCGGTCCGCGAGCACCTGCTGCTCGAGGTCCCCATGCAGCTGCTCTGCGCGGAGGACTGCGCGGGCATCGCCGTACCGCCGGAGGTGGCCGGGCCCGCGGATCTGCGCGCGCTCGAGGCAGGTTCGAACGGTGAGGCGGTCGATCCGCGCCTCGCCCCCCTGATGAAGCTGGTCAGCGCGCTGCCCGCGGAGGGCGGCGCCGGACCGGCAGAGGAGTCTTAGAAGTGGCCGTCCCCAAGCGCCGTAACCCGCGCGCGCGACGCAACGCGCGCCGCGCCAACCACGACCGCGTGTCTGCGCCGAACGTGATCCCCTGCGCGAACTGCGCCGAGCCGATGATCCCCCACCGGGTGTGCCCGGCGTGCGGTCACTACGCCGGCCGCGAGGTGATCGAGATCGTCGACGACGACACGGAGTGAGCGTGTTCTCTCTCGCCGACAAGGTCGCGCTCGTCACGGGCGGCTCGCGCGGTATCGGCCGCGCGGTCTCGGTCGCGCTCGCCGAGTCGGGCGCGAAGGTCCTCGTCAACTACGCCGGCAACGAGGCGGCGGCGGCGGAGACCCTCGAGCTCGTCCGCGCGGCGGGCTCGGACGGCGCGATCTGCCGCTTCGACGTGGCCGATCACGCCCAGGTCGACGAGGCGGTGCCGCGGCTCGCCAAGGAGCACGGCGGGCTGCACATCCTCGTGAACAACGCGGGGATCGCGCTCGACCAGATCCTCCTCCGCGTCAAGCCGGAGGAGCTCGAGCGCACGATGGCGGTGAACGTCGGCGGCGCGCTCTGGTGCTCCAAGGCGGCCATCCGGCTGATGATGCGCCAGCGCTACGGGCGCATCGTCAACCTCTCGAGCGTCGTCGGTGAGGCGGGCAACCCCGGCCAGGCCGTGTACTCGGCGTCCAAGGCCGGGCTCATCGGGTTGACGAAGACGCTGGCTCGGGAGTACGCCTCGCGCGGCGTGACCGTCAACGCGGTCGCCCCCGGGTTCATCGAGACGGATATGACGGCCGACCTGCCGGACAAGGTCAAGGAAGACGCGATCGCGCACACCCCGCTCGGGCGCATGGGCAGCCCGCGTGACATCGCCGCCGCCGTGCTCTACCTCGCGAGCGACGAGGCCGGGTTCGTGACCGGGCAGGTGATCGGGGTCAACGGAGGAATGCACGTCTGAACGACGGTGCGGAGGAACGAATGGAAACTGCCGACAAGGTCAAGGAGATCATCTCCCAGCAGCTCGACGTGGACGTCTCCCAGATCAAGGAGGAGTCCCAGTTCATCGAGGATCTGGGGGCCGACTCGCTCGCGATCGTCGAGCTCGTGCTCGCGTTCGAGGAGCAGTTCGAGATCGAGATCCCGGACGAGGACACCGAGAAGATCCGCACCGTCGGCGACGCGTGCACGTACATCACGTCACGCACCAACTGAGCGGCTGATGCGCAGGGTCGTCGTCACCGGCGTCGGCATGGTCAGCCCCTGCGGGGCGACCACCGACCTGAGCTGGGAGAACATCACCGGCGGTCGATCGGGCGTCGGCTCGATCGAGGGCTTCGACGCGGTGGATCACCCGTCGAAGATCGCGGGCGAGGTTCGGGACTTCGACCCGCTCGTCTACATCGAGAAGAAGCGCCTGCGCGAGGGCGCGCGCTTCATCCACTTCGCGATCGCGGCGACCCAGCAGGCGATGGACGCCTCGGGGTTCGATCCCGACGACGCGCTCAAGGAGCGGGTCGGGACCTATTTCGGCGTCGGGCTCTGCGGGCTCGAGCTGATCGAGGAGCAGCACAAGCGGCTCCTCGACCGCGGTCCCCGCAAGATCTCCCCGTACTTCATCCCCGCCACCATCTCGAACCTCGCGCCGGGGCAGATCTCGATGCGCTACGGGTTCAAGGGCCTCAACTACACGACGACCAGCGCGTGCAGCTCGGGCGCCCACGCGATCGGTGAGGCCTACCGGGCGATCCGCTTCGGCTACCTCGAGGCGGCGATCGCGGGCGGCTCGGAGGCCTGCGTCACCCCGCTCGGGGTGGGGGGCTTCACGGCGATGCGCGCGCTCTCCACGCGCAACGACGAGCCCGAGCGCGCGAGCCGGCCGTTCGACAAGGGCCGCGACGGATTCGTGATGGCCGAGGGCGCGGCTGCGCTCGTGCTCGAGGAGCGCGAGGCGGCGATGAAGCGCGGCGCCACGATCTACGGCGAGGTGCTCGGCTACGGCGCGACCAGCGACGCCTACCACCTCACCCAGCCGGCGCCCGAAGGCGAGGGTGCGCAGCGCGCGATGAAGCTCGCGCTGGACGAAGGCAAGATCGACCTCGAGCGGCTCGACTACGTGAACGCGCACGCGACGAGCACGCCGACCGGCGACCTGCAGGAACTCCAGGCCCTGCGCGCGGTCCTGGGCGAGCACGCGACGAGCGGCCGCGCCTGGATCAGCGCGACGAAGTCGATGACCGGTCACCTGCTGGGGGCGGCCGGCGGCCTCGAGGCGGCGCTGACCGTGATGGCGATCAAGACCGGGCTCGTCCCGCCGACCATCAACCTCGAGGATCCCGAGGACGACGCCGCGGG
>JAUHXR010000224.1 GCA_030426845.1 Polyangia bacterium | reverse complement strand
CGCGGGACATCCCGCCGCCGCAGCGCCGGCCCGCCTCGGCGACGCCGCCCGGTCAGAGCGACCCGCGATCGACCTCGACACGCCGACCGTCACGTCCGCGTCCGCCCGGCGAGCCCGCCCCGAGGCGCCTCCTCGACGCTGGCCGCTCGCGCTCGCGGCAGCGGCCGCGGCGGTCGCCCTCGCGGGTGGGGTGTACGCGCTCGGCCGGGACAACGCCGCGCCGACGCCCGAGGCAACGCCTGAGGCGCCGCTCGAGCCCCCCGCCCAGCCGGACCCCGAGGTCGCGCGCGGGCTCGACCCGCCGGCCGACGAGGCGCCGGCCGCGAGCGGCGAGCGCCCCTCCCCTCCGGCCGGCGACGACGCCCGTGTGGGCCCCGCCGATCCGGAGCGGCCGCGCCCCGCCGTCGGACGACACCGTGGCGACCCGCCCGCCGACCCACCCGACACGAGCCCTGCGGCGGACGTCGAGGCCGCGCCTACCGAGGCGCCCGTCGACGCCCCCGCGGCGGACGCTCCCACGACGGACGAGCCCCCTCCGGCCCGCGAGGACGACTTCGCGTCGCGGGGCTTCCGATGAGCCCTCGTCTGCTGCTCGCGCTCGCCTCGGCGCTCGCCCTCGGCGTGACCGCGCGCGCCGCGGCGCAGCCGGCCCCCGAGGACGCCGACCCTCCGCAAGACAGCTTGCCTCAGGACACTGCGGGCGACACTGGGGACGACACTGGGGACGACACTGGGGACGACACCGCAGCGGACGGCGACGCGGCGGACGACACTGCGGCGGACAGAGGGACGCCCGCCGGCTCAGACGCGTCGCCCGCCCCCGACCCGCGCCGCGAGCGCCTCGCGCGGGGCCTGGCCCTCTACGACGCGGGCGACTACGAGGCGGCGCTCCAGGAGTTCACCCGGCTGGCCGAGGCGCTCGACGGCCACCCCGCGCGACCGCTCGCGACCTACAACATGGCGCGCTGCCTCGAGCAGCTCTTCGCCTACGACCGCGCCCTCGCCCTGTACGCGCGCTACATCGAGGAGGAGCAGGACCCGGGCGGCGGCTACGTCGCGGTCGCGCGCGATCGCATCGAGCGCCTCGAGGGCCTCCTGGCCAGCGTCGAGATCACGGTCGCGTTCGACGGGCCCGCGCCGGCGTGGGAGCTGTGGCTCGGCGAGCGCAGCCTCGGCGTGCGGGCCGAGCGCGTGCGGCTGCCGCCCGGTGAGCACCTGCTCGAGGTCCACGCCGACGGCTACGAGGTGGCGCGACAGGCCATCGCCCTCGCCGCGCGCGACACGACCCAGGTCCGCTTCACGCTGCGCGCCCGCTTCGACGGCCTCCCGCCCGAGCCGTTCTACGCGAGCGTCGCGGGCGCCGCGCTCTTCGCCGCCGCCGGCGCGGTCCTCGGCGGCGTCGCGCTCGGCCTCCGGGGGGAGACCGCCACCTGCTGCGATCGCGACGCGAACGAGAGCGCCAACCAGCGGAACGTCGCGCTCGCGATCGCGTCCGACGTCTCCTTCGGCGTCGCGGTGGCCGCCGGCGCGACCGCGATCGTGCTCGGCCTGTTCACCCGCCTCGACGGCGACGCGCCCGAGGCCGGCGCCCTTCGGCCGCGGGGGCTCGGGCTCGAGGGGTGGTTCTGATGCGCCGCGCGGCCGCGCTCGGCCTCACCCTCGCCATGGCCGCGGTGCTCGCGGGCTGCACCGCCATCGTCACGCCGGTGGAGTTCGTCTGTCAGCGCCACGAGGACTGCCGGCGCGCGTCCGATCCGCCCGGCTGCCTCCCCGACGTCTGCGTCGACGCGCGCTGCGTGCCGGTCGCCGATGCGGTCGCGCTCCCCTGCGACGGGTTCGACAACGACTGCGACGGCCGGATCGACGAGACGGCGGAGCACCACTCGGACGACGCCCCGAGCGCGGGGCGCTTCGAGGTCTCCGAGGCGAGCTGGCCCTACGGTCGCGTGACCTTCCTGGTCGGCGACGAGGGCGCCGCGCTCGGCGTCGAGGGCGGCGTGCTCCAGCAGCTTCGCCTCCCCATCGCGGCGCCCGCCGCCGCCATGCCCGCGCTGACGACGACCCCCGGCATCGCCAGCCCGCTCGCCCCGGGCTGCTACGCGGACCACCCCGCCGCGACTCCGCAGGTCATCGCGTGCGAGCCCAGCGTCGCGGCCGGAGGAGACGCAGCCCATGGCTGGCGCGGCTGGGTCGGCATGGCGTCGTGCGGCGGCACCCTGCTTCGCGTCGGGCGCGAGACCCCCGAGGGCGTCGCGATGCCGGGAGACGAGATCCCGAGCCCGATGTCCGCGTCGAACGTCTACCGCGGGCTCCAGCCTGGCGAGTGCGGCTGTGGCATCGACTGCGCCGTCCTGTCGCCCCAGCTCGTCGCGTCGAGCGCGGACCGCGCCTTCGCGATCGCGCGGGTCGGCGGCAGCTTCGGGTGCGCGGCGATGGGAGCCGATCGCGACACCGAGGTGCGCGCGCTGGAGCTCGCGCGCGACGTCGTCCGGGCGCCGCCCAACGAGCTCCTCGTGGCCGCGAGCGACGGCGTAGGGGGCCACGTCGGTGACACGCGGACCTACGGTGGGATCGGCGCGCTCGCCACAGCCGACGGCGCGCTCCTCGCGTTCGAGGACACGTCCCAGAGGCTGGCCTTTCACTGGCAGCCCGCGCTCGACGCCCCGCCGACCTGCGTCAACGCGGCGTGCGAGCCCACCGCGCCGATGCCCGACGCGATCGCGATCGGCGCGGTCCCCGGCGCCGCGAACACGCGCGACCTCTCGCTCGCGATGACCACGCGCGGCGACGGCCGGCGACTCGCGGTCGCGACCTACGTCAGCGGCTGCGAGGCGGGCTCACGCGCGTTCGCGCAGCCGGTCCTGTTCGCGGCCGGCGACGGCGCTCCGCGTGGCCTCGAGGCCCTCCCCCGGATCGACCTCGGCCCGACCACCGGAGAGGGCGCGCCGAGCGTACGCGCCGTCCGCACGCCGCTCGTCACCGAGGCGCTCACGCGCGACGGCGCCAGCGCGGCGACCCTCGGCCAGGGCGGCTTCGTGATCGCGTGGCCCGACGCGACCGGCGTGATCCATGCGCGGCGCCTCTGGCTCGACGGCGCCCCCCTCGGTGAGGATGAGGTGCTCCCGGCGACCGCCGACGACCCCGGCCCGCTCGTCTACGGCGGCGAGGCGCGCGAGGTCCGCGTCGCCTGGCTCGAGGGAGCGCGGATCCGCGACCGCGCGCTCGCCTGCCCGCCGGCCGAGTGAGCCCGCCTCAAGGGAGGCCCGGGACCCGCGTCGGGACGTCGACGGGTCCGGTCCGCGTGCCGAGCTGGCCGGAGGTGTTCAGCCCCCAGCAGTAGACCTCGTCGGCCAGGGTGACCGCGCAGCTGTGGGTGTCGCCCGTGTCCACGAGCTTCGCGCTGGAGAGGCCGATCGCGGCGGTGGGCACCATGGAGTCGCTCTGACCCGCGCCGTTGCCCAGCGCGGCTGCGAAGTCGGAGCCGAAGCAGTACGCGCCGGTCGGCGCGGCTACGCAGTAGTGGGTCGACCCGCCCGAGATGGCGGTCCCGCCGGCCACCGTGCCCACGGTGACGAAGCGGGTCTCGTAGAAGCCGGGGACCCCGCTGAACGCGATGGAGCCCGCGCACTCCACGACCCCGCTCGCGTGGAGGACGCAGGTCGACGTGTTCGCGCAGGCCACGTCGATCGCGGGGTCGGACACCGGGTCGACGGCCAGGGCCACCGGCACCGGGATCGTCGCTGGCGTCCCGCTCGGATCCCCCAGGCGCCCGCCGCTCGGGTTGCCCCAGCAGTACACGCGACCGCCCGCGACCGCGCAGCTGTGGAAGGTGTCGGTGTCGATCACGGTGGCCCCGGCGATGCCGACCGCGGCCATCGGGGTCGGGTCGTCGATCTGCGTCCCGCGGCCGAGCTCCCCGTAGGCGTTCCGGCCCCAGCACACCACACCACCCGCGGTGGTGATCCCGCACCCGTGGTAGAGGTCCAGCTCCGCGTCGACGAGGTCGCTCATCATCGCGACCGCCATAGGGCTCATGAAGACCGAAGCCCCCAGCCCCGCTTCGCCGAACCCGGTGCCCGAGTACGCCGCGCACTGCACGACGCCGTCGGGCGCGCCACCCACGCACCACGCGCTCTCGGAGACGCTGAGCCAGCGGGCGTCCGACACCACCGCGCCGCTCGCCCCGAGGAGGATCCCCTCCGGCGTGGGCTCGGCGCGGGTCGTCGCCGGCTGGCTTGGCGGGAGCCGGCCCCAGCAAACCGCGCGGCCGTTGTCGCGCAGAACGCACGAGCGCTGCTCCTCGACGTCGAGGTCCACGATCGTCCCCACGCAGGCGCGCGCGACGCAGTCGCCCCCGATCCCGCACGCGAGGCCACAGCCGCCGCAGTGGAACGGGTCCGACTCGACGTCCGCCTCGCAGCCGTTCGCGCTTTGGCCGTCGCAGCTCAGCGCCGCGCCCACGCAGCCGCCGTAGACGCAGCTCCCCGCGTCGCAGGTCCACGTGGTCGACCCCGCGTTCGGGCAGCCCATCGCGCCCGTCTCGTCGATGCGGCCGTCCGCGTCGTCGTCGACCCCGTTGCAGAGCTCCATGCAGCCCGCGGTGATCGTGTTGTCGCGGTCGTCGCAGTCGCCTCCGATCGCGACCCCGCTGCCGCAGGTCATCAGGGGCTCGCCGCCACCAACCCCGTCCCCGTCCATGTCGGCGAAGCGGAACGTGACCGTCGGGTCGGTCGGCGCGCAGTCCCGCGGCACGTCGGCGTAACCGGCCGGCAGCGGGCCGCAGACGAGCAGCGCCTCGCTGTCCACCCCGGCGCCGTCCCCGTCCACGTCACGGAACACCGCGCGGCGCCCCGCGTCCTCGTCGACCGCCGCGTCGCAGTCCTGGTCGACGCCGTCGCAGAGATCGGCGAGCACCGGGTGGCGGCTCGGGTCGCTGTCGTCGCAGTCGGTGACGCGGAACGAGGCGCGCGGCAGCCGGGCGCACTGGGTCGCCACTACGCCCGCGGCCTCGTCGCCCCAGCCGTCGCCATCGAGGTCCGCGTACCAGTCGATCGGCGGCGCCTCCTCGTCGACCATGCCGTCGCAGTCGTTGTCGACCCGGTCGCCGCAGATCTCGGGCGCGCCGCCGCTGAAGAAGTCGAGGTCGTCGCAGTCGCCCGCGGGGTGGCAGCGTCGGTTGGGGATTCCGTCACCGTCCTCGTCTTCGGCGAAGCCCGCGGCCGCGTCCCGGAAGTCGAGCCGCCCGTTGCAGTCGTCGTCCAGCCCGTTGCACGCCTCGACGCTGCCCGGGTGCACCTGCGCGCGCCCGTCGTCGCAGTCCGTGCCGAGCAGCGATCGGTCGGGGATCGGCGCGCAGCTGATCGTCGCCGCGCCGTCGGCGTCGCCGAACCCGTCGCCGTCGGCGTCGACGTACCAGGGCACCGCGCGCGGGTCCTCGTCCACCGTGCCGTCGCAGTCGTTGTCGGCGCCGTCGCAGAGCTCGAACCACGGCGCGCCGCGGAAGAGCGCGCTCGTGTCGTCGCAGTCGGTCGCGGTCGCCGCCGTGCCGGTGGTGTCCGGACAGACCTGCACCGCCTCGGCGCCCGCCTCGCCGTCGCCGTCGCCGTCCGCGTCGGGGTAGCGCGCGACCGTCACCCCCTCGTCGACCATCCCGTCGCAGTCGTCGTCGAGCCCGTTGCACTCCTCCGCGTTGCCGGGCGCGACGCCCGGGCGCGTGTCGTCGCAGTCGTCCCCGCGCGCGACCGGGCGGTCGTCCCCCGGTGGGCGCGGGTTGAAGCAGCGCCGGTCCACGTGGCCGTCGCCGTCGACGTCGCGGTCCTCGCCGAACGTCTCCGGGTTGCAGTCCTCGTCGGTGCCGGCGAAGTCACAGACCTCGGTGGCGCCGGGGTACACGCGCGGATCGAGGTCGTCGCAGTCCGTCCCGCCCTCGCAATCGCTCGAAGCGACGCCGTCGCCGTCGGCGTCCCGCGTGACGTCGCAGTCGGTGCCGCAGCGGCCGAGCAGCTCGAAGCAGCGCTCTGCGTCGCCCTCACACGGCAGCGCCTCGGGCGCCGCGCAGCCGCGAGCGTCCGCCTCGGGCGCGGCCCCGACCCCGAGGCACCGCTCGGCGCCGTTGCAGAACACTCCGTCGTCGCAGTCCTCGTCGGACGCGCAGCTCATGGCCGGGCCCGCGTCGGCTGGCGGCGGCGTCCCGTCGCACGCCGTGAGGGCCAGCGCGAGGATCCATCGAGCGATCGTTCGGTTCATCGTTCCCCCGGAGCTCTGCAGAGCTTAGAGCACGTTCCGTTCCCCCCGGGGAGGCGCGGGGGCTCCGCGGTCGAGCGACCGACGACCCATGGGGCGTCCCTGGGACGCGCGCTCAGCGGGGCTTGGTGCCGCTCGCGAGCCAGAGCGCGCCGCCGTACTTGTCGTTCGGGGGCAGCTCCTCGCGCGCGTAGTCCTCGGCGCGGCGCTCGAGCGGCTCCCAGGCCCGGCGGGTGATGTCGGCGCGCGCGACGAGGTTCACCATCTTGCCCTGCAAGGACGGGCGCTCGGCGTAGACGTCCACGATCACCGCGCGCCCGCCCGGCGCGAGGCAGCCCCAGAGCCGCTCGAAGGCCGCCTCCGGGTCGGGGAACGCGGTCATCCCGAGGAACACGTGGAGGCGATCGACGGTCGGCGCGCCGAGCGCGGCCTCGATCTGCGCCGGCTCGAGCGCGCCCACGTCGCCAGCGACCAGCGCCACCCGCTCCGTCCATCCCCGCGCCTCGGCGCGCGCGCGGGCCTTCGCGAGCATCCCGGTCGAGAGGTCGACCCCGAGCACCCGCGCGTCGGCGTCGAGCCGCGGCACGATCGCGTCGAGGCTCTGGCCCGTGCCGACCGGGAGATCCAACACCCGCGCGGCGCCGCTCAGCGCGAGGGCCTCGGCCGCTCGCTCCCGAGCGTCGGCGTAGAGCGGCTCGAGCGACGAGTCGTAGAACCGCGAGAAGAAGTCGTACCAACCCACGGGCTGGGGATGGGGGCGCCCGCCCGCAGAGGCAAGGCGCCTCAGTCGCTCGGCACGTCGCTCGGCGCGTCGCGCGGCTCTTCGCCCGGCTCGTGGCTGGGCTCCCCCGCCTGTTCGGGCGAGCCCCGGCGCCGGCTCCACCACCAGCGCGCGAGCGCGACGAGCGCCACCACCCCCACGACCCCGGCCGCGACGTAGCTGTAGGACGAGACGATCCCTTGGAGCCGCTCGAGCTCCGCCCCGACCGTCCAGCCGAGGGCCAGCAGCAGCGCGTTCCACGCCATCGCGGAGATCGTGCCGTAGAGCGCGACCTTCCACGCGGGGAGCCCGACGAGACCGGCGGCCACGAAGAACACGCTGCGCAGCGCGGGCACGAAGCGGTTGAGCGCGAGGTAGGCCGCGCCGTGCTTCTCGAAGCGGACGAGGACGGCGTCGAGCGCGCGGCGTGCCTGCTGGCTGCGGAGGAAACGGGGCGGCCGCGCGACGCGACGCGCCCGCCACCAGCGCCCAAACCCGTAGGCGCTCATCCCGCCCACGAGCGCGCCGAGGTTGAGCGCCGCGTAGACGAGCGCGATGTGATAGCCGGCGGTCGCGGCGAGGAACACCCCGAACAGCGCGACCGTGTCGCCGGGGAACGGGGGGAAGACGTACTCGACGAGCGACGCCAGCCCGAGGACGAGGTAGGCGAGCGGGCCCTCGGAGGTCTGGAGCCAGGCGAGCAGGTCGTCCATCATGGGCCTCCGTGCGCTTCGAGCCCGTCCCCGCGCTCCGACCGGGCGCCCACGTGCGGGTGCTCGCCCCCGCGTCGCCCTTCCCCGAGGAGCCCTTCGCGCGGGGCCTCGCCGCCCTGCGCGAGCGCTACCACGTGAGCCTCGGCGCGAGCCTGCGCGCCCGCGACGCCTACCTCGCCGGGCCCGACGCGGCGCGCCTCGCGGACCTCTCGGCCGCCCTCGCCGACCCCGAGGTCGACGCGATCGTGGCCGCGCGGGGCGGCTACGGCGTCACGCGCCTCTTGCCCTCGCTCGAGGTCGCCGCGATCGCGCGGCGGCCGCGCCTGCTCGTCGGCTTCAGCGACCTGACGGCGCTGCACGCGGCCTGGGCGCGCGCTGGCTTGCGGAGCGTTCACGCGTCGATGGTGACCGGTCTCGGTCGCGGCGGCGAGGCGGAGCGCGCCGCGTGGGTCGCCGCGTGCGAGGGCGCCCCGCCCGGGCCGATCGAGGGGCGCGGGGCGATCCGAGGGGGCGTCGCCGAGGGGCCGCTCGTCGGCGGCAACCTCGCGGTGCTGTGCGCCCTGCTCGGGACGCCGTTCGCGCCCCCGCTGGACGGCGCGATCGTGCTCCTCGAAGACGTCGGAGAGGCCCCCTACCGCGTCGACCGCATGCTGACCCAGCTGCGCCAGGCCGGCCTCCGGCGCGCCCGCGGCGTGGCCCTCGGCGAGTTCACCGCCTGCGCGGCGCGCGACGACGGGCGTGAGGTTCCCCACGTGCTCGCCGACCGCCTCGGCGACCTCGGGATCCCGGTCCTCGCCGGCCTCCCGGTCGGTCACGGGGCCGACAACGCCCCCCTCCCGCTCGGGGCGCCGTGCCGTCTGGACGCGGATCGCGGCGCGCTCCTGCCGCTCGAGCCGGCCACCCTCACGGTGTGAGGAGGCCACGCTGGCGCGCCCCGGAAAAGCGCGTACTCTCAGCGCCATGAGCCAGGGAATCAGCCTCGAGCAGTACGACATCCACGTCGAGAAGATCATCCGCAACGCGCCGCCGTCGCGGCTCTACGAGCACGGCCTGCGCAACGAGGCCGGCACCGCGATCTCCCGCACCGGCGCGCTCATCGCGATGAGCGGCGAGAAGACCGGCCGCAGCCCGTCGGACAAGCGCATCGTCGACGAGCCCGGCTCCAAGGACGACGTCTGGTGGGGCCCGATCAACATCTCCGCCGACGAGCGCGTCTTCGAGATCAACCGCGAGCGCGCGACCGACTACCTCAACACGCGCAAGCAGCTCTACGTGGTGGACGGCTTCGCCGGCTGGGACCCCGAGCACCGCATCAAGGTGCGCATCATCTGCTCGCGCGCCTACCACGCGCTGTTCATGCACAACATGCTCATCCGGCCCACGCCGGAGGAGCTCGAGTCGTACGGCGAGCCCGACTACGTCGTGATCAACGCGGGCGCCTTCCCGGCCAACCGCAACACGACCGGCATGACGAGCAAGACCTCGGTCACGCTGCACTTCGGTCGACGCGAATTCGTCATCCTCGGCACCGAGTACGCCGGGGAGATGAAGAAGGGCGTCTTCACGATCATGCACTACCTCATGCCGAAGAAGGGCGTGCTCTCGATGCACTGCTCGGCCAACGAGAGCCCGAAGGACGGCACGACGTCGATCTTCTTCGGGCTCTCCGGCACCGGCAAGACGACCCTCAGCGCCGACCCGAACCGCCTCCTCATCGGCGACGACGAGCACTGCTGGACGGACAACGGCGTCTTCAACATCGAGGGCGGCTGCTACGCGAAGGCGATCAACCTCTCGGCCGAGCAGGAGCCGGAGATCTACAACGCGATCCGCTACGGCTCGGTGCTCGAGAACGTCGTCTACGACCGCGAGACCCGCGCGGTCGACTACACCGACGTCTCGATCACGCAGAACACGCGCTGCAGCTACCCGATCGAGTACATCCCGAACGCCAAGATCCCTTGCGTCGGGCAGCACCCGAACAACGTCGTCCTCCTCACCGCGGACGCGTTCGGCGTGCTCCCGCCGGTCAGCAAGCTGACCCCCGAGCAGGCGATGTACCACTTCATCAGCGGCTACACCGCCAAGGTGGCGGGCACCGAGATGGGCGTGGTCGAGCCGCAGGCGACGTTCAGCGCGTGCTTCGGCGCGCCCTTCCTCGTCTGGCACCCGACCCGCTACGCCGAGCTGCTCGCGGAGCGGCTCAAGAAGCACGGCGCGCAGACCTGGCTCGTCAACACCGGCTGGACTGGCGGCGCCTACGGCGTCGGCCACCGGATGAGCCTGCCCCACACCCGCGCGATCATCGACGCGATCCACTCGGGCGAGCTGCTCGAGGCGGAGACCGTCGAGGACCCGATCTTCGGCTTCCAGGTGCCCACCAAGGTCACCGGCGTGCCCAGCGAGGCGCTGATCCCGAAGAACGCTTGGGCGGACAAGGCCGCCTTCGACGAGACGGCGAAGAAGCTCGCGTCGCTCTTCAAGGCGAACTTCGCGCAGTACGAGGATCGCGCGAGCGAGGCGATCCGCGGCGCCGGCCCGCGCCTCTGAGCGCGACGTCCCATCGGCCCGGGTCGGGTAGACTCGGGCCGATGCGAGCCCTCCCCGTGCAGCACCGCGCCCTCCTCGCCCTCGCGCTCGCCGCGGTCGGCTGCGGTCCGTCCATCCCGTCGCGCTTCGTGCTGGAGCGCGACGTGGACGACTGGTCATACCGCCGCTACCAGCACGTCCTGGACGTCGAGTTCGCGGTCGAGGGCAACCCCGCCGAAGGCCACACCGCGACCTACGTGCAGCGCGCGCGGCGGACGAGCGACACCATCCCCTACGCCAACGCCTTCGTGTCGGTGTACGAGCAGCCCGCGGGCCTCGCGGCCGAGCTGCGCCGGCAGGTCCGCGCGCTCGCGAGCTACGAGGTCTCGGTCCGCGACCTCGGCGGCGGCCGCGTCTGGTACCTCGACGCCGGCCCCGGCGATCGGTGGGCGGTGTGGGTCTCCGGCGCGCACGTCGTCAAGGTCGGCGCCTCCGAGGGGATGGACGACGTACCCGAGGCGATCGTGAGCGCGTACATGGGCGTCTACGGCAGCGACCTCGACGAGCACGGCCGCGCGCGCGACGGCACGCCCAGCGCGGGGGAGCGCCCCGGACTGGGCGCCAGCGAGGGCGGCGGCGAGGGCGGCGAGGGCGGCGAGGACGAGGACGACGGGGACAGCGAAGACAACGACGACGACGTGCCCGGCTTCCTGCGCGAGAACGCGCCGCGATGAGCGCGCTGGAGGGCCTCCTCGGCGAAGCGCTCGGCGACCTCGCGGCGTACCACCCGCCGGCCGAGCCCCTGCCTACCAAGCTCGACGCGAACGAGAGCCCCTGGGCGCTCCCCGACGACGTGCGGGACGACCTCGCCGAGCGCGTCCGCGCGCTCCCGCTGCACCGCTACCCCGATCCCTACGCGGCTCGCCTCCGCGCGGCCCTCGCGACCCGCGTCGGCGCCACCCCGGACGAGCTCCTCCTCGGGGCGGGCTCGGACGAGGTCATCGGCGTGCTCCTCCGCGCGCTCGATCGGCCCCGGGCGCCCGGCGGCAAGCCCGTCGTGATCGCGCCGACCCCCTCGTTCGTGATGTACGATCTCACGTCGCGCGTGCAGGGCTTCGAGCCGGTCTTCGTCCCGCTCGCCGACGGCTGGGGGCTCGACGTCGACGCGATGCGCGCCGCGATCGAGGCCCGCGCGCCCAACGTCGTGTTCCTCGCGACGCCGAACAACCCGACCGGCAACGCGTTCGGCGACGACGCGCTCGCGGCGGTCGTCGAGGCCGCGCCCCGCTCGCTCGTGGTGATTGACGAGGCCTACGCGCCGTTCGCCGGCCGAAGCCTGAGCGGCTGGGTCGATCGCTACCCCAACGTCGCGGTGATGGGCACGCTCTCCAAGGTCGGCCTCGCCGCCCTGCGCGTCGGGTGGCTCCGGGTCGCGGCCGACCTGCGCGCCGAGCTCGACAAGTGCCGCCCGCCCTACAACCTGCCCGCGCCCTCGCAGGTCATGGCCGAGGCGCTGCTGACGACCCACGCGGCGGCCCTCGACGACCAGGTCGCGCGGATCGTGGCCGAGCGGGAGCGCCTCGCCGCGGCCCTCGACGCGCTCCCCGGGCTCGCGGTCTCGCCGTCCCGGGCCAACTTCCTCCTCGTCCAGGTCCCCGACGGCGCGCGGTGGCACGAGGCGCTGCGCGCGGCCGGCGTCCAGGTTCGGCGCTTCGGCGACCCCCGCCTCGCGAACGCGCTGCGGATCACGGTCGGCCGCCCCGAGGAGAACGACCGCCTGCTCGAGGCGCTCTCGGCGCTCTCGCCCGCGATCGAGCCCACAATCGAGTCTTTGTGATCCGACCGCTCTGAACGATACTCGAGAGCGGATGTACGGGCTCCCGCGAGAGCGCCTCCCCCACGGTCCGCGCGCGCGACGGATCGCGGGGCTCGTCCTCGGCGCGGGGCTGCTCCTCGGCCTAGGGATGGTCGGCCTCCTCGCCCCCGGCGCGGCGCGCGCGCAGCGGCGCTGCGAGCCGACCGACACCGACATCCAGGAAGCGCAGGCGCTGTTCGTCGCCGGCGCCGCCGCGATCGACGCGGGGCGCTGGTCCGACGCGATCGACAGCTTCTCCCGGGCCTACACCCTCACCTGCGCGCCGTCGGCCCTCTACAACTACGGCGTCGCGCTGCGCGCGCTCGGCCGCCACCGCGAGGCGCGGGACGCGTTCGACCGGCTCCTGACCGACCACCCCGACCTCGGCGGCGAGACCCGCGACAACGCCGTGGCCTTTCGCGGGGAGGAGGCGGCGCGCGTGGCGGTCCTCGAGCTCGTTGGCGTCGACCCCGAGGCGCGCCCCGAGCTGAGCCTCGACGGACGCGCGATCGCGGACTCCGGCGCGCGGCCGATCACGCTGGAGACCGACGCCGGCAGCCACTCGGTCATCGCCCGCATCCCCGAGCACCAGCCCTTCGTGTGGGAGGGCGAGCTCGCCGACGGCCAGCGCGAGCGCGTCCCGGTCGTGTTCGCGGAGATCCCCGCGGCGGAGGAGGGCGGCGTCGACCCGCTCGCGATCATCATTCCGGTGCTCGTCGCGGCCGCGATCGCGGGCGGCGTCACCGCGGGGATCCTCCTGCAGGAGGACGCCCAGCTCGCCCCCGACCACCCCACCCGCCTCATCCGGATCGGCACGCCGTGACCCTGCCGCGCTCCCTCCGCCGTCTCGCGCCGCCACTCTTCGCCCTGCTCGGCCTGGGCTGCGCCCAGAACGCCTTCCTCGAGCTCCAGCTCGACCTGCCCCCCGCGCCGACGAGCGAGGAGTGGTTCGCCCAGACGCAGGTCACCAACGAGGAGGGGCACCCCTTCGCGGTCTCGTGGATGGGCGGCGACATCCCGTCCGTCCCGCTCCGGGCGGGGGAACGCACGACCGACTGCATCAGCGTCGAGGGCACCGACGACTCGATCAACCTCCACGTGCGGGTCCGCTTCTGCAAGTCCGCCGACTGCCTCTCGCTTGAGGACGTGGCGCGGCGCGAGCGGTGGTACCGCCTGAACCACCCGTTCTACATCGGGCGCCGGACCTTCCACGCGATCCGGATCGACGCGGTCCCCGAGTGCGCGGTCGACGCAGACTGCGGGGGACTCGGCGTCTGCAGCGACATGGGTGTCTGCGAGTGCCGCGCCCAGACCGACTGCGCGGACGGCTTCGTGTGCGAGGAGTGCGCGCCGGGCGAGCCCTGCGACACGGGCAATCGCTGCCTCGAGATCGTCGACCGCTGCCGGATCGAAGGCTGCGTCGACGGCCCGTCGATCTCCTTCTGCCTCGGCGAGGGCGTGAACGAGCGCCACTTCTGCGAGACCAACGACGACTTCCCCCGCGAGGACCTCGTCGACTGCCCGCCCGGAACGTGACGCCCCGCCCGATGGAGGCGCTGCCGCGCGCCCCTCGGCCGCGCATGGGGCGCCCGCCGGACCGGTGCGCTATACTCCTCGGCTGATGGGCCACGCCCAGCGCCCGGCGGTGTCGGCTGTCTACGGCCGCTATCAGACGCTCTTTCGCATCGCATCCGGCGGCATGGCCGAGGTGTACGCGGCGCGCGTGCTCGGCGAGGCGGGCTTCCAGAAGCTCGTCGCGCTCAAGCGGATGCTCCCGCACCTCACCGACGACGAGCGCTTCGTCAACATGTTCATGGACGAGGGCAAGCTCGCCGCGAACATCGACAGCCCCAACGTCGTCTCGACCCTCGACCTCGGCCGGGCCGACGACGGCTCGCTCTACCTCGTCATGGAGCTGGTGGTCGGGACGACCCTGAGCACGCTCCTGAGGAACGCGGCCAAGGACGGCCAGAGCTGCCCGATCGACGTCGCCTGCGAGATCATCGCCCAGGCCGCCCAGGGCCTTCACGACGCGCACGAGGCCAAGACGCCCTTCGGCGCGCCGCTGCAGCTCGTCCACCGCGACATCTCGCCGCAGAACATCCTCGTCGGGATGGACGGCCGGGTCCGCATCACCGACTTCGGCGTGGCGCGCGCGGTGCTGCGGCGGACCAAGACGAGCACCGGCGAGTTCAAGGGCAAGCTCTCGTACTTCTCGCCCGAGCAGTGCGCCGACAAGAACCTCGATCGCCGCTCGGACATCTTCTCGCTCGGGGTGGTGGCGTGGGAGACGCTGACCACGCGCCGCCTCTTCCACGCGGAGAACCCCCTCGCGGTCCTCGAGCGCGTCACGCGCATGACCATCCCGCTCGCGCACGAGGTGAACCCCGAGGTGCCGCCCGCGGTCTCCGAGGTGGTGGCCAAGGCGCTCGAGCGCGACCGCGACCGCCGCTTCTCCACCGCGCTCGAGCTGTCCCAGGCGCTGCGCGCCGCCTCGCGCGCGAGCCAGGCCGGCGGCCGCGACCGCATCACCGAGCTCGTCGAGCGCTACGGCGGCGACCAGCTCGAGCGCGTCCAGGATCAGCTCAGGGAGAGCCTCGCCAACGCGAGCGCGCCGGAGCCCGACGTCGACCCGGGCCCGCGCGACCTGGAGAGCGGGATCATCACCCGCCCCGACGAGGCCTCGAGCCCGTCGTCCTCGTCGAGCTCCATCCCGCGCTTCTCGCCCCCCGGCGACTCGGTCGAGGCCGACGCGGCGCCCGCCCCTGCCGGGAAGGGCCCCCTCTACGCCGCGGTCGTCGTCGCGGTGCTCGGCCTCGGTGGAGGCGCCGCGATCGGCATCGCCGCGAGCGGCCTGGGGCACACCGAGGAGGTCCCACACACCGCCGCGCCCGCCGACGTCTCCGAGATCGAGGACCCGGTCGACGAGCCCGTGACGCAGCTCGACCCCGAGTTGACGGTCGACGATCCGTCCGACGAGCCCGACGCCCCGGAGGTCGCCGCGGTCGAGCCCGACCCGCCACCTCAGCCCTCGACCGTGACCGGCCGGCGACGTCGCGGCCGCTCGGCCGGCGGGCCGACCGAGGATCCCAGCGCGGAGCAGCGCGCAGAGCAGCAGCGCGCAGAGCAGCAGCGCGCAGAGCAGCAGCGCGCAGAGCAGCAGCGCGCAGAGCAGCAGCGCGCAGAGCGCCAGCGCCTCGAGCGAGAGCGGGCCCAGCGGGAGCGCGAGACCGAGGCGCAGCCACCGTCGG
>JAUHXR010000223.1 GCA_030426845.1 Polyangia bacterium | reverse complement strand
CATGAGGGACCTCCGTGTCGTCTAGAATACGCGCCTGCCGGCTCGGTCGCAGCGTTCGTTCGAGCCCTTGGAGGACGGATGACTGATCGGGACTCGGCGTCACGCCTTCAGGACGCCCTGGCGCAGGGGATGGCGGCCTCGGAGATCGCCCTCGCCATCGCGGGGTTCGGGTGGGCCGACAACGAGGAGGTCCAGGAGGCGCTCTGCGTCCTGGCGAAGGACCCGTCGGACGAGGTGAGGACGTGGGCGGTGTTCTCGCTCGCGTCGAGTGAGGCGCGGTCGGAGCGCGTGCTCGAGGCGCTGCGCGCGGCGTGGGCGGACCCCGTCGCCGACGTCCAGGGGGAGGCGCTGGTGGGGCTCGCCGCGCGCGGGGACGCGGTCGCCAGGGACGCGCTCGAGCGGGCGCTCGCGCGGTCGGAGCCTCCGAGCGGGTGGGTCTTCGAGGCGATCCTCGAGGCCCCGAGCCCGAGGTACGTCGACGCGCTGCGTCGTCTGCGCGAGGCGCGACCGCCGGCCGAGCCCGACGCCTGGCGCGCGACGCTGGAGCACGCGATCGCGGCGTGCGAGGAGGCCGCGCTGGAGCCTGGCTGAGCCACGGCGCGCGACCATTCGGCTTCCTTTGACTATGCTCGCTGCAGAGCGCGAAGGGGGAGGGCGGGAGATGAGTGAAGGTGACGGCGACAGGCGGGCCTACGAGGTGGCGCTGGAGGACGGTGAGGTCTTGCGGCTGGACAACGCCTGGTCTCTCCTGGAGAGGATTGGGGATGGCGCGGTGCAGCCGCTCGAGGGGAGCGGTGACCCGATCCGGCCCGGTGCCTGGTTCCGCGCTGTCGGGGCGCTCGAGCGGGGGTCCGAGACCGTGGAGGAGCTGTCGTTGAGCGGGTACCTCGTCGGGGCGTGGACGGCCTCGTCCGGGGTGCGGGACTTCGCCTTCGTGGACAACGCGGACCTCGCGGGCCGCTGGGATCCGTCGATGGCGGGGATCAAGGTGGCCCGCACGCGCAGCGTCGGCGACGAGCCGGGCGTCGGCTGGCGGAGACGCTTTCACCGCGCCAAGCCACCGGCGGGCTCGCTCGAAGAGGCTCGGTGGCGCGTCGACGCGGTGGTGGATCCGATGCAGGCGTTCCAGGAGACGCGCGAGCGCCTGCGGGCCGGAACGCTCTCGATGGAGGGGGCGCTGCAACGGATCTGCGACGTGGTCCGCGTGCTCGACGATCGCTTGAAGGCGAGGCCGGAGCCGCCTGCCGTCGAGCTTCGCGTGTTCGAGCCGGGGTCCTCCAGCCCGCGTCACGTCGTGGCGGCGGTCAGCAACCGCGAGGTCACCCAGCTCGTGATGCACCTCTGCGCGCTGGGGGCGGACTCGGTGGACGTCCTGGACTCGAGGGGCCGCGTGACCTGGTCGCAGCTCGGCCAGGGGGCTCCCCGGGCGCGGGTCGCCATCCGGGCCGAGGGTGACGCGCACTGGCTGGTGCTCGTGGACGAAGAGGGCGAAGAGCGGCGGTTCTGCGACGTGGTCGGGGAGTCGCCGAACCAGCGGGCCCTGCTCGCCCGGGCGCTCGTCGCGAGGTTGCGGGGGCGCGAGGACGTGCGGCAGCTCGCCCTCTACCTCTCGCTCGACCAGCCGACCAGGGTTCCCCTGGACACGTAGGGCGCGCGAGTCGCCCGAGTGAGCCGCGCGGCCGGTCGCGGTTCTCCCTCGCGGCCGGTGCAGACGGCTTGCGTGCTTCAGTGTACGCTCTCGCGGGGGTGCGGTGAGAGCGGTGTCCAGTGCGCGCAACGGACTCGAGGTCGAGCGTGGCCGAGGATCGCCTCGTGCTTGAGGCCGACGCTGCGGAGACGGCGCGGCTCGAGGCGGTCGCGCGAGGCGTGCCCGAGGTCGGTCGCGAGGTGCTCGTGAGGGCCGCGCGGCGCGGCGGGACCGGCGACTGCTACCGGCTCGGCGCGGCGTGGAGGGAGCGCGTCCTCGTGCCGACGGTTCGGGAGCTCCGGCGGCACGCGATCACCGACCCCGAGGCGCGGGACATGGTCGCGTTTGCGCACGTGGTCCTGGGGACGATCCACGAGCTCAACCGGGCGCCGCGCGCGGCCATGCGGGAGCTCCGGCGGGCGCTGTCGATGGCCACCTCCAGGCACACCCGAGGTGAGGCGTGGGTCGAGCTTGTGGAGGTGGCCGCGTCGATGGGGGACCGCCGGGTCTCCGGCGCCTACGCCCGCCGGGCCGCCCGCTTCGGCGAGGAGTACGGGCGTCGCGCCGAGGAGGCGCGGCGTGAGACGGCGCCTTCGTTCTTCGAGGGAGACCCCGTGTGGGAGGTCGACGAGCGCCTCGCTCGAGGCCACGGGCGCAAGGCAAGCACGATTGCGCAGGCGATCGACGGAGAGCCGGGCTGGCGCGCGCGGCTTCGTTGCCACGGGTTCCTCGGTGACGGGGACGCGCTCGAGCGCATGCGGGGTGAGCTCACCGCGCGCCTCGCGTCCGGCGGCGCGCGTCTGTCCGGGGCCGACTACTACTACCTGCCGGACGCCTGGGCCGACGCGTTCGCGGCGGTGGAGGACCGTGGGTGAGGCGGCGCGCGGAGGCGCGACGCCAGGGGGGCACCCGGCGGAATGAAGCGCGCCGCCGGTGCGGAGGCCTCGCGTCGGTCATGGTGAGCGCATGAAGACCTACGGCCAGTACTGCCCGGTCTCGCGGGCGGTGGAGATCCTCGGCGAGCGCTGGACGCTCCTCGTGGTCCGCAACCTGCTGCTCGGGTGCTCGACGTTCACCGACATCGCCCACGGGGTGCCGGGCATGAGCCGCTCGCTCCTGTCGGCGCGGCTTCGATCCCTCGAGGACGCCGGCGTCATCGAGGTGCGCCCGAAGGAGGACGGTCGCGGCAAGCGGTACGAGCTGACCGACGCGGGTCGGTCGCTCTTGCCAGTCGTCCAGGCCCTCTCGGCGTGGGGAAAGGACTACCTGGACGTCCAGCCCGAGCACACCAACCCCGTGTTCGTCCTCTGGGCCTGGGTGCACGTCCACATCCGCCGCGACCGGCTGCCGCGCGACCGCCGGCTGGTGGAGTTCACCTTCCCCGAGCAGCCGCCGTCGTTCCGGCGGTTCTGGATCCTGGTGGAGGGCGGCGAGGCGCAGCTCTGTGACGCCGACCCCGGGTTCGAGCCCGACGTGCGGGTGCGCTCCACCGACGCCGCGTTCACGGGCTGGCACATCGGCCGGCTGGAGTGGTCTCAGGCGGTGCGCTCGGGCGAGATCGAGGTCAGCGGGTCGCGCACCCTCGCGCGGCAGGTCCCCTCGTGGAACGAGCGCGCTGCGCTCTGAGGCGTCCGCCACCTCCGGGGTCCAGATTTTGAACTATCGCGCCTCGGCCTGCGCCCGCAGGGTGAGCGCATGTCGAACAGTGATGGACAGGTCAGCGCGGACGCGGCCGCGATCTACGAGCGCGCGCTGGTCCCCGCGCTCTTCGCCGAGTGGCCGCCGCGCCTGCTCGAGCTCGCGCGCCTCGCGCCGGGACAGCAGCTGCTGGACGTGGCCTGCGGCACCGGCGTGGTCGCGCGCGAGGCTCGGCGGCGCGCCGCCGAGGTGGTCGGCGTGGACATCAACCCGGGGATGCTCGCGCAGGCCCGATCGCTCGATCCGGAGATCGAGTGGCGGCAGGCGGACGCGCACGCGCTGCCGTTCGAGGACGGCTCGTTCGACGCCGTCCTCTGTCAGTTCGGGTTGATGTTCTTCGGCGATCGTCCGCGGGCTCTCGCGGAGATGCGCCGGGTGGCGCGGCCCGGCGCCCCGGTGGTGACCGCGGTGTGGGCGGGGCTCGGCGAGCATCCAGGCTACGCGACGCTCGTCGACCTGCTCGAGCGCACCGTTGGCTCCGCGGCGGCCGACGAGCTCCGCGCCCCGTTCTGCCTCGGCGACCCGCGCCAGCTCGCCGGCCTCTTCGCGACGGCGGGCCTGCCCGAGGTGCGCGTGCATCGGGTCGAGGGAGAGGCGCGCTTCGACTCCCTCGCCGCGCTCATCTCCACCACGCTGCGCGGCTGGACCCTGGAAGTGGACGACGCAGGCTACGCGCGCTTCGAGGCCGCCGCCGGCGACGCGCTCGCCCGCTTCGTCGGCTCGGACGGCGCGGTGCGCTTCCCGTCGCCGGCGTACGTCGCGCTGGCCTGACGCCTCCGGCGCCGCGTCCGATGCTCGACGCGCGCCAACACCGATCGCGAACCAACGCGCCGGGGGCCGCGTCCCGCGGATGGACTCCTGCGTCCTCAACGAAAGGAAACGTGATGATCTCCAGGTACTCCCTCGCATGGCTCGGGCTCGCGGTCGCGATGATCGCGCCCGGCGGTCGGGCGCGGGCCCAGCTCCCCCATGGCGCGGTCCCCGGGGCCCAGGACGTGACCCTGACGAGCGGTCGGGATCGCGCCGGCTTCCGTCTCGACTCCGGTCACCTCGTCGAGGGATCGGTCGGTCCCGACCTGGTGGTCGGCGCGCCGGTCGGGGCGGGCGAGGTCCGGGTGTACGAGGGCTCGACCGTGACCGCGGCCGGCACCGTCCCGCAGGGCGACGCGGCGGTCGTCATCCACGGGCTCGCCGGCACCGAGGCGGGCTGGTCCATCGCGGTGGGCGACTACGACGGCGACGGGGACGACGACCTCGCGCTCGGGGCGCCCTCGGAGGTCGGCGCGGCGGGGCGCCCCGGCGTCGTCTACGTGTTCGAGGGGCCGATCGCGCCCGGCGAGTACGGCGTCGGCGACGCGCCGGTCCAGCTCGTCGCGCCGCCCGACGCGTCACGGTACTTCGGGTGGACGCTCGCCGCGGGCGACCTCGACGGCGACGGCCGCGACGAGCTGATCGCCGGCGACTGCGCGGGCGCGCCGTCGAACGTCCACGTGATGTTCGGGCTCGACTCCGGTCGGTACGAGGTCGGCTCCCGAGGCGACCGCTACACCACCTTCGTGGGCCAGACGCTCTTCGGCTGCGCGCTCGCGACGGGCGACCTCGACGGCGACGGCTACGAGGACCTCGTGGTCGGAGCGCCGGGGGAGCCGGTGTACGCCGGCCGCTCGTTCGCGGGCGCGGCGTACCTCATCTACGGGCGATCGGCCTTCGATCCTGGCTATGCCCTCGTCCCGCCGGAGCGGTCCGCGCTCGCCGGCTTCGAGGCGCGCCTCGTGGGCGACGCGATCGGCGTCCTGTTCTCCGGCGCGAGCCTCGACGGGGCGAGCTTCGGATGGAGCCTGTCGATCGGCGATCTGCGGCGCAGCTCGGAGCCGGAGCTGCTGATCGGGATGCCCTACGCGCGGTGCGACGGCTGCGGGGTCCCGACCCCCGGGAGCGTCTACGTGGTGGACGGCGCGCGTCGCCTCGGTATCGCGGACGTCCACGGGCTCCGCGGCGTGACCCAGCACCTGGGCCTGACCCCGGGCGACCAGTACGGCCACGACGTGGCGGTGATCGGCCACGACCGGCCCTCCACGAGCAACGTCTTCGCGGTCGGCGCGCCGGGCACTCAGCAGGCGTTCCTCGAGCGCTTCGCGCTCGGGGTCACCGAGCCTCATTGCACGGCCGTGGTGGGAGAGGACGGGACGCGCTACCTCCATTGCGACAGCGCGCCCGCGGACGGGCGTTTCGTCGTGATCGGCGCCGGGCGGGCCGGGGTCCTCACCCACGCCGCCCCCTCGAGCGCGTTCGGCTGGACGGTGCACGGCTTCGCGCACGGGCGCTACGCCGACCTCTTCGTCGCCGCACCGGCGCAGTACGGCTTCGAGCAGGCGCCGGGCGACCCGAGGATCTACGGGTTCTTCCGCTGAGCTACGCGCGCGGTCGGCCGAGCCGCCGGGGAAGCGCGCGCGCGACGCGGCGTAGGCTCGGCATGACCGCGGCGCTGCACCCCGACGCCGAGGCGATGCTCTCGGCGCTCGCAGGGGCGCGGTGCGTGCGTGCGGGCCGCGGCATCGGCACGACGCTGACCCTCGACTTCGCGGAGGGCGGCGCGGCGGGCGGCGCGCCCTGGCACCTCTGGATCACAGAGGGGTGGTCGGTCACCGGGGTGGACGCGCCGCGGGGCAAGCTCGAGGCGCTGGTCGGGCGGGAGCTGCGCGGGCTGTCGCTCCACCCCGTCGGCTGGCGTGTGTCGTTCGTCGACGGCGCGGCGGTCGAGGTGGCGGCGGGTCCGGTCGCCGTCGTCGCTACCGACGACCTGTTCGGCGCGGTGACGTACCGGCTCTTCGCGCCGACCGACGAGGTGCTGGTGGTCGCCGGGACCACGCTCTTCAAGCGCAAGCCGGCCTCGGCGCCGCGCGACGCGGGCGCGTGGCGCGCGCTCCGCGCCGGCGGGTGAGCCTTCGCCGCGTGGGGCCGAGCGCGCCGCTCCTGCGGCCGGCGCGCGGCGGTGTCATCCTCGTCGGGTCATGCCGCCGAGGAGGATCGTGACGAGCGCGCACCCAGCGAGGGCGTGGATCGACCGCGCGGCCTCGCACGCCGCGGGCGCCGATGGCGAGCTGCGGCGCGAGTGCCGGGAGCTCGCGCGGGAGGCGCGCGCGGCCGGCGTGCGGAGTCGGGAGGACGCGCTGGGCGCGGCCCGCTCGCGTCGGGTGCCGGTCGGGCTGAGGTCGCGCTTGATCTGGCTCCTCGCCCGCGCTGAGGAGGGGATCGAAGCCGAGCCGCTCGAGCGGTGGCTGCGCGACCGCAGCCCGACCGTGCGCGCCGAGGCGGCCCGGGCCCTCGCGGGCGGTTCGTCGCGGGGGGCTGCGGCCCGGCTCATCCGGTTGCTTCGCGCCGACCCGAGCGAGTCCGTGCGCGTCGCGGCGGCGCATGGCCTG
Organism: Polyangia bacterium; assembly: GCA_030426845.1. Taxonomy (GTDB): domain Bacteria; phylum Myxococcota_A; class Polyangia; order Polyangiales; family Sandaracinaceae; genus JAUHXR01. Next base: position 8,628 of record JAUHXR010000223.1, on the reverse strand, counting down.
GGCGTGGTCGGAGACGCGGCGGGCGAGGCGGCGCTGCGCGAGACGCTCCGCGACGAGACCGCGAGCGCGCGGCTCCGAGGTTTCGCGGCCGAGTCCCTCGCGCACGTGGGAGCGCGCCGGGAGTCGATCGACGCGCTGATCGCGGCGCTCGAGGCGGGTCCGGCGACGGTCGGGTACTGGGCCGCGTTCGCGCTGGGCGAGCTGCGGGCTCGGCGCGCGGCGCCCGCGCTCCGGCGAGCGGTCGAGCGCGGGCCCGAGGCGCTGGCGGCCGAGGCGAGGTCGGCGCTGGCGCGGCTCGAGCACCGGAGGACGGGTTGACGTCCGGCGGGGGGCGCGACGCCTACGAGGCCGCGCGCGCGATCGTCCTCGCGCGGCTCCCAGGCTGGGAGACTGGCGCGCTCGACGCGAGCGCGGTCCACGAGCGGGCGGAGGTCCTCGACGAGGTGGCGGGGCGCGACCGGGACGCCGGGCGACCGTGGGGCTCCGCCCTCGAGGCGCTGCTGGCACAGCGATCGATCCTGAACGCGCAGCTGCTCGTCGAGGAGGACATCCCCGCCACGCGCCGGCTGCTCGCCGCGCCGCACGCGGAGCGGTCGCAGGCCCTCGAGAGCTGGGCCCACTACCCGGCGACCCGCGGCTACGAGGCGCGCCGTCGGCGCCTCGCGTCCCGGCCGTATTGCCTGGCGTGATCTCAGTCGCAGCGGCCGTTCGAGGTGCAGCCGCTGCTGTCGCCGCGGACGCACGCGAGCAGGGTGTCGCGGTCCACGCAGTCGAACTGCGCGCCGTCGACGCAGCAGAGGAAGGTGCCGCCGGAGCCGGGGCCCGCGTCGGGGCGCGTGGCGGGCGGGGGGCCGGCGTCGGGAGTCGGGGCGGGTCCGCCGGCGTCGCCCAGGGTCATCGGGGGGGCGCCGGCGTCGGACCCCATGGCGGCGGGCGGGCCGGCGTCGTCGAGGGCGAGCGGCGGGCCAGCGTCCGCGCGGGGCAGGGCGGGCGGACCGGCGTCGCCGGCGGTCGCCGCGCTGTCGCAGGCGGCGAGCGAGAGGGCCAGGGCGAGGGCGAGCGGGATGGACGTCAGGGGCTGGTGCATCGGGAACCTCCGCCAGGTCACCTGCGCAACCGCCGTGCCGCGCGCGTGGCGGGGCTGGCGCGAGGGCGCGCGCCGGTCAGGCCGGGGGGCGGTCGCCGGCCACCCGGGTGGTGGCCGCCACCCACCCGGAGGATCTGTCATGCTGCGTGGATGGTCCGGCTCCTCACGCGCCTGCCGCTGATCGCGGCGTTGCTGGCGACGGGCTGCTTCGTCACCCTCGAGCCGCACGAGCGCGGCGACGCGTCGGCGGCGCCCGACGCGGGGAGCGACGGCTGCCTGACCCTCCGGCCGTGCACGCTGGGCGGACAGGAGGGGCGCTGCGTGGAGGGCGCGTGCTGCCTCGGCTGCGTCCAGCTCGGCGGGCCCATGGTCTACAGCTGCGGCGGCGGCCGCGACGACTCCTGCGACACGGGCGGCCTGTACTGCGAGGACTGCGCGCGGACCGGCCGCCGGTGCCTGCCGGGCGGCTGCGGGTAGAGGCGCGTGATTCAGCGGTCCACGCCAGCGGCGTCGAGGGCCAGCTCGAGGACGATCAGCCCGAGGCCGAGGCCGCCGAGCACGAAGCCCGCGGTGGCGAACGGCGCGGCGAGCTCGTAGCGCCCGCGGATCGCGTCGCAGGCGCTCGATCCATCGACGCAACGGAGGTTGTCCCAGTCGTTGCGCGCGTCGAGCACCGGGATCCCGGCCGCGATCGCGAGGATCGTCCCCGCCGCGGTCGCGCCGAGGCCGGTCCAGAGCAGCCACGAGGGGCCGCTCCCGGCGGGGGAGGGCGGGGCGTCGGGGCGGTCGGCTGGGCTGGCGGGCGCTGGCGCGACTCGTGTCGGCTCGACTCGGTTCGGCCGGGTTCGTGACGGCCGGGTCTCCGGCGGCTGCGTCTCGGGCGGCCGCGTCTCGGACAGCTGCGTCTCGGACAGCCGCGCGGGAGGCGGGGACGCGTCGGGCGCGCTCGGGTCGGGGGGCGGTCGGGGCGCGCCGAGCCCCGCGCGGGCCAGCTCGCGCAGCGCCCCGGCCTGATCCGCCACCGCCGCGTCCGCGGGGATCGCCGCCAGCTCCGTCAGGGCCTCCTCGAACCGACCGAGCTGGAACAGGCACTGGGCGACCGCGAGCCGCAGCGCGGGGGTCTCGCCCTCGGCGATCATCGCGCGGAACCGCGCCAGCGCGAGGGCGTACTGTCCCGACGCGTAGGCTTCGCGCGCGCAGGTCTCGAGGTCGGCCTCGCACCGCTGCGCGCGCGCCGGCGCGGTGGCGAGGAGGAGCAGGGCTGCGATCGCGGCCGCGCGCATCGGTCAGCGGAGGACCGGCGGGAGATCGAGGGGGCCGCGCGGGGCGGTGTCGCGCGGACCGGGTCGCGTCCGCGCGCGTCGTCGGGCACGCGGCGCGGCCGGCACGGGTGCGGGGGCCGGCGCGGGCTCTGCGGTCTCGGGGTCTGCGGTCTCGGGGTCTGCGGTCTCGGGGTCTGCGGTCTCGGGGTCTGCGGTCTCGGGGTCTGCGGCCTCGCGGTCTGCGGTCTCGGGGTCTGCGGCCTCGGGGTCTGCGGTCTCGGGGTCTGCGGTCTCGGGGTCTGCGGCCTCGGGCTCTGCGGTCTCAGGCGCGCTGGCGGTGAGGACCGCGGGGGCCGGGCCGCTCGGCGGCGAGGACGTCGCGGCCTCGTCAGCAGGCGGGGGCGCCGGCTCGGCCGCGGTGGGGAGGACCGCGCGCTGGGCGGGCTCCCTCGCGGCCCGCGTCGCCAGCACGCCGCCCGCGCCGAGCGCGAGGAGCAGCGCGGTCACCCCCGCGGCGGCGATCCAGTGGCGCGAACGCCGCGAGACAAGAGCCGGCGCGGGACGCGCGGCCTCCACGGCCTCGGCCTCGGATGTCCGGTCGCCCGGCAGAGCCGCGTCCGAAGTCGCCTCGCTCGAAGTCGCCTCGCTCGACGTCGCCTCGCTCGAAGTCGCCTCGCTCGAAGTCGCCTCGCTCGAAGTCGCCGCGTCCGAAGTCGCCTCGCTGGAAGTCGCCACGCTCGACGTCGCGCGCGCCCCGGTGCTGGCGCGCGCGATCCGCTCCTCCTCCTCGCGGGCGAGCTCGGCGCCGAAGCGGTGGCGCACCAGCTCCCCGACCCGGCGCGGGTTGCCGCCCAGCTCGGCCGCCCACCGCTCGAGGCAGAGCGCGACCGACTCGGCGGTCCGTGGACGCGACGCGCGCCCCCGCTCGAGGCAGCGCCCGATCACCGCGCTGACGTCGGGCGGCACGTCGGAGTTCACGCGGTGGAGCGCCGGGACCTCCTTGTGGAGCACGTTCCAGACGACCTCCGCGTCGGTCTCGCCCGCGAACAGGCGCTCGCCCGACAGCGCCTCGTAGGCGACCACCCCGAACGAGAACAGGTCGCTCCGCCGGTCGGCCGGCTGACCCTCGAACAGCTCGGGCGGCGCGTAGGCGAGCTTGCCCTTGATCTCACCCGTGGTGGTGCGGCTCACCCGCCCGACCGCCCGCGCGATCCCGAAGTCGACCAGCTTCGCGACGCCGTCGTAGCCGACGTGGACGTTCTGCGGGCTCACGTCCCGGTGCACCAGCTCGAGCGGCTCGCCGGCGGGGCCGCGCGTCTCGTGGGCGGCGTGGAGCCCGGTGGCGACCTGCTGCAGCACGCTCAGCGCCTCGCGCGTGGGGAGCGGCCCGCGCGAGAGCAGCTCGGCGAGGGTCTTGCCGCGCAGCAGCTCCATGACCATCCACGGCCGGCCGGCCGTCTCGCCCGCGTCGAGCACGCGAACGACGTGAGGGCTCTCGACGCGAGAGGACATCCGGATCTCGTCGAGGAACATCTCGACGACCCGGGGGGACTCGAGGAGGTGCGGCAGCACCGCCTTGAGCGCGAGGTCCGTCTCGAGGCCGGCGTAGCCGGTCCGCCGCGCGACGTGGACCGTGGCCATGCCCCCGACCCCGACCGTGCCGAGGATCTCGTACGGGCCGGCGTGGTCTCCCACCTCGAATCCACGCGCCGCTTTGCCCGTCACGGGCACCGCGGCATAGTGGCATCCGGCGTGAAACAGGACAACTCGACGGGCCCGGAGACGACGCGTCGCCTCGCCGAGCAGCCGCCGCGCCCGGTGCGCGGGCTCCGGGCGGTGGTCGTCGAGGGCCTCGACGCCGGCCGGACCGCCACGTGCGACGAGGAGCGGCTCACCGTCGGGGTCGCGCAGGGCAACGACCTTTGCCTGACGGATCGGAGCGTCTCGCGGTTTCAGCTCGAGGTGCGCCGCGAGGGCGGCCGCGTCCTGCTCGTCGACCCCGGCTCGACCAACGGGACGCGCGTCGGGCCCGCGCTGCTCCAGGACCAGGCGGTCTTCGTGCGGCTGCCGGTCACGGTGCGCTGCGGCGAGACGACGATCGAGCTCACCGACGGCGCGGCGACCTTCGCGCGCGACGAGTACGACGAGCACCTCGGCCTCGAGATCGTCGGCGACAGCCCGGCGATGCGCGCGCTGCGGGCTCAGGTCGCCAAGATCGCCCCGACCGCGAGCAACGTGCTCCTGGTCGGCGAGTCCGGGTCCGGCAAGGAGCGCGTCGCGGAGTCGATCCACGCGCGGAGCGGGCGGACGGGGCCGTTCGTGGTGTTCGACTGCGGCGCCGTCTCGAGCCACCTCGTCGCCTCCGAGCTGTTCGGTCACGAGCGCGGCGCGTTCACCGGCGCGCACCGCCAGCACGTCGGGGCGCTCGAGCGGGCGGCCGGCGGGACCTTGCTGCTCGATGAGATCGGCGAGCTGCCGGCCGAGCTCCAGCCGTGGCTCCTCGGGGTGCTCGAGCGGCGCCGGTTCCGGCGGGTCGGCGGGGAGCGCGACGTGGCCCTCGACGCGCGGGTGCTCGCCGCGACGCACCGCGACCTGCGCGCCGACGTGAACGACGGCGCGTTCCGCCTCGACCTGTTCTTCCGCCTGGCCGTGGTCACGCTCCGCGTGCCGCCCCTCCGCGAGCGGACGCGGGACCTGCCGGCGCTCGTCGCGTGCTTCGCGGAGGCCCTCGGCGCGGAGGCGCCGCCGTTCGACGAGGAGGAGCTGCGCGCGCTCGCGACCCGTCGCTGGCCGGGCAACCTGCGCGAGCTGCGCAACGCGGTCGAGGCGCGCCTCGCGCTCGGGCCGGACGCGATGCCGCTCGGGGGGGTCGAGCGGGGGGCGCCGAACGACGCAGGCTTCCCGCGGTTCCGCGACGCCAAGGCCGACGCGGTGCGGCAGTTCGAGGAGCACTATCTGCGGCAGCTCGTGGCGGCCGCGCCGAGCCTGCGCGCGGCGGCGCGGCTGGCGGACACGGACCGCGGCTACCTGCGCAAGCTCCTCGAGCGGCACGGCCTGACGAGCGAGTAGCCCCTCACGCGAGGGCGACGATCGCGAGGTTGCGGGGGCTCACCGCCCGCGCGAAGGCCTCGACGACCTCGACCGGGCGCGCGGCCTCCGCGAGCAGCGCGGCGCGGTCGAGCGCGAGCGCGAGCTCGAGGGGGCGGGCGAGCAGCGCGCGGGCGACCGAGAGGCGACGAGCGCGCGCGTGCTCGATCGCCGCGTCGCGCTCCGCCTGGGCAACCTGCCTTGCGGAGGGCATCGGGAGGCCGCGGCGGTCGAACGCGGCCTCGACGAGCGGGGTGAGCGGTCCGCGGAAGCGCTTGCGGTTGATGCCGCGCGCCTCGTCGCCGGGCGCGAGGGAGACGCCCGCGTCGCGCAGGAGGCGGCGGAGGGCCCGGCGGCGCTCGCGGCGGCCGAGGGCGTCCTCCTGGGACACGGGGCCCTCGCCGAGCCCGCCGCGGTTGGCGAGGCCGAGGACCGGGCCGGCGAAGGCGAGGTCGAGCGCGCGGCCGAGCGCGGAGATCGGCGCGCGGGCCTCCGAATCGATCTTCTGGGGGCAGCACGGCACGAGGAGGGCGCGCGCGCCGCTCACGGCCGCCGCGCGGATCAGCGCGTCGCCGAGCGCGCCGCAGGCGTGGAGGCCGACGAGCAGGTCGTCCGGGCGCGGGGCGAGGCGATCGTCGACCTCGGCCGCCTCGAAGCGCACGTTCAGGTCGCGGTCGAGCGGAGCCCGTCCGAGCGCGCGCGCGGCCTCGACCACCTCGGGCCGGCGCTCGATGCCGACCGCGGGCAGCTCCAGCGCGTGGCTGAGCGCGCGCGTCAGGTGGCCGCGCCCCGCGCCGACGTCGATCACGCGCCCCGCCCCCGTCCCCGCGTGCCTCAGCGCCTCCCGGAGCGCCGCGACCTGGGCCCGCTTGCTCTCGCTCGCCCCGCGGATCGGGCTCGCCGGGACCGCGTCGAGGCGGCGCACGCGCGTGGCGTCCTCGACCTCGCGGGCGAGCGCGCGCAGATCGGCCGGCGCGTGGGGATCGGTCGCGAGGGCCAGGGCCGGCGCGCGCTCCGCCCGCGCGAGCGCGTCGTCGCCGAGGCCGAGCAGGTAGCCGTCCCAGCCGCGCGCCGTTGCCCAGCGGACCTCGGCCGGGTCGTCCACGCGGCCGACCACCACGTCGCGGTGCGCGGTCAGGATCGCCGCGAGGCGACGCAGGCGATCGGAGACCTCGGCGGCGCGCGGCGGGGGAGCCATGGCGGCGCGGAGTATGGAGGGTGACGCCGGAGGCACCAAGGGCGGCCCGCGCTTGCGATCGCCCGACCGCGCGTCGTACACGACGCCGCGGGGGATCGAGCGCGCGTGGATGAACGCCAGCCAGACGGCCTCGACGAGGCCCTGACCGAGGCGGCGCGGGCGCGGGTCGCGCGCCTCGACGCGGCCGAGCGGAGCGCGCGCGGCGTCGTTCACACCCCGCTGACCGTCGCGCGCTTCATGCTCGCGCGGCTCGACGCGGCGCTCCGGGTTGGCGGGCTCGACGAGGGGTTGAGCGGGGACGTACAGCTCGTCGACCCGGCGTGCGGTCCCGGGGTCTTCGTGGCCGCGGCGCGCGAGGCGGGGGCGCGCCACGTGCTGGGCCTCGATCGGGATGGGGCGGCGCTCGACGACGCCTCGCGGATCCTCCGCGAGGCCGGGCTCGCGCGGGGCGTCCGGCTCGCCGAGGCGGACACGCTGAGCGGGCCGGCGCCGCTCACCCGGGCGGAGGCGCGCCGTCGCGCGCGCGCGGTGGTCGGCAACCCGCCCTGGGCGGGCCGCAGCGCGAACCGGGAGGCGGCCTACACCGAGGCGCTGCTCGACGACTTCCGCAAGGAGCCCGACGGCCGGCGGCTCGACGAGCGCAAGCGCGGGGTCCTGAGCGACGACTACGTGCGCTTCTGGCGCTGGGCGTGCGAGGAGGTGCGGGGCGCGGAGGTCGGCGCGGTCGCGCTCGTCACGAACTCGTCCTTCCTCGACGGCCCGGTGCACCGCGGCATGCGCGCGCGGCTGATGGCCTGGTTCGAGGCGCTCGAGGTGATCGACCTCGGCGGCTCCGCGCTGGTGGCGAAGCGACGGTCGCGCGACGACAACCTCTTCGGCGTGAGGCCCGGCGCGGCCGTCGTGATCGCGGTCGGGAGGCGCGGGCGGGGCGACGCCGAGGTCCGTCGCGCGGCGATCCGCGGCTCGCGCGCCGACAAGCTGGATGTCCTTCGTCGAGCCGTTCGTCGAGGCGTTCCTCGAGGCAGCGTCGAGGCGGAGCTCATCCGGCCGGCGCCGCCGCTCTTCGCGTGGGGCGCCCCGCTGGTCCCGGCGCCGGCCTACGAGTCGTGGCCCGCGCTCCCCGCGCTGATGCCGTTCCACCGCGAGGGCCTCCAGACGAACCGGGACGCGTTCTGCGTCGACGCCGACCGCGCCGCGCTCGAGGCGCGCCTCGCGTCCTTCGCGCGCGGCGAGGCGCCGCAGCCCGGGCGGGCGCACCTCGCGAGCCGGCACTACGACCCGGAGGTCGCGCGGGCCGCGCTCGCGGGCGCTGACCTCGCGGCGACCCTCCGCCCGATCGCCTACCGGCCGCTCGACCGCCGCTGGGTGACCGTCCACCCCGCCGTCTGCCACCGACCGCGCCCCGCGCTGCTGCGGGCGATGGACCGGTCGGCCTTCGCGATCCTCACCGTCCGCAAGGACCGCGGCGAGCGCGCGTGGGCCCACTTCGGCGCGACGGCGGAGGCGGTCGACAACTGCTGGCTCTCGAGCCGCTCGTCGTGTCGGACGCGCGCCTTCCCGACCCACGACCCGGACGGCGCGCCGAACCTCGGGCCGGCCGCGCGGGCCTGGGGCGTGGGTGACCCCGCGACGCTCGCCGACTACGTGCTCGCCTGCCTCGCCTCGGTGAGCTACCGCACGCGCTACGACGCCCGGCTGCGGCGCGACTACCCCCGCGTGCCGCCCCCCGGGGACGCGCTCGCGCGGGTCGCGGAGGCGGGCAGGGCGGTGCGCGAGGCGCTGCAGGATCCGGCGGACCTAGCCGGGCCGGAGGTGCGCCTGGGGCACCGCGTGGTGCGGGGGGACCGGCTCGCTCGGGCGCTCGAGGTGGCCGAGCGGGCGGTCGCGCCGCTCCTCGCCTGTCACGGCCGTTGACGGACAGGGGAGGGGGCGACACGCTTCCAGCCCATGGGTGGCTCCGGCGTCGGTCCGCATCTGACCACGCGCTTCCGGCG
>JAUHXR010000222.1 GCA_030426845.1 Polyangia bacterium | reverse complement strand
TCGAGAGCGCGGCCTCAGCGCCGCCCGGCTCGATCGCGCCGCCGCCCCACCCCGGCTCGGTCGCGCCGCCGCCGCACCCCGGGTCGACGGCGCCACCGCGGCCCGGGTCGATGGCGCCCCCCTCCGCGCCGCCGCCGCCGCCGCCCCCACGCTCGGCGCCGCCCCCGCCCTCGGTCCCGCCGGCCGCCCTGACCTCGGGTCCGGTCGCGTCGTCACCTCCACCGCCGCCGCCGGCCGCGCCGCCGCCGCTGTCTCAGCCGCCGCGCATCCAGGACTTCCCGCGCTTCGGCGAGGACGACGAGGACCGGACGCAGATCGTCGCCGAGGAGGAGATCGAGCTCATCGACGAGGACGAGTTCGAGCTGCTCGTCGACGAGGAGGTCCTCGCGATGGACGGCGAGGAGCCGCCCGCCGAGGGCGCGGGCGAGGCGACCGAAGGCGGCGTGATCAGCCGCATCCTCAGCCGGAAGTAGCGTCGAGCGCGCCGATCAGGCGGACGGGCCCTGCCCCTGCAGCCCGTAGACGGTGCTCACCGCCTCTTCGAGCTTGCCCGGGTCCTTGCCGCCCGCCTGGGCGAAGTCCGGCCGGCCGCCGCCACCGCCGCCCACGATCGCGGCCGCCTCTCGGATGAGGTTGCCGGCGTGGAAGCGGTCGGTGATGTCCTTGCTCACCGAGCACGCGAGGAGCGCCTTGTCGCCCGCGCGGGCCCCGAGGAGGATGACCGCGGGGGCGAGCTTGTCGCGGAGCTGATCGGCCATCTCGCGCAGCGCGCGGCCGTCGCCGAGGTCGACCGTCTTGCCGAGGAGGGTCACGTCCCCGACCTTCTGCGCGCCCTCGGTGAGGCTCGAGCCCGCGCTGCCGCTCACGAGCTGGCGCTGGAGCTTCTCGATCTCCTTCTGGAGATCCTTGTTCTGGTCGATCAGGCGCTGCACGCGGTCCGGGGTCTCGCCGCGCTTGGCCTTGAGCCGCGACGCCGCCGCGGCCAGCTCGCGCTCGGCCTCGCGGACGTGCTCGAGCGCGCCGAGCCCCGTCTGCGCCTCGATGCGACGCACGCCCGCGGCGAGGCCGGACTCGCTCACGATCTTGAACAGCCCGATGTCGCCGGTGCGGGCCGCGTGGGTGCCGCCGCAGAGCTCGATCGAGTCGCGGGTCATCGTGAGCATGCGGACGACCGCGCCGTACTTCTCCTCGAAGATGCCGATCGCGCCGCGGCGCTTGGCCTCGTCCATCGGCAGGACCTCGGTCTCGATCGGCGCGTTCTCGAGCACCTTCGCGTTCACGAGGTCCTCGATCTGGGCGAGCTCGTCCTCGGACAGCGGCCGCGAGCCCGCGTAGTCGAAGCGGAGCCGGCGCGGGCCGACGAGCGAGCCCTTCTGCATGGCCTGCGCGCCGAGGACCTTGCGGAGCGCCCAGTGCAGGAGGTGGGTCGCCGAGTGGTTCTTGCGCGTCGCGCCACGGAGCGCGTGGTCGACCTCGAGCGAGACCTCGTCGCCGACCGCGAGCCGCCCACCTACGAGCTTGCCGTGGTGCACCCAGAGCCCTTCGCGCGGCCGCTGGGTGTCGCCGACCTCGAAGGTCGCGTCCCCGAAGCGGATGACGCCCTGATCGCCCACCTGCCCGCCGCTCTCGGCGTAGAACGGGGTGAGCGCCACCAGGACGCTCGCCTCGTCGCCGTCCGCGATCGCGTCCACCCGCGCGCCGTCCTTCACCAGGCCGGTGACGCGCGACGTCGCCTGCTCGCGCTCGTAGCCGACGAACTCCGTCGGCTCGAGCTCGTTGGCGAGCCCGTGGTAGACCGCCTCGATCTCGGTGCCGATCTGGTCGGTGGTCTGGCTCGCGAGCCGGTGCTTCTCGAGCGCCTCGTCGTAGCCGTCGCGGTCGATGGTGAAGCCCTGCTCGCGCCCGATGACCTCCTGCAGGTCGTAGGGGAAGCCGAAGGTCGTGTAGAGGTCGGCCGCCACCTCGCCGGGGAGCTCGCGCGTCCCGCCCTCGCCGGGCCGCCAGTCCTCGAACGTCGCGATGCGATCGAGCCCGCCCTGGAGCGTCCGGCGGAAGCGGGACTCCTCCTGCTGGCAGAGGTCCTCGATGAGCGCGCGGCTGTCGACGAGCTGCGGGTAGTGCCCGCCCATCACGTCGATGACCTTGAGCGCGGCCTCGTGCATGAACAGGCGGTCGATGCCGAGGCGGTGGCCGTGACGGATCGCGCGGCGCATCACGCGGCGGAGCACGTACTCCTGCTTGCCCGCGCCGGGGAAGATGCCCTCGGACATCATGAACGCGGTGGCGCGCGCGTGATCGGCGATGACGCGCATCGAGACGTCGTCCGCCTCGAGGGTGCCGCGGTAGGGCTTGCCGCTGATCTCGCTCGCGAGATCGACGACCGGGCGGAGCAGGTCGGTGTCGTAGTTGCTGACCACGTCCTGCATCACGCAGGCGAGGCGCTCGAGGCCCATGCCGGTGTCGACGCTCGGCGCGGGGAGCGGGTCGAGCGACCCGTCCGCGTGCCGATCGAACTGCATGAACACGTTGTTCCAGATCTCGATCCAGCCCGCGCCGTCCGCGGTGGGCTCGTCGCCGAAGCGCGCGAGGTCCGGCTCGCCGTCGCCGACGTAGTAGTGGATCTCGGTGCACGGGCCGCACGGGCCGGTGTCGCCCATCGACCAGAAGTTCTCCTTGGCGTCGCACCGGAAGATCCGCGCGTCGTCGAGGCCGGCGATCTCCTTCCAGAGCGCGGCCGCCTCGTCATCGGCGGGGAAGTCGTCGTCGCCCTCGAAGACGCTCACCACGAGGCGCTCCTTCGGGATGCCCATCACCTCGGTGAGGAACTCCCACGCGTAGGTGATCGCGTCGCGCTTGAAGTAGTCACCGAACGAGAAGTTGCCGAGCATCTCGAAGAAGGTGTGGTGACGCGCGGTGAAGCCGACGTTCTCGAGGTCGTTGTGCTTGCCGCTGATGCGGATGCACTTCTGGCTCGTGGTCGCGCGACGCTCCTCGCGCTGCTCCTTGCCGGTGAAGACGTCCTTGAACTGCACCATCCCCGCGTTGGTGAACATCAGCGTGGGGTCGTTCGGGGGCACGATCGGGCCCGACGGGAGGCGCGCGTGGCCCCGCTCCTCGAAGTAGGCGAGGAAGGCTTCGCGGATCTCGGAGGACGTCTTCGGCATGGCTCGCGCGGTCTACCTCCGGGCCCGGAGGCAAGCAAGACCGGGCCGTGAGGAGAGCGCGCGAGGCCGGGGCCGAGGGGCCGCCGGAGCCCGCTCAGTAGAAGGCCCAGCCCACCTCGAGGTGGAGCCGCACGTAGTTGTCCATCACGGGGGTGAGCGGGCCGCCCTCGACCGCCTCGAGATCGGGCGGGTTGCCACCCTGTGGCGGGACCACCGGCCAGACCTCCCAGAGCCGTCGGTCCTCCCACGGGTTCATGAAGACGTTGTCGCACTCCGACTGGACCGCGCAGCCGACCTGGCCGGAGAAGTCGGTGGAGAACATGAAGTACTGGAGCTGCGCGCCGACGAAGAAGCCCTCGGCGATGTCCACCTGGGCCTCGACCCCGAGCCCGAAGCCGTTCGACGGCGCGGTCGTGGTGCCCCAGACGTTGCGGGTGTCGGCGCCGAGGTTGGTGCCGATCCGCCCGACCACCTCGGCCCCGAGCGTGAGGTAGGGAGGCGCCACCATGTAGCTGAGCCCGGCGCCCACGTGGACGTAGCCGTGCTGCATCGGCGGGATGATCGTCGCGAGCTCCACGCGCTGGAGCTGCTCGAGCGCGAGGTTGAACTGGAACATGCCCCAGCCGACGTCGAGGTGGAGCTCGGGCTCGCCGCGGGGGTCCGAGAAGCGGTAGCGGAAGCGCGCCGCGACGAGCAGCTCGAGCTGCTCGGTGCCGATCGGGACGTCCTCGCCGGTCGCCCGGTCCACGCCGGTGCTCTGCACGCCGACCGAGTGCGAGAAGGCGAGCACCGCGCCGAGGTAGGGGAACGCCTGGCCGTCGTCGAACGCGCCCGGGTAGACCTCGAGGCGCGCGCCGAGCTCCCCGTGGCCGATCCCGTCGCTCGCGTAGGAGCGGCCCTCGTCGATCGTCTCCACCTCGGGGACCGCGGGGTTCAAGCCGCGCTGCGACGCGTAGACCCGCACGCGGGTGCTCATGCCGCGGTAGAGGGTCCCTCCGCCGAGGCTCACCCGGAACGCCGCGTAGCGATCGCTCCGCTCCACCGGCGTGGACGGCGAGTCGTCGCCGCGGTCGTCACGGTCGTCGCGGTCGCCCGGGCGCTCGTCGTCCATCGGCGCGGCGGTCGCGTCACGCCGCTCCCACCACGGCACCTCGCCGGTCGGCGTGGGGTTCTGCGTGTAGGCCCGCCCCGGCGCGCGGCCCTGCGCGAGGTAGCCGGCGAGGCGCTGGTGCCCCGTCCGGCCCACGCCCCGGAGCGCGCGCGCGGTGCGACCACCCCAGGCCTCCTGACCGAGCACCTGGCCGTCGAAGCCGTTGCGCACTCGGAGCGTCGCGCTCCACCGGCGCCGCTGCCGGCGGACCCGCCCCTCCACGATCGCGACCGCGCCGACCTCGCGCGCGAGCGCCACCGCCTGCTCGTCGTCGAGGCTCCGTCCGACGCCCAGCCGGTCGCGCGCCGCGTCCACCTCGCTGTCGGCGACCACGGTGACCCCGTTGCGCTCGAGGTCGCGGACCAGCGCCCGGCGCACCGAGCTGCCCTGCGGACCGCGGACCCCGATGACGATCACCGGGCCCGAGGCCTGGGCCGCGGCGTGGCTCGTGACCCCGAGGGCGAGGGCGAGGGCCGAGCTCCACCAGATCGCGCGCGCAACATCCCGCATCGGAAACGAGCGGCGATGGTAGCAGCCCGTGGCGGCTCGGTCGTCGCGGGGGAGCCGCGCCCGCGTCACTCCGGGAGGAAGACCGCCGCCCCGCCCGCCTCGAGCGTCAAGCGCAGGCGCGCGCCCTCGAGGGTCGCGGCACCCGCGCCGGCCGCCCGGGCGAGCCCGGTCACGCCCGTGAGCATGCGGTCGGTCAGGCCGTCGACCGGCAGCCCGGCGATCGCCGCGCCGCGGTTGACGGCCACGATCGCGACCTCGCCCGGGTCCGCGACGTAGGCATAGACGTAGAGGTCGTCGGTCACGAGGACGGGCACGCGTCGCCCGCGCCGGAGCGCCACCGACGCGGCGCGCGCGCGACCGAGCTCGGCGAGGTGCGCGCGCAGCCCCAGCTGCTCGGCGCTCAGGCTGGTGCCGCCCATCGCGACGCCAGCGAGCGGGCCGGTGAACACCATGTCGCGCCGGTTGTCGGGGTCGTTGCCGCCGGCCATCGCGACCTCGTCGCCGTAGTAGAGGAACGGGATCCCAGGCAGCGTGTAGAGCACGGTGAAGGCCCGCGCGAGGCGGCCGAAGGCCTGCGGGTCGGTCGGCGTCGACGGCATCGAGGCGCACCCGCCGCCGTCCGGCCAGCGGCAGCCCTGCGCCGGGTCGAAGGCGGCGCGCGATGCCATGCGGTTGCTGTCGTGGGTGCCGAGGAAGCGCACGTGCAGGCCCTCGGGGCGGTAGCGCGTCTCGAGGTCGCGGACCACGCCCTCGACGTCGCGGAACGACATGCGGTCGGTGACGAGCCCGTCCTGGAGACGGTGGTGGGTGGGGAAGTCGAATTGCCCGTCCAGCGCGCGGTCACCCACGTAGGCGTCGATCCAGGCGTAGCCGTCGGGGTAGGTCTCGCCGCAGCCGTAGTCCGCGCTGTCCCACTGGCCGACCGCCGTCTCGCCCACGAGGAGCAGGCGCTCGCCACCGAGCTCGAAGCGCTGGTGGAGCGCGTGGCGCAGGTTCGCGATCGAGTGCGTCTCGACGTGCTTCACCGCGTCGATGCGGAAGCCGTCGATGCCCAGCTCGTCGACCCAGAAGATCGCGTCGTCGATGAACTGGCGCTCGGCGCCCGGGACGCGCCAGTCGATGTCCGGCAGGTAGCTGGCGAACAGGCAGTCGAGCGGGCGCTCGCTCCAGCCGCAGCCCGCGTCCTGCCCGCACACGCAGCCCGTTCGGAACCACTCGGGGTGGCTCGTGTAGTACTCGTGCTGCTCGTGGACCTGGTTGTTGATGAGGTCGAAGAGCACGCGGATCCCGCGGGCGTGGGCCTCCTCGACGAACGCGCGGAGCGCCTCGTTGCCCCCGAAGCGTGGCTCGACCTCACGCCCGCGCGACGGCCAGTAGCCGTGGTAGCCCGCGTACATGTGTGGCCCGTCGCGCCCGGGGAACGCGCCGTCCGCCTGCCGGTTGATCGGGCTCAGCCAGATGACGTTCACGCCGAGGTCCTCGAAGTAGCCGTCGCGCATCACCTCGAGCGCGCCCCAGAGGTCGCCCCCGTGGAAGTCGGCCGGGTACTCGACGCCGACCGGCGCGTCGATCGCGCGGTCGCCGTTCGCGAAGCGGTCGACGACCATCATGTACATCGTCGAGTCGCGCCACTCGAACGGCCGCTCCTCGATCCAGAACGGCAGATCCACCGGCGCCGCGACGCGGCCCATCGCGTCGGTGACCCGCGCGCGCAGCACGTGCCGCCCGGTCGGCACGTCGCGCAGACTCACCGCGCGCGCGCCGTCCTCCTCGACCACCACCGCGCCCGCGGGCAGCGCCTCGCCGTCGAGGGTGAGCGCCACGTCGGTCGGCGCGGCCCCGTCGGCCGCGGTGACGATCGCCAGGCGCACGCTCGCCTCGCCCACCCCGGCGCCGACGTAGCGCGCGGTGAGCGCGGACGGACGCACCTCGGGCGCGTCGCACGCCGGCATGGTCAGCGCGCTGTTGAGGCAGCCGTCGACGTAGAGGCGCTCGGAGTCGCTCGGATCGAGGATCCACGTCCCGTCGACGATCAGCTTGTAGGCGTAGCGGCGCCCGCTCTCGAGGCGCGCGTTCGGCGCCAGCGTCACCTCGAAGCGCCCGTCTCCGTCGTCGTCGCGCAGGTCGATCGGCGCGTCGGCCCAGCCGGTGAACTCCCCCGCCACCTGGACGCGGCTCGCGCCGACCGGCGGCGCGTAGGCCAGGGTCAGCTCGCAGCTCCGCGCGGGGTAGGCGACGGTCCCCGCGTCGGTGACCTCGCCCGCGTCGGTGACCTCGCCCGCGTCGAGGCCCTCGCCTGCGTCGACGGTCGGCGCCGGGCCCGCGTCCCGCTCGGGTGGCGGGCCGTCGCAGGCCATGGCAAAGAGGAGCAGAAGCGTACCTACCCGCTGAGTCACGATGAACCACCCTGACGAACCCCGCGCCCTCGGTCAACTCGATCGCGCACGATCCGCTCGCTGGCCGTTCGTGCTCCTCGCCGCGCTGGTCGGCGCGGCCGGGTGCGACCCCGGGCCGGGTCCGGCCGACGGGGGTCCCCGCGACGCGGACGCGGTCGAGGACGCGGGCCCGCGCGCCGACGCGGGCGACGACGCGGGGACGACCGCGGACGCCGGGCCGCCGCCGCCCACCCGTTGCGTGAGCCCCGAGGCGGCTGATCCGAGCGGCACCGACGCGCTCGACGACCCGAGCGGTCGCGCCACCGTGACGATCGACGACCGCGCCGCCTGCGCACGCGCCTACACCCTCGCGACGACCGCGCCGCTCCGCGACGGCCGGCCCGACAACCCGCGCGTCGTCCTCGAGGAGGCGGGCGCGCCCACCCTGAGGAGCGGCCACGACCTCTTCGACGCGCTGTACGCGCTCGCGCTCGAGGAGGCGCGCGAGTGCAGCGTCTCGGCGGTGCGCGACGGCGCGTTCAACGACGGGGGCGCGGTGAGCTGCGGCGACGGCGGCTGCTTCGAGACCGGCCGGCTCTGGAACTACGTCTGGACGCGCGACACCGCCTACGCGATGCACCTCGGCCTGGCCGAGCTCGACCCGGCGCGCGCGCGCAACTCGCTCGAGTTCAAGCTCAGCGAGCGGCGGGGCGGCGGCGATCTCCAGATCGTGCAGGACACCGGCACCGGCGGGAGCTACCCGATCTCGAGCGATCGGGTCGCGTGGGCCCTCGGCGCCGAGGCCCTCCTCGCGCAGCTCGAAGGCGCCGATCGCGACGCCTTCGCGGCGCGCGCCTACGAGGCGCTGCGGAACACCGCCGAGCACGACCGGCGCGTGGTCTACGACGCCCCGCGCGGGCTCTACCTCGGCGAGCAGTCGTTCCTCGACTGGCGCGAGCAGACCTACCCCGACTGGGTCCGCGGCGACGTGGTGCACATCGGGATGAGCGCCGCGCTCGGGACGAACCTGCTCCACCTGCGCGCCCTCGAGCTCACCGCGCGCCTCGCGGGTGAGGCCGGCGACGAGACCGCGCGCGCCCGCTACCAGGGCTGGGCGGACGGGCTGCGCGACGCGATCCGGGCGGCGTTCTGGCTCGAGGAGGAGGGCCTCTTCGCGACCTACACCACGACCGCCCTCGACCCCGCGCCGGTCCGCCGCTTCGACCTGCTCGCGTCGGCCTTCGCGGTGCTGTTCGGGGTCGCGACCGAGGCCCAAGCCGACCGGGTCCTCGCGTCTTACCCGCACTACGGGCCCGGCGCGCCGGTGGCCTGGCCGCAGCAGCAGGACACGCCCATCTATCACAACCGCGGCGAGTGGCCGTTCGTGACCGCGTACTGGCTCCGCGCCGCGCGCCACGCCGACAACCCGACGGTCGCGAGCCGCATGGTCCGCGCGCTCGTGCGCGGCGCGGCGATCAACCTCTCCAACATGGAGAACTTCGAGGCCGCGAGCGGCGCGCCCTGGGTCGACGACGGCCCCGCGTCCGGGCCGGTGGTCAACTCGCAGCGCCAGCTCTGGTCGGTCGCGGGATACCTCTCGATGGTCCACCACGCGATCTTCGGCCTGGAGGCCGAGCAAGACGCGCTGCGGGTCGCGCCGTACCTCCCCGGCGAGCTCGCGGACGCGCTCTTCGGCGGCACCGACGCGATCGTGCTCAACGAGTACCCGTTCCGCGGGCGGCGCGTGACGATCGTCCTGCGCCTGCCCGACGCCCGCACGGGCGGCGCGCTCGCGGTCGGTCGCGTCACCCTCAACGGGGTCGAGGTCACCGACGGCCGGCTGCCCGTCGAGCAGCTCCTCGACGACAACCGCGTCGAGGTGACGCTGGAGGCCGGGCCCGCGAGCGCGGCGACGATCACCGAGCGCGACCCGGCCGAGTGGCGGCAGATCTTCGGCCCGCGCACGCCGACGATCACGACGCGCGCGGTCGGCGGGCGGGTCGAGCTGACGCTGAGCACGCCCGAGGCGGCCGACGTCACGTGGCGCATCTACCGCGACGGATTGATGGTCGCCGACGGGCTGCCCGGGACGACCACCGCCTGGACCGACCCCGACGTCGACGCGACCGGGCCCCGCTCGCCTTGCTACACCGCGGAGACCACCTTCACGGTGAGCGGCAACCACTCCCAGCACGCGTCGCCGGCCTGCTGGTGGGGCCCCGGCGCGGCGCGCATCACCACGATCGACGCGAGCGCGATGACCCACGTCGGCGGCGCGGCGTCGACCGACCACGGGCGCTTCCACTACGAGCCGTGGGGCGAGCCCGGCGACCGGCTCGAGGTGCCGAGCTTCACCGCGACGCAGGACGGGCCACACCTCTTCCAGGTCACCTTCGGCAACGGCGCGGGGAGCGAGAACACCGGCGTCACCTGCGGGGTGAAGCGCCTCGTGGTCGAGGAGGTCGCGAGCGGCGCGGTGGTCGGGGAGGGGCCGCTGATGATGCCCCACCTCGGCACGTGGTCGCGCTGGGAGGACTCGAGCTTCGTGACGGCCGACCTGCGCGCCGGCGTCGCCTACCGGGTGGTCATCCGGGGCGACGACGAGATGGTCAACATGAGCGCGTTCGCCCACTTCGAGGACTACACCGGCGGGCTCGGCGGCCGGAGCGGCGCGTTCAACCGCGTGAACATCGCCGAGCTCAAGATCCTCGCCCGCTGACCTGGCAAGCGGCGCGCAGACCCGCCACCTTGATCCAAGGGGCCGTGCGACCGCTTCGCCGCAACCGAATCGTCTTGATCGCGTCGCTCGCGCTGCTCGGCGGCGCGCTCGGGGTGACCCTCAACCTGCTCGAGCCCGGCGGCACCGTCCGCACCACGTTCCGCCCCGGCGGCGCGCGCGGGGCGCACGCGCCAGTGATCGGCTACGGCACCAGCCGCGACGGGGTGCCCTGCGGGATCGAGGGCGATGTCGGCGGCGAGCACCGGCGAGTGCCTCTGCCCGGGTGCACCTCCTATCGGGCCCCGGAGATCCGCCTCGTCGATGGCCGCGCGGTCGCGATCTGGGAGCGCGACGACCTGTCGATCGCGGTCGGCCTGCTCGCGAGCGATCTCTCCGTCTCGCGCCTGGTGACCGTCCCGCGGCCCCGCGCCGCCTACGGCGCGCTGCTCCCGCGGACGGACGTGCGGGTCGAGGGCGACGAGCTGAGCGTCTGGTACGACGGCTCGCTCGTGGTGCTCCTCGACCGCGGTCTGGAGCCGTGGCCCGGCGGGGCCCTCGAGGTCGCGGCCGCGAGGCTCGGCCCGCGGGGCCCGGTCGTGCTCGGCGGCGTGCTCTCGCTGCTCCTGCTCTGCGTCCTCGCGCTCGGGTGGACGCTGCTCCAGCCGTGGCGGCTCGCCTCCCGCCGCCGCGCCGGGCTGACCCTCGACGCGATCCTTGCGGCGCGGGGTCAGGCCGCGATGGTCGATGGGCGCCCGGTCGAGCTCGACCTCGCTCAGGCGACCACCATGGGCGCGTCGCTGGCGAGCCTCGCCGGTCAGCCGGTCACCCTCGTGCTCGACGCCGCGAGCCCCCCGACCGGGACCTACCGCCAGCTCGACCGCGCCCGCGTCCTCGAGATCTGGCCGGGCGCCTACCCCGACGCGCTGGACGTCGCCCGCGCGATGCGCACCGGGGCGATCGCCTCCGCGATCGCGGCCCTCGCCGTGCTCATCCTCGCGCTCGACGCCTACGTCGCCCTCTGACGCGCGCAGGTCGCGGCCCGGTCGAACATCGCGCGCCCCCCTTCCGTCAGTCGGCGGCCGTGGTATGCGTCCGTGCGACCCATGCTGAGCGTCCTGCGCGTACGCCACCTCGCGATCATCGACCAGCTCGAGGTCGAGCTCGGACCGGGCCTCAACGTCATCACCGGCGAGACGGGGGCGGGCAAGTCGATCCTCATCGACGCGCTCGGGCTCGTGCTCGGCGACCGCGGCAAGGCCGACCTCGTGCGAACGGGCGCGGACCGCGCCGAGGTCGAGGCCCTGTTCGAGGTCGGCGAAGATCCCGAGGTCCAGGCCGCCCTGGACGAGGCCGGCCTCGGGGACGAAGGCGAGCTGCTGATCCGCCGGGCGGTCGGCGCGACGGGGCGGACGCGGGCCTACGTGAACGGCCGGCTCGCCACCGCGGGCCAGCTCGCCACCCTGGCCGGCGCGCTGGTCGACATCAGCTCCCAGCACGAGCACCACACCCTCGTCGACCCGGCGACCCACCTCGGGTTCCTCGACGCCTTCGGCCAGCTCGAGGGCCTGCGCGACGCGCTGCGGGGCGAGTTCGCGACCCTGCGCGAGGCCGACGCCGCGCTCGCCCGTGCCCGCCAAGACGCGCTCCGGCGCGACGAGCGAGAGGACCTGCTGCGCTTCCAGCTGCGCGAGATCGAGCAGCTCGACCCGCGCCCGGGCGAGCTCGAAGAGCTGCTCGCCGAGCGCGAGCGTCGCCGCCACGCCGAGCGCCTCGCCCAGGCCGCGGGGGGCGCCGAGGCGGCGCTCTACGCGGACGACGACGCGATCTGCGAGGCCATCGGGCGGATCGCGGGCGAGCTCGAGGGCGCGGCGCGCATCGACGCCCGGCTCGCCGCCCCGGCAGAGCAGGTCGCCTCCGCGCTCAGCCAGCTCGAGGACGCGGCGCGCGAGCTCGGCGCCTACGCGCGCGATCTGACGATCGAGCCCGAGCGGCTCGCGGAGGTCGAGGACCGGGTGCACCGGCTGCAGCGGATGAGCCGCAAGTACGGCGGCGACGAGGCGGCGATCCTCGCCCACCGCGACGCGGCCCGCGCGGAGCTCGACGAGCTCGATCAGATCGAGGAGCGCATGACCGCCCTCGAGGCGAAGCGTGACGCGGCCCTGCGGGAGGCGGGGGCCCGGGCGCGCACGCTCTCGGAGCGACGCGCGGCGATCGCGGCCGAGCTGGGCTCACGGATCAGCGAGCAGCTCCACACCCTCGGCATGGGGGACGCGCGGGTGGAGGTCCGCCTCGAGCCGCTGTCCGAGCGCTCCGGCGAGCTGTCGGTGGACGACGCGCGGCTGACCGAGACGGGCATCGACCGGGTCGAGTTCCTCATCGCGCCCAACCCCGGCGAGGAGCCCAAGCCCCTCCGGAAGATCGCGAGCGGCGGCGAGCTCTCGCGCGCGATGCTCGCGGTCAAGCGCGTCCTCAGCGGCGTCGGCCGGGCGGGCCTCTACGTCTTCGACGAGGTCGACAGCGGGGTTGGCGGCGCGGTGGCCGAGACGATCGGGCAGAAGCTCGCCGAGGTGGCCGAGCACCACCAGGTCATCTGCGTGACCCACCTGGCGCAGATCGCGGTGTACGGCGAGCGGCACTTCCGCGTGGAGAAGGTCGTCGAGGACGGTCGCACCCACAGCCGCATCACGCGCCTGAGCGAGGCCGACCGCAAGGAGGAGATCGCGCGCATGGTCGGCGGCCTCAAGATCACCGCCAGCACGCGCAAGGCGGCGGCGGAGATGCTCGCCGGGGCCCGGGCGCGCGCGAGCTGACCGCCGGCCCGCCGCCCGCGCCGTCGACCTCCGAGTCACGCGCGGCGGTCGCCCCCGAGGCGCCGGCCCGCGCCGCCCTCCCCCGCCGTGCGCGAAGCGCTACCATGCGAGGGTTGGCCAACATCGGCTACATCCAGGTCGTCCGGCACTGCAACCACTTCTGCGGGTTCTGCTCCAACCCGACGAGCCCGTACCACCACACCTTCGAGACGATGGCCGCGCTGGTCGACGACCTCGTGGGGCGCGGCTACTTCGGCGTGGTGCTCACCGGCGGCGAGCCGACGCTGCACCCGGAGCTGCCGCGGATCGCCCGCTACGCGCGCGACGCCGGCCTCCACGTCCGGATGATCACGAACGGCTGGCGCCTCGCCGACGCGGCCCTCGCGGAGGAGCTCGCCGACGCCGGCCTCGAGCTCGTCCACGTCTCCATCTACTCGGTGCGGCCCGAGGTCGAGGCCGAGCTGCGCGGCGTCGAGGGGACGCTCGAGCGGGCCCACGCGGCCCTCGCCAACGCCGGCCGCTTCGGGATCACCGCCAACGTCAATTGCGTGATCAACCGCCTCAACGCCGACCACCTCGACGAGAACGTCAAGGTCCTCGTCGCGCGCCACCCGCACATCCGCCACTTCGTCTGGAACAACCTCGACCCGTCGATGGGCCGCGCCGAGGTGAACCAGGCGCGCTTCACGCCGCGCCTCGCCGACTTCGAGCTGTCGCTCAGCCGCGCGCTCCGGTTCCTCCACAAGGCGGGCCGGACGTTCCGCGTCGAGCGGGTGCCGCTCTGCTACATGACCGACTTCGCGTGGGCGAGCACCGAGACCCGCAAGATCATCAAGGGCGAGGAGCGGGTCGTGCACTTCCTCGACGCCAAGCAGACCGTGCGACAGACGGACTGGGGCCACCTCTACGCGGAGGGCTGCGACGTCTGCTCGCTGCGCCGGGTCTGCGGCGGCCTGTTCGATCGCGGTGGCGCCTACGACCCGGCCGAGCTCGCGCCGGTGTTCGTCCCGATGGATCCGATCGTCGAGCAGGTGATCCAGGACGCGTCCGATCCGAGCTACCCGCTGCGCACC
Source organism: Polyangia bacterium (assembly GCA_030426845.1). GTDB lineage: Bacteria > Myxococcota_A > Polyangia > Polyangiales > Sandaracinaceae > JAUHXR01. The sequence continues at coordinate 1,663 of JAUHXR010000222.1, read as the reverse complement.
CTCGCCGAGTGGCGGCCAGACTTCGAGCGGCGCTGGGCCGAGGCGGGCGAGGCGGCGGAGAGGACCGCGCGCGCCGACGCGGACGATCCCTCGGCGATGCGCGATCCCGACGCCCCGCCGGTCGGGCTCGTCAGCCCCGACAGCCTGCGCCGCTTCGCGCGCACCCGGGCGGCCGAGGCGAGGCGGGCCGAGCGGCAGAACATCGCGCTCGAGCGCGAGCCCAGCGCGGACGGCGCGGGCGAGTAGGAGCGCGGACGGCGCGGGCGAACAGGAGCGCGGGCGGCGCGGGCGAACAGGAACGCGGGCGGCGCGGGCGAACAGGAGCGCGGGCGGCGCAGACGAGTAGGAGCGCCGACGACGCGGGCGAGTAGGAGCGCCGACGACGCGGGCGAATAGGCGCGCGCCGACGCGGTTGAACGCCCCATGGGGGCGACGATCCGGGCTCGCGCCGGGCGCTGCGCGCTGCTCACGGCCGCGCTCGCGTGGCTCACCGCGGAGCCCGCGTCGGCGAACCTCGGCGACCGCCCCGTCCCGCTGCGTCGCGACCCCGAGCGATCGGACCCGAGCCGCCCCCAGGATCCGGGCGGTGGGCTCGCGCCGCCGGGCCCGATCCCGCTGCTGCCGCGGCTCCCCATGGCGCCGGCCGCGGGCTGGATCCTCGATCCCGAGCCCACCCCCTCGGGCCGCGAGGAGGAGGCCGAGGCTGCGCTCGAAGAGTTCTTCGACGAGGCGCTGATGCGCGATCGCCTCGAGGCGGGCGACGTGGACGGCTGGTACCACGACCTGGGTCGCTCGATGCGCCAGCGCTTCCGGCCCGACCGCGACGAGATCGAGCGCGAGCGGCGCGCCGGGATGACCCTGTTGCAGGAGCTCTTCGACGAGCTGCGCCGCTACGCCGGGGGACCCGAGCGACCAGAGGACGTCCCGGGCCAGCCGTTCCCCGAGCGCCGAGCCGCGGTCCGCGACCCGACGGATCGACGCGCCGCGGTCGAGCAGGAGATGTGGGACACCTGCAGCCCGCTCAACGCGCCGGTGACCTGGTACACGACCGTGCTGCGGGTGACCCACAACCCCGAGGGGGTGCTCAGCGCGGCCTGGGTCCACCGCTCGAGCGGCATCCGATCGCTCGACCGCGCAGCCCTCGCCGCGGCCCGCTCGGGCTCGGTCGCGCTGCCTGCGCCGCCGCCGGGCGTGGTGGGCGAGCGCCAGGCGATCCGGAGCGACTGGGCCTTCGACCTCGGCGACGTCGCGACCTTCGTGAGCTGCCTGTCGCAGACCCCCCTCGGCGCGGACGTCGGCTGCGTCGACGACCCCGTCCTCGGCGTGATGTGCGCGGTCGCGGGCCGCGGGATCATCCGCACACGCGTGCGCCTGCTCGGGGTGGTGGACGCGGATCACCTCACGCCTGCCGAGCGCCGCGCCGACCGCCGCGCCGACCCCGACCGCCCCCGCCCGTGACGCCAGCCCCTGGACAACGCGCGCCCGGCGCGGTAGCTCATCGGGCGTCGGGTTGCCCTCGCGGCCCGCCGACCCTATCGGAGTCAGTCATGGCGGAACAGGTTGAGAGCGCGCACGGGAAGCTCTCCCCGGTCGATCAGGCCTGGGACGGCACCCGCTTCATGATCCTCTTCGTGTCCACGCTCACCGTCGCGCTCATCGTCAT
>JAUHXR010000527.1 GCA_030426845.1 Polyangia bacterium | reverse complement strand
CCGGCCACGCGGCTCGAGGCGGGCGACGCGCCCGCGGGGCTGCTCGACGCGCTCGGCGTCGACGCGGCGGTCGAGGTGCTCCGCGCGCGGTGGGACTGGCTGGTCGTCCTCGAGGACGCGGACGCGGTGCGGGCGCTCGCCCCCGACCACCGTCGCCTCGCGGGCCTCGACGTGCGCGGCGTGATGGTGACCGCGCCCGGCGAGGGCGGGCTGGACCTGGTGAGCCGCTTCTTCGCGCCCGGATCCGGGATCGACGAGGACCCCGTCACCGGCTCGGCCCACTGCGCCCTCGGTCCCTACTGGAGCGCGCGCCTCGGGCGCAGCCGGCTCCACGCGGCGCAGCTCAGCGCGCGCGGCGGGCGCCTCACGCTCGAGGTCGGAGAGGCTCGAGTCGGCATCACCGGACGGGCCGTCACGGTGCTCGAAGGATCCCTTCGCGCTTGACAGCGCGGGCCATGCGAGACAGAAATCGCCGGTCTCGCCCAGATAGCTCAGTTGGTAGAGCACGCGATTGAAAATCGCGGTGTCGGCAGTTCAAATCTGTCTCTGGGCACTCGCTCTCGACCTCCCCGGTCTCCCGCTCCTGCCTGATGACGCCCCCCCGCAGCGACGGGCGACCCGGTCCGAACCACGGATTGGCCGCGGCGCCGCGCGCGTAGCGAGGCTACCGTCTGCGCCATGCGAGATCGCTGGACGCTGGACCCGTCGATCGTCTTCCTCAACCACGGCTCGTTCGGCGCCTGCCCGCGCGTGGTGATGGAGGCCCAGTCCGCGCTGCGCGCGCGCATCGAGCGCGAGCCGGTGCGCTTCTTCGTGCACGACGCGGAGGACCTCACGAACGCAGCGCGCGAGCGGGTCGCCGCCTTCGTCGGCGCGCGCCCCGAGGACCTCGGCTTCGTGCGCAACGCGACCGCGGGGGTCAACGCGGTGCTGCGCAGCCTGCGCTTCGAGCCGGGCGACGAGCTGCTCCTCACCGACCACGGCTACAACGCGTGCGCGAACGCGGCGCGCTTCGTCGCCGAGCGCGCCGGAGCCGAGGTGGTGACCGCGCGGGTGCCGTTCCCGGTGTCGAGCGAGGACGAGATCGTCGAGGCGATCGTCACCGCGGCCAGCCCGCGCACCCGGCTCGCGCTGATCGATCACGTGACGAGCCCGACCGGGCTCGTCTTCCCGATCCAGCGGATCGTCGAGGCGCTCGCCGCGCGGGGCGTCGACACCATGGTGGACGGCGCCCACGCGCCCGGGATGCTCGACCTCGACGTCGCCGCGATCGGCGCGGCCTACTACACCGCGAACTTTCACAAGTGGACTTGCGCGCCCAAGGGCGCCGCGATGCTCTGGGTGCGCGAGGACAAGCAGGCGGGCATCCACCCTGCGGTGATCAGCCACGGCCGCAACAGCCTGCGCGAGCGATCGCGCTTCCTCGAGATGCTCGACTGGCAGGGCACCGACGACCCGAGCTCCTACCTCTGCGTCCCCACCGCGATCGACGCGATCGCCGGCATGGTCGACGGCGGCTGGCCCGAGGTCCGGCGGCGCAACCGCGCGCTCGTCCTGGAGGCGCGCGCGCTCCTCGCCGACGCCCTGGGAGTGGCGCCGCCCGCGCCCGAGTCGATGATCGGCGCGCTCGCGGCCCTACCGCTCCCCGACGGCGCCCCCGAGCGCCCCCCGGGCGCGCTCTACGGCGACCCGCTTCATCGCACCCTGCTCGACGAGCACCACGTCGAGGTCCCGGTGTTCCCCTGGCCCGCGCCGCCGCGGCGCCTCATCCGCGTGTCGGCCTACCTCTACAACACGATCGAGGACTACCAGCGCCTCGCCGATGCGCTGGCCCACGAGCTGGGTTGAGGAGCCGAGATCGAAGGACTCCTCTACTCCCAGCCTCCTCGCTCTCCTGGCACATCTCTGCTCGGGATGAGGTGAGCTGCTGCGGTACGGCCGCGACTGAATCGACCCGCGGCGGGCTGGCGGATTCCCGGGAGCAGAGGAGGGTGGGAGTCGGTGCGTCTGCTGCGCAGGGGCGGAAAGCAGATCCGTCCCGGCGGGCCTGGAGGGACGTCTACTCGTCGTCGGCGGTCTCGGCCTCGTCGGCCGCGAGGTACTCGCGGATCTCGCGGACGCCGTCGTAGAGCGCGTCGTCCGGGGCGACGAAGCCGCGCAGGTCGGTGTCGCCGAGCACTTCGCGGGTGCGCGCGGCGGTCGGCTCGAGCGCGAGGAGCGCGTCGCTGATCGCCAGGACGGTGACCTCGTCGAGCTGGCTCGACGCGACGTAGGCGTCGTTCGGGATGCGGGCGGTCGAGCCGAGGATGCGGAACTGCGCCTGGTCGAACTCGCTGTCCTCGCCGAAGAGGATCGCGCGGTAGACGGCCGCGCCGTCGCAGAGGCCCTGGCTCAGGAGGCGCAGCGACGTCGAGTGGTCGCGGGTGAAGCGCGTCGTCCGGAAGCCGTGGTCCGGGTGGATGCCAGCCGCGCGCAGCAGCGCGCGGGGGTAGATGTAGCCGGAGCTCGACTCGGAGTCGACGTAGCAAAACGTCCTGCCCTCGAGCTCGCTGAGCTGCTGGATGCCCGAGTCCACGCGCGAGACGATCATCCCCTCGTAGGTCGTCCCGCCGCGGCCGTAGCCGATCGCGAGCAAGCGCAGCCCCGCGTCGCGGTCCTTGGCCGTGACGTAGCGGTAGGGCGAGAGCGCGGCGACCTCGATCTCCCCGTTCACGACGTCGTCCACGATGTCGTGCGGCTGGAACGTGACGAGCTCGACCGGGCGGTGGAGCGCGTCACGGAGGTAGTCCGCCACCGGATCGAACTGCTCGTGGATGTACTCCTCGTCCGCGTACTCGACGACCCCGACGCGGACCGGCGCGCCGGTGAGCGCAGGCGGCGGGTCCTCGGCCGGCGGAGGATCCGGGTCCTCGGCCGCCGGCTGAGCGCGCGGGCCGAGGAACGCGGTCGCGAGGCCGCCGCCGATCGCGAGCGCCACGACC
>JAUHXR010000221.1 GCA_030426845.1 Polyangia bacterium | reverse complement strand
CGCAGGACGCGTCCGGCGGCTTCAATCCCCAGTATGATTACGAGCTGGGCAACGAGTCGGCGGGCCCCCCATCGTTGGCGTGCAGGCCGGGGGTTGAGCCGCCCGAGCACAATTGCGCGATGGTCTGGGCTTCCTCCGGCGATGAGGCGGCCTACGGCTACGGACGCTTCCTGATGTGGCGCAGCTTCCGGATGGAGGACTCCTCGCTCATGTCGGAGCGAGTCCAGTTCGGGACTCCGGTCGTCATCGGAGGGCGACCTCATCAACCTCCCTCCTTGGTGTCTTTTCGTAACACTGAGGACGAGTATGACTTCCTAATGAACTACGTTCATTTCAAGCCCCATCCGCTCTATCCCAGCTTGTCGGTTAGCGACACTTGGCTTCTACGGTGGACAGCGTCGTTTCCTGCCTTTGTTACCGCTTCCGTCGTTGCTGGGCCGGATCCACTGAGGGCGTCGGTCGCCACTGGGGAGCTCCTCTCGCTACCGCCTCCGTCCGGCGGCGTGCACGACCGTGCCGCGCTGGCAAGTCTGCATGTCTACTATCTGCCGTAGGAACAGAACGCTGGCCGCCGTTGCGACGGCGACCTTGCTGCTGTCTTGTGGTGTCCGTACCAGCTTGGATGTCGCTGAACTCGGTGTAGACAACCTCGCGTGTGTGTCGGAGCGAGACGGTCTGGTCGACCTCGAGGTGAGTCTGCGGCTCGGTCGCGCGTCGGTGGACGTCGTGTTCCTTCTCGACCACACACGGAGCATGTCGGAGCCACTGGAGTCGGTGAGGCGAACCATCTCGGGCGAGATCGTGCCGAGTCTGGTCGACGAGGTGCCAGACCTTCAGATGGCAGTCGCTTCCTACGGCGATTTCTATATCAGCGGGTATCCCTACGGTGCGGAGGGCGACTCACTGCTTCGATTGTTGCAGGCGTCTACCCCTCAGTCGGTCGATGTGGTGCGAGCCGCGGGTCAGCTCCGTCTCGAGCATGGCGGCGATACTCCGGAGGCGTTGGCTGAGGCTCTATACCTCCTGGCTTCAGGTGAGGCCTTCCCAGGATACGTCGAGGCGGAGCCGTGCGAGTCCAGAGGAGTGGGCCTTGGCTGCTTTCGGGAGTCGGCAACTACGGTGTTTCTTGTGTTTACCGACGCGCCATCACACAACGGCCCGAGGGGAGCCGATCCGTACGACGCCCAAGCGTTCGAGCTGGCGCCTCACAGCTTTGGCGAGGCCGCGGAGGCTGTCTCCGCTATCGGGGCGGGGGTCGTCGGTGTGTACACCGGTCGAAGCACTGACGAGGGCTTCGAGCAACTCCAGGACTGGGCGCGCGGCACTCACACAGTGGACGAGTTCGGTGATCCGCTCGTTTTTCACTGGGCGGGTGATACGGCGGGGCTGTCATCCACAGTGGTCGGAGCGGTTCTGGAATGGGTTGAGCGCGCGGTGTTTCCGCTGGTCTCGCTCCAACTCGAGTCCGAGCTTGGGCCGATGGGGGATGATTGGAGCGTTGAGGCGATCCAGGCCCTCGTCGCTGCGCCCGCGGGGGCCGCTCGGTCGCAGGGGGAGCTCTTCATTGATGTGGCGCCGGGAGCTACCGTGACCTTCCGGGTGCGCCTGCGGGTGTCGTCAGAGTTGCTCCTGAATGGGCTCCCCCTGCGCGCTAGGGCAATGGCTCCGCCCGCGGCTCCTCTGGGAGAGGTGACCCTCCTCGTCGCGGGTCCGGGGGCCGACGCCTGCAGGTGAACTGCTGAACCAGAGCATCGCGACGGCGCCGCACCGGCGTCGGTCTCCCAGTCTGCTGAGGCCGCTGCCGATGAGCGTCTGTCGGCTGATCCCGGCTAGGGGCAGAGGCGGCTGAGCGCGATGGCGCTGTTGTTCAGGCGGTAGGCACCGGGGAAGGCGGCGGTCCCCGCGGCGACGACGCCGTAGGTCACGAGGTCTCCCGGGCGGAGCGTGAAGCCGCACGGGACGCCGGTCGTCCCGCCGCAGCCGATCGGGGCGCAGGTCGGCGTCACCGCGCACGGGTAGACCACGGTCACCGTGGTCTCGTCCGCGGGCGTCGCGGGGTTGTCGGGGGCCCACGTGACGTCGAGCTGCTGGTCGGCGCGCGAGCCGGACGGACCCACGAGCTGGTCCCCGACGTTGGTCCCCTCGATGACCGGATCGGCGCCGGTCGAGTCGAGGCGCCTGAGCCGCACCACGTCCGTGCCCATCGTGGACCACTCGACGGAGAAGCCATCGGCGGCGAGGTTCACCCCGAGGTCGCTGGGGCTCCCGAGCAGCGGGTCGGGCGCGGGATCGACGTAGGCCACGAACGCCCAGCCCAGGCCGGGGGAGGAGCCGCCCGCGGTCGCCCGCACGTCGAGCGTGACCGTCCCGCCGCCGTAGCCGAGCGGCTCTGCGCTCGGGACGAACGTGCCGCCGAGGCCGTCGTTGGGGACGAGGTCGATGAAGCAGTTCGTGCCGAAGCAGGTCCCGAACGCGTCCCCTTGGAGGTTCACCATCGAGGTGAGCTGGTGGGTCCGCGTGACGCTCGCGAAGCCGGCGTCGGCCTCGCGGACGCCGTCGGGGTCGTCGTCGCAGTAGTCGCAGGTCGCGGCGGACTCCGCGAGCACGTACGGGCCCCACTCGCAGGTGTCGCTGCAGGTCCGCGGCGCTGGGTTCCCGCACTGGTTGGGGCTCGTGTCGACCGCGCTGGGCGTGCACTCACCCACGCAGCCGCCGTCTCGTCCGCCGCTGTCTCGGTCGCCAGCGTCGAGGTCGCCGGCGTCGACCTCGGCGTCGACGTCCCCCGAGTCGACGGGCGGCGGGCCCGCGTCGCGTCCGCCGTCGCCGCCGTAGTCGAACGTGGCGAAGGTGAGGTGGCAGCCCTGCGTGAGGACGAGCGAGGCGAGCAGCAGCCCGCGAGAGAGCCGGTTCACTGGATCCTCCACTGCAGCGCCGCGACGGCGCCGCCCGGTGTACCTCGCAGCTGCAGCGCCGCGCTCGCCGCGTCGCCGTCGCCGCCGTCCTCGAGCGTGAGGGTGAGGACGAGCCCGGCGACCGCGGCGGCCGCGCCGACGATCCAGAGGACGTCCCCCGCGATCCCCAGCGCGCGCGTCGCGTCGACCTCGTCCGCCATCGCGGGGTCGCAGCCGACCTGGCTGGGGCAGCGTGAGCGCAGGTCTTGGTCCTGCGCGAACGCGACGCCCACCGTGATCAGGCCGGCGACGAGCACGGCGCCCCCGACGGCGAGCACCACGGGGCCCACCGGCGAGACGCCGCCGCCCGACCCCGCGCCCGCCTCGCCCGCGGCGCCGTCGCCGCTGGGATCCTGGAGGTCGGCGCTCGGATCCGCCGCTCGCCTCGCGTCGAGCTCCGCGATCAGCGTCGCCGCCTCGGCGCGGTAGCCGGCGACCTCCTGGTCCTGCGACAGCGGCGCTGACTCCACGAGGAACCGTCGCAGCGTCTCGCTGGCCTCCTGGCCGCGGCCGGGCACGCGCGCGAGGTTGTACCCCGCGCTCCACAGCGCCACCGGCGCGCGGGCGAGGCCGGCCTCGCTCATCACCCCGTAGAGATCGAGGAAGCGCTCCCCCGCGAGGGCGTGCCGCTCGGCCTCCTCGTGGGCCTGCGCCTCCTCCATGATGCGGCGCGCCCGCAGCCGGGTCGCCTCGTCGACGTCCTGAGCGAGCGCGCGAGGGGCCAGCAGCGGTGCGCAGAACAGCGCGAGCACGTAGACGAAGCGATGCAAGGTTCCTCTCCTTCAGAGACCAAACGAGCCGGATCGGGTGCTGCCTCTCCGCCGGGGAGTGACGGGCTCGCCGAGCGGGTGGATCGTGGGCTCGGTCACCGGCGGGCGCGGGCGGGGCGCCTGCCGCCGCCGGGCGCTCGTCGTCGTCGCGTGCTCCGCGTCGTCGACCGCGCCGGCCTCGTCTTCGTCGACCGCGCCCCCAGCGAGCTCGGCGGGAGGGGCCGCGGGGCCGCCCGCGTCCGGCGGCCTCCCGGCGTCGGGGGCCGGCGGCGCGGCGACCGGCGCGGTCGCGGCGGCCGGCTGCCCCTCAGCCGGGGGAGCGGTCGGCGTGTCGGTCGGCGTCTCGGTCGCCGCGGCCGAGTCGGCCGGCCAGCGCTCGACGCCGAACACGAACCCCGCCACCGCCGCGAGCAGCACGAGGAGCATCACCCCGCCGCCGAGCGCCGCCCAGAGCGCCGGGCTCGACGCCTTCGGGGGCGCGGCCGGCGCCTCCGCGGCGGGCGTCAGGCCGGAGGTCGAAGCGGACACGGGGCCCCCCGAGGCCACGTACACGGGCGGCGCGCTGCCGACGGGGAGGGCCGCCGTCTGGGCGACCCGCGGCGACGCGGTCGGCCCGGTGACGGACGAGGGAGCCTGCGCGGGATCCGGCCGGGTCGACGGATCGATCGGCCGGCGGGTCGACCGCGCCGGGGCGCTCGCGGTGCTGAAGAGCGGGGGCTGGAGCGCCTTGTGTGTGTCGGAGTCGCCTCGGTAGTGCTCCTTCACCAGCGCCGCGAGCCGCTCGCGCGCGACGTCGAGGTCGCCGGCGAGGTCGCGGACGATCTGCTTGAACGCCGGGACGAGCTCCTTCGCCGTGCGCGGGCGGCGGTCGGGGGCCGGCTGCACGAGGGCCTCGAGGAGCGCCACGAGCTGGGGCGGCGCGTCGGGCGGCGCGATCTCCGCGATGGGGGGCCGGTCGCCCTGGAACACGCGGTAGACGATCATCTCGAAGGTGTCGTTCGGGCTCGCCGCGAAGAGCTGCCGGCCGCAGAGCGCGAGGCTCAGCGTCGTGCCTACCGCGTAGAGGTCGGTCCGGGCGTCGACGGGGTCGCCGCGCCACTGCTCCGGCGGGTGGTAGTACGGCTTGCCCGCCGCCGTGCTGGTCTTGCTCGCGACCCGGTCGGCGCCCTTGAGCGCCTTCGAGATCCCCCAGTCGTTGATCTTGGCAAAGCCGTGGAGGTCGACCATCACGTTGTCGGGGGAGATGTCGCGGTGGACCACGCCGGTCAGGTGCGCCCCGCCGGCGAAGCTGCGCTCGAAGGTGTGCGCGTAGTGGAGGCCCTGCAGCATCTGCGCGCCGATCGTCGCGACGTGCAGGGGCGCGATCGGCCCGTAGGCCTCGCCGTCCTGGGCGCCGGCCGGGGCGTGGCCGTGGATGAGCTCCATCAGCGTCACGCCGCGGATCAGCTCGAGCTCCACGAAGTAGTCGCCGCCGAGCTCGCCCCAGTGGTGGACCCCGACGATGTTCGGGTGGACGAGCGCGGCGGCCACCGCGATCTCGTCCATGAACTTCGAGACGCGCGTCGGGTCGCTCGTGAACTGCGGCAGGATCCGCTTGAACGCGACCTCCTTGAACGCGCCGCCCGGCGCGAACTTGTGCGCCAGGTACACCTCGGCCATCCCGCCGCGGCCGAGGAGCTTCACGAACTCGTACTCGGGGGCGGCGGAGGTCGGCGCCGCGGGGTCGTGGGCGGAGCTCATTCGACGATCTCATCCTCGACCGCGCTCGGCCGCCGCGCGCGCGAGACCTTCACCCGCGGCTGGAGGCGCCGCGGCCGCTTCGGGTGCACGGGCAGCAGCTCCATCTCGACCCCGTGCTCCTCGAGGAGCTCGAGCGCCGCCTTGCGCAGCGCCTCGCGGTACCAGGTCTTGAGCGGCAGCCCGGCGAGCTTCGCGATCTCGCGGTACTGGTCGCGCGTCCCGCGCGGCGCGGGGAACTTGATGACGTCGTGGCTGCGGCTCGGGCTGTCCATGCGGCTGCCTCTCGCGGAGTCTACCCGGTCTTCTTGGTCGAGGCTTTGCGACCGCCGCGATCCTCGCGCACACGGATCTGGCTGAGCTCGCGCGGCACGAAGAGCTCATGCAGCTGGACGCCGAGCGCGTCGGCGATGCGGACGGCGGTGCGGATCGAGATGTTCTTCATGCCGCGCTCGATCTTCGAGAGCTGGCGCGAGTCGACCCCCGAGTGCTCCTCGAGCAGCGTCAGCGTCAGACCCTGGAGCGAGCGGAGCTCCGCGATGCGCGCGCCCATCCGCTTGAGGTGCTCGTCGACGAGGGCCACCAGCGCGGGATCGTGGAGCTCGGTCACGGCATCAAGATGACACGGCTTGACCGGTCGCGAAACCGGTATTATTTTACCGCTCATTGTTGCCGGGAGGGGGACGGTGGGCTCACAGAGAGACACAGGGCGCGAGCGCGCGCGGTACGCGCCGCGGGAGGCCTTCTCGCTTCGGCCCGCCGCGGACGCGGTGGAGGCGCACGACCTCGCGCGGACCGCGCTCGACCGGCCGCGCTTCGTCGTCCTCCGGCCGGCGCCGGCGGCGCGCCCCAGGCCGGCGCCGCGCGGTGGGGGGCTGCGCTGGGCGGCGCGCGTGCTGGTCGGCGCGTCGCTCGCGGCGCTGGTGGGGGTGATCCTGGGCTACTGCCTCGCGATCGGGCTCACGGCGTGAGCGCCGCGGAGACGGTCGCCGAGGTGCTCCTCGTCGCGCAGCCGTCCCGTCAGCGGGAGCTCGCGCCCTGCCTACGCGTGGAGGCCGAGGACGTGCGGTACGCGGTCCGCGTCGCGGCCCCCGCCGAGGTGGGCGCGGACCCGGGCGCGGACGTCGTCCTGATCGACGGCGAGTCGTTCATCGAGGACCGGTCGCGCCTCGGGTTCCTGCGCCGCGTCGGGGCGCGCCCTCGCCGCGCGACGATCCTGTACGTGTGCTCCAGGGTGCCGCTGGAGAGCGAGCTCGACTACGCCGGCGCGTGGGCCGACGACTTCGTCTACCCCGGCTGGGCGCACGCGGAGCGCGTGCGCAGGCGGGTCCAGGTCGTCGCGCTCGCGCCGTGGCGCCGCGCGTCGGCGCTCCGCGAGCGCGCCGAGCGGCTGGGCGAGCGCAGGCTGCGGCTCGTCCTGGGGACCGGGGAGGGCGCGCGGCCCGCGGCCGACCGGGACGCCGGCTCGGGCGGCCTGGCGCAGCGGGCGTTCGAGGCGGGGCACCGCAGCGGGGCCACCGCTGTCGCGCGCGCGGTCGATCGGCGCTGCGAGCAGCTCCTCGCGGAGCTGCGCGCGGCGCGCGGCGCGCTGAGCCCCGACCTCGTCCGCGAGATCGACGCCGCGATCCGCGAGTCGGCGGCCGCCGCGTCGCCCGTCGTCGCGGCGAGGGCGCGCGGCGCCCATGACGCGATCGCGGCGCTGCGCGGCCACCTGAGCGGCATCCTGCGGGACGAGCTGGGCGAGCTTGATCCGAGGCCGACCCGCTGGCCCTCGCGGTGAGCGACAATGCGCTGGGATGCGTCGATGCGAGACCTGAGGCGCCGCGCGCGAGGCTGCGGGGCGTGACCGATCTCCCCGAGGCGATCGGTCCGTACCTCGTGCTGGAGCGGCTCGGCGAGGCCGCCGCCCACGCCGAGGTGCTGAAGGCGCGGGACGAGCACGGGACGATCGTCTGCGTGAAGCGCGTCCACCCGAGCGTGTGCGAGGACGTCGAGTTCGTGGCGAGGTTCGCGGCCGAGATCGAGCTCGCCGAGTCGCTCGAGCACATCAACGTCGTCCGCGTCTCGGATCACGGCGAGGACGGCGGGCACTACCTCGTGATGGAGTGGATCGACGGCGTCGATCTCGGCGCGCTCCTGCGCTCCCGTTTGGCCGAGGGCGGGCCGGGGGCGCTGCCGGCGGAGCTGGTGACGTACCTCGGCGTCGAGCTCAGCCGCGCCCTGTCGTACCTCCACCGCTCCGCGTGGGTGATCGGGGCGGGGGGCGAGCGCGCCCGGAGCCGGGGACCGGTGATCCACGGCGACCTCTCGCCGAGCAACGTGCTGCTCAGCCGCCACGGTTTCGTGAAGCTCGCCGACTTCGGGCTCTCCCGCGCGCTCGGTCGCACTGGCGCCCGGACGCGGACGGAGGCGCGCGGCAAGCCGATGTACTGGGCGCCAGAGCAGTTCGCGGATGAGCCGATCGGGGTCGAGACGGACCTGTTCGCGCTCGGGCTCGTGCTGTGGCGCGCGCTCGTCGGCACCCAGCCGTACGCCGAGGCGCGGCCGCGCGGGCGCCCCCTCAACGAGTGGATCGCCGAGCGCACGGTCGCGAACGCGCGGCGCGCGATCGCGGAGGCCGCGCCCGGCGCGCCGGCGCCGCTCCAACGCGCGATCGAGGGGCTGCTCCAGCCGGTGGAGCGGCGGGTCGGGAGCGCGGAGGAGCTGTTCGAGGCGCTGCAGCCTGTCGAGCCGCTCGACGGCCACGCGCAGCTCGCGGCGCTGGTGTCGCGCGCGGCGGTGGGCTCGTGAGTCAGGACGCGACGACGCCCGCCGCGACGCGCGCCTCCGAGGCGGCGGCGCTTTCTGTTGCGTGCAAAGGCGCCTTGCGGGAGGCTCCGCGCGTGCGGGGAGGACGAGCGGTGGAGGGGAGCCGATGAGGCGCCTCCCTCACGGGACGCTGCTCGGGCTGCCGGTCCGGCCGGGGCCGGGGCGGCACGTCCACTTCTACGACCAGGCCACGGTGACGCGTCAGGTGAGCGGGCAGCCTCACGGGGGCATCGACCTCGGCGGCCCCGTCGGGACCCCGATCTACGCGGCGACCGGGGGGCGCGTGCCGCACACGCTGGCCATCGGCCGGCGAGCAGACGGCCGCCCGGGGCCCAACATCGTCCCGGGGACGGGGTACCGCTCCGCGTCGGGCAACTACGTCGCGGTGGTCGACGAGGAGACCGGTATCTTCTTTTACTACTTCCACCTCGACGCGGTGAGCGAGGAGGTCACGCCGGGGGCGGTGATCCGCAAGCACCAGCAGATCGGGAGGATGGGGAACAGCGGCCTCTCCGAGCGCTCGTCGCACGCGCCGGTGCACCTCCACTTCCAGTGCGTCGACCACCTGCACCGGCACTCGGCCTCGGAGGAGTGGTACCGCGAGCTGCGGTTCCCGGTGCGCAACGTCAACAACCTGGACCCGTTCCAGGAGCTCGTCCGGCTGGCGCTGCAGTACCCCGGGACGACCCGCGGGAGCAGCGTGGTGCAGGGGGAGCGGCGGGACGGCTACCGGATCCCGGGGTACTCCGTCCACGCGGCGCAGGCGATGGACGAGCGCCCGTGATTCGATCCGCGCTGGCGCTGCTCCTCGCGGTCGGAGGCTGCGGGGCCTCCGGCTCGTCCGACGCGACTCATGGAGCGTCTCCGCCGAAGAACCGCGGCGAGGTCGCCGAGCGCGCGGAGGAAGCGGACACCGGAGCCCCCGAGGACGAGGCGGAGGCGCCGCCCGCGACCACGACCACGACCGAGGAGTGCGCGGGTCTGCGGTACGAGTCGCGCGCATTGGAGGTGCTCCCCGCGGGGGCCGTCCATCGGCGCCACGGGCGCGTGGCGTTCGTCTGGGACGCGGAGGGCGCGACGTACTTCGAGATCAGCGACGAGATCTGGGCCGTGTGGGTCGAAGGCGCCGAGCCGGGCGCGCGCGTCTTCCCCATCCGTGAGCTCGACACGGTGCGGTGGGACACGACGCCTCCCGACGGGTTCGCGCTCGTTCGGCCGGGCGCGGACCGCGTCTGCGTGGTCGACTTCATGGGCTCGGAGCCGATGGCGCTCCCGCTCGAGCGCGCGGGCGAGCCCGTCGAGGGCGAGCCGGTCGACGGTGCGCTCGATGAGGGCGCGCTCGGCGCCACCTTGTTCCTGAGGGCGATGCGGACGTGCCCTCGCAGCCGCGCGCGCTGCGCGCTCTACGGCGCGCCGGCGGCGGTGGCGGCCGCGCAAGATCCCGTGCGACCGCCTCATGGGCTGACGCTCGTCGAAGACGCCCCGGACGCGATGCCCGACGGCCCGACCGAGCAGGTCGAGGTCTCCACCGAGATCGAGGGCGTCGGCGTGGTCTTCACGAAGGCACCGGGCGGCGCGTGTCGCGTCGCGTTGCGCGTCGACGAGGCGATCCACGAGTCCTTCGTCACCCGGTCGACGGCGAGCCGGCCGAACACCCTCGCGCTCGCGGCGCGCGCGGAGCACCTCTACGTGTTCGACGACGACGGCCGCTACGCGGTGCACGAGCGCGCGAGCGGCGCGCGCGTCGGCCAAGGCGGGGCGGCGCGCTGGACGCCGTACTTCGACACGACGCTCGGCGAGGCGGGCGAGGTCGCGGTGAGCCCGGTGTTCGACGGGGCGTCGGGCCGGCACGCGATCGTGGTGGCGGGTGAGGATCGCCCGTGGGTGCTCGTCGACGAGGGGCGGCGCCGCGTCGTCGCGAGGAGCGAGCCAGCGGATGAGCGCGCCCGGTCGTGGCTCCGGCCGCGCGGCGACCGCTTCGAGGAAGAGTGGGCTGACGTGACCCTTGAGGTCCCGATGGCCGCAACGCAGGGGAACGACCGATGAGCGATGCAGACGACGGCGTGGACGATGCGGGAGAGGTCGTCGAGAAGGTCGGCGACGCGGTAGAGGCGGGCGCCGCCGCGGTCGACGCGGTGCAGGACGCGACGCGCGGGGACGCCGCCGGCGCGGTCACGTCGGGCCTCTCGGCCGGCGCGGGGGCGCTCGGGGTGGCGGGGGCCGCGGTCGGCGACTCGGAGGCGGGCGAGGCGCTCGGCGTGGCGCGGCAGGTCGCGCAGGTCGCGGGCGGGGTCGCGCAGCAGGCCTCCTCGCTGCTAGGCGGAGGCGGTCGCCAGGGGGCGCCGGGGGCGCCGTCGGGCGCCGAGGTGCTGAGCGGGGACGCCGCCGACGCGCTGATGGGCGCGGCGAGCGCGTTCAGCGGCGGGCACCGCGACGTCGACCAGGAGCTGACGATCGAGGGCGTGGACGGGCCGTGGACGATCCACTCCGCGTCGATGCGCGAGGCGGCGGGCTCGATCCCCACGTGCTTCATCACCGCGACCTGCCCGCCGGGCTCGATGGGGGACGAGACGGAGGTCTTCGGCCAGCCGGCGTCGCTGGTGCTTGACCGGGGCGAGTCGCGCCGCACGTTCCGCGGCGTGGTGAGCTCCTGCGTCGTCGAGGAGCTGCGCGACGTGCAGCGCGTGCGCCTGGAGATCGTGGCCGGGATCTGGATGCTCGATCAGGGGATCGACTCGCGCATCTACCAGGAGCTCACGGTGCCGAGCCTGGTGTCGGAGGTGATCGGCGAGCTGCTCGGCGCGCAGGGCTACGAGGTGCGCGAGGAGCTCACGGAGAGCTACCCGACGCACGAGTACCTGGTGCAGCACCGGGAGAGCCACTTCGCGTTCCTGACGCGCCTGATGAACGAGGAGGGCATCTGGTTCTGGTTCGACCACGAGGGCGACCACGAGACGCTGGTGCTCTGCGACAGCAACGACAACCGCCCGGCGATCGCGAACGGGAACGACGGGCGCGTGGACTACGTCGACGACTGGGGCCGCGCCGAGCTCGCGGGGGAGGCGGCGGGAGACATGCACCGCGTGCGCCGGCTCGGCGCGACCGACGCCGTCGTCTCCGGCTTCGACTGGACCGCGCCGGCGCTCTCGGTGCGCCACGAGGCGACCGACCGGGGGACGCACGCCGGCCCCGCGATGGAGGTGCACGCGCACCACCACGCGGTGCGGCACTACCAGTACAGCGCGGGCGGGGGCTCGTACGAGGCGCACTCGGCGGACCGGCAGGGGCGCATCCACTCGGAGCGCCTCGACGTGGCCCGGGGGGAGTGGACGGTCGAGACCAACGTCCTGACCGCGCGCCCCGGCGAGGTCATCGAGCTCACGAACGCGGGCGACCACGAGGGGCGCTACCTGATCCTCATCAGCCACCTCTCGACGTCGCTGTCGAGCGAGGGCGGCCGCGGTCGCGTGTCCAACCACCTGAACGTCATCCCGCTGGACGTCCCCTACCGGCCGCCGGCGCCGCCGCACCGGCTGATGCCCGGGCCGGAGACCGCGATGGTGGTGGGGCCCGCCGGCGAGGAGATCCACGTCGACGAGCACGGCCGCGTGAAGGTGCAGTTCCACTGGGACCGGCGCGGGCAGCGGGACGAGCACTCGTCGGCGTGGATCCGCGTCGCGCAGATGTGGAGCGGTCCCGGCTGGGGGAGCGTGTTCCTGCCGCGGATCGGCACGGAGGTCATCGTCAGCTACCTCGGCGGAGACCCGGACCGGCCCGTCATCACGGGTTGCCTATACAACGGCGACCACCGGCTGCCGTACCCGCTGCCGGACGACAAGACGAAGTCGACGATCAAGACGAACAGCTCGCCCGGCGGGGGCGGCTTCAACGAGCTGCGGTTCGAGGACAAGGCCGGGAGCGAAGAGGTCTTCATCCACGCGCAGAAGGACTTCAACGAGGTCGTGGAGCACGACCACTCGACCCACGTCAAGAACGACCAGGCCAACACCGTCGACGTGAACCAGACGGAGCAGGTGGGCGGCGAGCAGACGATGACCGTGGACAAGAACCGCACGGTCCACGTGAAGGGCAGCCAGAGCTTCAAGATCGACGGCGGCGAGGCGAACGACGGGGTCACGGGCTCCAAGCTGGAGATCACCGGGGACTACAAGGTCGACGTCTCGGACTGGATCGAGGTCGAGGCGCCCACGTACATCCAGATCAAGTGCGGAGACAGCGTGATCCGCATGGAGCCGGGCAAGATCCGGCTGACCGCGGGCGACGGCTCGGAGATCGTGCTCGACGCGAACGCGCAGACGACGTCGTCGCAGGGCACGGAGGTGCTGCTCGACGCGGACGCGCGGACGACCGCGAGCACGGGGGCCGAGCTGAAGCTCGACGCGACGGCGGACCTGCACTCGATCGACGGCTCGCAGGTCCTGCTCGACGCGAACGCGGCGATGACCTCGAGCAAGGGGGCGACGGTGCAGCTCTCGGCCGACGCGGACATGAGCGGGATGGGCGCGACGGTTACGGGCGAGCAGCACGCGGACGTGTCGGCGCCGACGGTGACGCTCGCCGGCGCGGCGGGGAGCGTGGAGGCCGCGGCGGGCGGCGTCGACGTCGCCGGCCCGCAGGTGAACGTGACCGGCCAGGGCGCGGTGAACATCAGCGGCTCGGTCGTGAAGATCAATTGAAGGAGCTGGCGTGGACGCGTTTCAGCAGCCGCTCATGCGGGTCGCGCAGGCGGCGCAGTGGCTCCACATCGCGCCGGAGGTCCGGCTCGTCCACGTGGTGACGAGCGGGAGCCTGCGCCTGGCGGTGCTCGAGCAGCTCGCGGCGAGCGAGCACAGCCGCCACAACACGACGCCCTACGTCGTCCTCGAGGCGCCGGTGGAGGCGGACGACGACGGCTGGTCGCTGCGCGCGGCCGAGCTGTACGACGACTGGGAGGAGCTCCGCGCGCTCTACGCGGCCGCCGATCCGCCGGTGACGCTCCCGGCGGTGCCGGAGGACGTCGGCGCCCCCGGCCTCACCGGCTTCGGCGCCCGGCTCCGCGCGATGCTCGACGCGCTGCCGGCGCCGTACACGGGGCTCACGGTGATCCTCGCGCCGGTCTGGAACCGCGACCCGGCGACCTGGCTGGAGGACCTCTCCGCCACGCTGGAGCAGGGCGCGCTGCGGCGCGCGCGCTTCGTGGTGGTCGATCTCCAGGAGGACCACCTGGCCCCGCTCTGCGAGCGGCTCGGCGCGGCGGCGGAGCGCGTGGACGCGCGCGTCGACACGGCGGCCGCGCAGGAGCAGGTGCGGCAGATGATGCGCGCGATGGCCTCCGCGCCGGCGGGCGCGACGGGGGCGCGGCTCGTGGGGATGGCGGGCCCATCGGTCGCGCCGCCGCCGCGGTGGAACGCGCCGCCCGAGCAGGCGCCGGAGGATCTCGGCCGGGTGTACTTCGACGCGCAGCTGCCCTCGGGGTTGAGCGACCAGCCGCGCGTGCAGGAGCTCAAGGCCCGGCTGCTCCAGGCGGGCGAGGCGGCGCAGCGCCAGGACTTCCGGGCGGCGGCGGGCGCCCAGCAGGCGGCACGCGACCTCGCGGTGGACCTCGGGCTCGAGCGCGAGTCCGTGGTGTTCCAGATCATGCTCGGGAGCTACCTGCTGCAGGGCGGCGAGGCGGAGCCGGCGGAGCAGGCCTACGCGAAGGCGAGCGAGATCGCGCTCGCGAACTACCACCCCGACCTCGCGGTGCAGGCGAAGCTCGCGATCGGCGCGGCGCAGCTCGTCGCCCGCCGGACGGCTGAGGCCGCGGTGAGCTACACGATCGCGGGCAACCTCGCGGTCGACTGCGGCGAGGCGGCGCTGGCGATCGAGGCCTTCCGGGTCGCGGGGCAGATCCACGCGAGCGACGGCCGGCCCGACGACGCGGCGGCGGCCTGGCGCGCGGCGGTCGGCCACGCGGCCGCGGCGGAGGCGAGCCAGCGCAAGGCGTCGAGCGCGCTCGAGGCGGCCGAGGCGCTCGCCGCGCTGTGTCGCGAGCGCGGGCTGGTCGAGCAGGCGGACTCGATGGACATGCACGTCGCGATGCTCCGAGCGGAGCTCGAGGGCGACGGGGAGGCCGGCTGATGCTCGCCTCCACCCACTTCGACCCGGTCGTCGGCGTCGACATCCACATCGTCCTCGTCCCCGCGCCGCCCTCGCCAGCGCCGATCCCCACGCCCGTCCCGATGCCGTTCATGGGGCTGGTCTTCGACCCCTTCGGGCTGATCGTGAGCGCCGGGCTCGGCATGGCCATGGGCGGCGGCCCGGGGATCGTGCTCGTGAACGGCCTGCCCGCGACCAACTGCGGCACCGAGGCGACCCTCATGCTCACGTGCCCGCACCTGCCGGCGCCCGGCGTGGCGTTCGCGGTGGGCCTGCCGGGCAACGACGCCGAGCTCTACTTCGGCAGCTACGACGTGAGCTTCGGCGGCAGCTTCGCCGTGCGGCTCGGGGACTTCGCGCTCAGCTGCAGCGACCCGGTCCGCCTGCCGACGAGCGTCGTGATGGCGCTGCCCAAGGGCTGCCCGGTCCTCGTGCTGCGGCCTCAGGTGCCGGACCTCGCGACGATCGCGATGGACCTCGCGTTCCGCGCGGCGCTCGCCGGCCTCCGCGGGATCGTGCGCGCCGGCGGCCGGCTGTTCCGGTTCCTCCGGCGCATCCAGCACGCGAGCCCCCGCTGGGCGCGGCTGAGCAGCCGGCTCGGGCGGTGGGTGGACAACATCGCGCCGCAGCGGCTGCGCAGCCGCATCCGCCGCGCCATCTGCCACCTCACCGGGCACCCCGTCGACGTCGCGACGGGCCGCGTGCTGACGAGCTTCGTCGACTTCGAGCTCCCGGGCCCGATCCCGCTCCGGTTCGAGCGCAGCTACGACAGCTCGCTCGCGTGGCGGGACGGGGTGCTGGGTCACGGCTGGTCGCACAGCCTCGACCAGGCGGTGTGGGAGGAGCGCGGCAAGGTCGTCTACCGCGCCGAGGACGGCCGCGAGGTCGAGTTCCACGTGCACGACCTCCCGGGGCGTGAGGTCCGCCCGGGGCAGGAGGTCGACCATCCGGCCGACGCGCTCAGGCTTCGTCGGGTCGACCCGCTTCGGTGGGAGGTCCGGGGCGACGACGGACTCACGAGGGTGCTGGTCAGCGACGCCGAAGGGCAGCCGGCGCGCCTCCGGTCGATCCGCGATCGCAACGGACACACGATCCAGCTTCGATACGGGCCGGCCGGCCACCTCGGGGAGGTCACGGACAGCGGCGGGCGC
>JAUHXR010000220.1 GCA_030426845.1 Polyangia bacterium | reverse complement strand
GCGACGGCCTCGATCCGGAGGCCGCGCGCGGGCGCGAGGCGCGCGAGCTGCGACGGCACCTCGACGCGGTCGGCGCCGACCTGAGCGTCGCCCATGACGAGGACGATCCGGCCCCTGGGCTGGAGCACCGCGACCATCGCCTCGAGCATCGCGTCGACCTGCCGGTCCCAGCGGCCCGACCCCGCGGGCGAGCGGCTGAGGTCACGGCGCGCGCCGAGCTCGAAGCGACGGAGCTTGCGATCGTCGAGCTCGAGGAACGCGATGCGGCGGGCGTGGTGCTCCGCGTAGTCGTAGGTCCCGCCGTAGGGCGGCGAGGTCACGATCAGGTCGGCGCGGCGCGCGCGCATCAGGCGCGGGAGCCGGCGGGCGTCGCCCTCGATGAGGAGCGGTGGCGGCGCCTTGGCGCGACTCGCCAGCTCGGCCCAGCGCCCGCTCAGCTCCTCGGCCTTGCGCAAGAAGAGCTCCGTCGAGAGGCCCTTGCGGATGCGTCGCTCCTGCGCGTCGCGCGACGTGTCCGCGCGCTGCTTGGACACCTTCACGAGGATCGCCGAG
Source organism: Polyangia bacterium (assembly GCA_030426845.1). Taxonomy (GTDB): domain Bacteria; phylum Myxococcota_A; class Polyangia; order Polyangiales; family Sandaracinaceae; genus JAUHXR01. The sequence goes on along the minus strand of JAUHXR010000220.1, from coordinate 15,115 downwards.
AGCACCATCGCGAGCGCGCGCCGATCGCGGTCGTCGGCCACCTCGCTGATCTCCGCCCGCAATCCGCCGAGCTCCTTGAGCACGTGGGGCGCGTAGAACGCGATCTCCTCGCGGGGCAGCTTCACCTGGATCGGCACGCGCCCGCGCACCCGCGCCTCGCTCGCGGCCGCGACCGCGCGCGCGGTGGCCACGAAGGCGGCGCGCGACGGGGCCGGGCGCGCGTCGCAGCGCACGTCCGCGACCCGCACCGCGAGCGGGTTGAGATCGACCCCGACGCCGCGGCGCCCCGCGACGCGCGCCTCGACGAGGACGGTGCCGCCGCCGCAGAACGGGTCGAGCACCACCCGTCCGTCGAAGGCGGCGAGCACCTCGCGCGCGATCGCGGGGTGCATCCGCGCCGGCCACGAGTGGAAGCCGTGGGTGAGCCCGTCGGGCTCCTCCGACGCCGCGCGCCGCCACGCCCCCGCGAGCACGTCGGCGACCTTCGCGTCCCCGCGCGCCCGCACCCGGCCGCGCACGTTCTTGAGCGAGCGACGCGTCACCGCCGGCTCCCCGGGCTCGGCGCCTCGTCGCGGTTGACCGGCAGATCGAACAGCGCGCGCAGCGCGTGCGCGTCCTCGGTGCGGCCGCCGCCCTTGGTCCGCGCGACGAGCGGCGCCGCCTCGACGAGCGGCGCCTCGTCGCGACCGAAGGTCCACACCGTGAAGAGCGCGCCCTTGTGGCCGGCGCGCGGCACCACGTCCCGCTTCACCCGCGGGTGCAGGCCCGCGGCGCGGCCGCCGTCGATCGCGCGCTCGGGCCGGCGCGCGTCGCAGCACACCACGAACGTCCCGTCGGGCGCGAGCCAGCGCGCGGCCGCCTCCAGGTAGGCCTCGACCCCGCCGCGCATCTCGAGCCGCGCGTAGGTCCGTTGCGCGTCCGGCGAGTGCGTGCCCGCGTCGGGCGGCAGGTACGGCGGCGTGCCGGTGATGAGCGTGAAGTCACCCTCGAGCGGCAGCGCCGGGTCGCGTAGGTCGCCGTGGAGCAGGCGGACGCGGTCGCTCAGCCCGTTGCGCGCGAGGTTCTTGCGGCAGAGCTCGAGGCTGATCGGCTGCGCCTCCACCGCGGCGAGGTCCGCGTCGGGCGCGAGCTTGTAGGCGACCATGTGGAGGACCGAGCCGATCCCGCAGCCGAGGTCGAGGTAGCTCGTCGCGTCGGGTCGCGCGCGCACCGCCTCGGCGGCGGTGGCCACGTCGTCGAGCGAGTAGCGGTGCCCGCGCTTGCGCTGCCAGAGGCGCCACGGTCCCGCGATCGCGTCGTCGGTAAGCTCGCCGAGGTCCACGCCGAGCGATGGCACGGGGGCGCCTTTGCGCAAGCCGCGGCCGGGCCGCGCTGCTACCGTCGCCGGGTGAAGGACAAGCACATCCGCATCCGGGTCGAGCAGTGCCTGGCGCTCGCGAAGGCGAGCAACTGCCCGCGCCGCAAGTTCGGCGCGCTCCTGCTCGACCCCGAGCGCAACGTGATCCTGATGGACGGCTACAACGGCGGCCCGCGCGGCGGCGGCGAGCTGTGCGGCGGCGACGTCTGTCTGCGCGACACGATGGGCGTCCAGAGCGGGACGCGGATGGAGATCGGCTGCCACCACGCGGAGATGAACGTCGTCTGCAACGCGGCCGCGAACGGCGTCCGGTGCCGGGGCGCGTGGCTCATCGTGACGGGGGAGCCGTGCACGATGTGCGCGAAGATGGTCCACCACGCGGGGATCACGCGGGTGCTCGTCGTCGACGGCGGCTACGCGGGGGCCAACGGGGTGGAGTATCTGCGAGCGCACGGGGTGGAGGTGTCGCTGGTGGAGGGGCCGAAGGATCCGCGGCTCGGCTCCTGACGGGCCTTCGGGCCTGTTCGTTGGTTGTCTGACGCGCGGCTCTTTTGGCTCCGGCTCCGGCTGCGGGCGGATTGATCGGCCTGCTGCTTGTCTCCCAGGGCCCGAGGGGGTCGGCCGGCGCTGCACCGATGCGCCCGAGCATTGGCACGGTTGCGATGCGCGTCTCTTCGGGATGCTGGCGGGGTGGCGGGAGTCGGCCGGGGACGCGTTAACGCGATATCGGCGGGACTTCTGTTGTGACCGCGCGCGGGCTCCTGCTCCGGCGGGCCTGTTCGGCCTGCTGCTTGTCTCCCAGGGCCCGAGGGGGTCGGCCGGCGCGGCACCGATGCGCCCGAGCATTGGCACGGTTGCGATGCGCGCTTCTTCGGAATGCTGGCGGGGTGGTCGGAGTCGGCCGGGGACGCGTTAACGCGATATCGGCGGGACTCCTGTTGTGACCGCGCGCGCATCAAGTGGTCGGGCGGGGCTGGAGAGGGCGGAACGGCTCGAGCCGGCGGGAGGGTGCGCGTAGCGGGATCGCAGACGGTGCCGCGCCGGCCCACCCCCTCGGGGTGCGTGAGGGTCGGGGTTGCTTGGAAGGAGCACGCACGTCGCGGCCGCGCTGCGCGCGAGCCACGCCATGCTGACCCGGCGGATGCCTCATGTCGCGAGGTGGGGGAGGCTCGTGCGGGTGTCGCCTGAGGGCGAGGGCGCGACAAGGCGGGTGTCGATCGTGCGGACGGACCGACTCCGGCTCCGGCTCCGGCTCCGGGCAGCTTGATCGGCCCGCTGCTTGTCTCCCAGGCCCGAGGGGGTGGCCCGGCGCTGCACCGATGCGCCCGAGCATTGAGGGGGTCCCGGTGCGCGGTTCCGGTGCGCTTTTCCGCGGGATGCGGTTCGCGTCGGGCGACAAGGAAGATGTCGATTGTGCGGAGGGTCCGGGTCCAGGTCCGGCTCCAACGCTCACGAGCGGCCTCTCCGATGTCCCGCGGCGCCTCGCGCGGGGAACGTCTGCGCTACAGCGGCGTCCACTCCACCGGATCGAGGCACTCGACCGCGTCGGGGTAGCGCTCCCGGTAGGCCAGGCACGACTCCACGAACGTCGTGTTCCCCGCCTCGCGGAGCGTGCCGTCGGGATCCCGGAAGACGATACACGCACAGGGGCGCCCCTCGTACCGGGGGCAGTACAGTGCGTAGCTGTCCGCGCCGGGGCGACACGGCTGGCCACCGTCGAACGCGCAGACCCCGAACTCGCGCTCCTCGTTGATCCCGAGGCAAGAGCGGAACCACTCCGCTACCAGTGCACCCGACGCTGGCTCATGGGCCGGGCAGGCACCGCACGAGCCGCCACAAAAGGGCTCCATCTCGTCCGGGGCTGGCGGGCATGCGCCCTCGTCGGGGGGCCCCTCCTCCATCAGCGAGCCGTCCGAGTACACGCACACCTGCCGCAGCCCAAGCTCCGCGGCCTCACGGCAGTATTCCGCTCCGAAGCAGCCTCCGCCGAACGACCCCATCGCCGGACGGTCGGACCGCGTCGCGCACACTTCGCCGCTGGAACAGTACTCTCGAGTGAGGGTCAGGCTGTCGAAGTCACAGCCTCCGATGGAGCGGTCGTAGCAGACGAAGGCTGAGTCAATCACACAGACTTGCGGCTCCGGACACTCCGCATCGCAGAGGTCCCCGCACATCCGATGCCGCCCTAGCTGCCCGCACTCGGATGAAGCGTCCGTCCCGAAGGACCCATCCGCCGGCGCGCCATCCCGACCTGTCTGGTGGCTATCGACACAGCCGGGCATGAGAAGGCCGAGGAGCGCTAGGGCTGCGAATCTCACGGGCCCGTCCGACATATCACCCTGATGCACTCGACCGGTACCCGCACGCGGAGTGGAGGCTACTTTACTTGTGACATCTAGCCCCGGGTGACCTACGCCCCCGACGTTGCTCACGACGCTCCTCCACGCGCTGGGCCCCGCCTGGCCTACTCCGCCGACGCGCGGCAAGTCGCCGAAGATCTCCGGCGCGACCTCGATGCAGGCGTCCCCGCCGACCGCGACGTGCTCCGCCCCGCGGTGTGGATGCTCGACCGTCTGACGCCGTTCGACGAGGGCGCGGACGTCATCGAAGAGCTGTGGCATCGCACCGGCTGCCCGAGAGCGAGCTAGCGCGTCTCCCAGGTCCCCCCGCTCCACACCCCGAGGTTGTCCGACGCCAGGTACGCCCGCGCGTCCGCGTCACCGCGCACGTAGGCGTCGGCAAACGCCAGCCCGGCCGAGCGCAGCCACTCGAGGTGCATCGCGCAACGCGCGGTGTCGAGGCCGTTGCGGTTCGAGTAGCTCTCGCACGACTCGAGCTCGAGGTTGTACGTCTCGTGGCGGGCCGCCTCCTCGAGAATGTCGAGGCGGTGGCGCTGGCCCGTCGCGGGCGCGAGGTCGAACGACGGGCGGCGCGACTCGCTCGTCGTGTCCGACGTGTCGTCGCCCACGCCCGAGAGCACGAGGTGCGGTCGGGTCAGGCAGAGCGACGGGTCCGGCGCCAGCCCGCGGCAGCCCTCCCCGGTGAACGAGGCCTCGGTGAAGCCGTCCTCGCCCGGGCCCTGCGGCGAGCACGACAGGAACGCGATCGGCGCCGGGTCGACCTCGAGGGTCACGTCGCCGTCGATCTCGCGGGTCGCGCCCGCGATCACCATCGTCCCGCCCGCGCCCGCGGAGTGGCCGGCGTACATCACGCGGTCGAGGTCGACCTGCCCGTCGAGCGGCATCCCCGGCGCGGCCGCCGCGGTGATCTCGGCGAGCACCGCGCGGAAGTCGTACGGCCGGTCGTAGGAGAGGTTCTTCCACTCGCGGCACGCGCCCTCGGCGCAAGGCGTGTTGGCGGGGCACTCGGAGTCCATCGTGCAGCTGCTCCCTCCGCAGCCGCCGTGGTCGAGCGCCACGCAGAGCGCCTCGTAGCTCGCGCGGTCCCGCGGGGTGTGCGCGATCGCGACGAAGGTGTAGCCGGCGCGCACGAACGCGTCGCCCCAGCCCGTCCCCACCATCGTCGCGTCGCGCCGACCGGCCGAGCCGCCGTGCGACCAGATCACCACCGGCGTCGCCTCGGTCGCGCCGGCCGGCCGCCGCACCTCGATCTCCACGGTGCGCGTCTGCCCGGTCACGTCGGTGTAGCGCACGTCGCGCACGTTGCTCGCGCCCGGCTCGAGCGTGATCACCGGCGTGTACGCGCAGGCCTCGAGCGCGTCCGGCGCGCAGCCCCCGACGGTCGCGCCCGCGTCGGTGGCCCCGCCTCCGTCGCGCGGTCCGCCGTCCGTCTCCGCCGCGCCGTCGTCACAGGCTACCAGCGTGACCGCGCCCAGCGCGACGAGCCCCACTGCCCACTGCTTCACCGGTCCCATGGTGCCACACACAGCCCCGACCGCGCGGTTCGGCCGGGGTCCCAGTCGACCCCTCCACCGAAGTCTGGCCGGATCCGCACCGCGGACGTCATGGTCGCGTCCCGGGCGCGCGCTACCGTGCGCCGCATGCAGAGGATCTCGTTCCTCGTGTTCGACGACGTGCAGACGCTGGACGTTGCCGGGCCGCTCGAGGTGTTCGCGACCGCCAACGAGCTGGACGGTCCGCCGGCGATCTATACGACACGTGTCTTGTCGCCCGATGGCGCGCCGGTCCGCACGAGCGGGGGTGTCCGGTGGATCGCGGACGGAGGCTGGGACGAAGTCGAGCAGGCCGACACGGTGGTGGTCCCCGGCGGCGTGGGGACCCGCGCGCTCGAGCGCGACGCGGCGGCGCGGGCCGCGCTGGACGCGGCCTGCGGACGGGCCGCGCGCGTGGCGAGCGTCTGCACGGGCGCGTTCCTCCTCGGCGAGGCCGGCCTCCTCGACGGGCGGCGCTCAGTGACCCACTGGTCGCGCGCCGAGGAGCTCGCCGCGCGCTTCGCGACCACGGTCGAGGCGGACCGGCTGCACGTGCAGGACGGCGTGTGGACCTCGGCCGGGGTGAGCGCGGGGATGGACCTCGCGCTCGCCATGGTGGAGGAGGACGCGTCGCTCGACCTCGCGCACCGGGTCGCGCGGTGGCTGGTGCTCTTCGTGCGCCGGGACGGCTGCGAGCCGCAGCTCAGCCCCGCGCTCGAGTCCCAGGCGGCGGCGGCGCGAGGCATCGCGCGCATCCAGAGCTACATCGCCAACCACCCCGACGCCGACCTGCGCGTCCCGGCCCTCGCGAAGCAGGCGGGGATGAGCGCGCGCAACTTCGCGCGGTCCTTCACCGCCGAGGTCGGCCTGCCGCCGGGCCGCTACGTCCGGCGGGCGCGCGCGCGGCTGGCGCAGCGCCTGCTCGCGCAGACGGACGGCTCGCTCGACGAGGTCGCGGCGCGCTGCGGGCTCGGGACGCGGCACGCGCTCGCGCGGGCCCTCCGCGACGAGCTGGGCCTCGAGCCGCGGGAGCTGCGCCGATGATCGGCTCGAGCCTCGTCGGCGCGCGCGCCGATCTGCTGATCGAGCTCGTCGTCCTCGCGCAGGTCCTCGGCCTCCCCGTCCTCGCGTGGAGCGTCGGACGCGCGCGTCGCGGTGCGCACGGCGTCCACCGGGCGACCCAGATCGCCCTCACCGTCGTCTTCGCCGCCGCGGTCGTCGCGCTCGAGGTGGACATCCGCCTCGCCGGCGGCACCGCGCGCTTCCTCGCCGGCGGCGCGTTCGAGGGCACGCCGCTCCTCCACGCGATCCTCTACGGGCACCTCGCGGTCGCGATGCTCAACGCGTGCGTCTGGATCGGCCTGCCCTTGGTGTCCGTGAGGCGTGCCCGCCGCGGCGCCCTCCCCGGCGCGTTCTCACGCACCCATCGCCGCGCGGGCTGGCTCGCGGTGACGACGTTCACCGCGACGAGCCTCAGCGGCGTCGCTCTCTACGTCGTCGGCTTCTGGCTGTAGACGTCGGGGCCTCGCGACAAAGATCGGAACTCCTGAACCGGCGCGGCGTCCTGAGCGCGATGCGCCTCGCCTGGCTGAGCCTCGCGGTCGCGCGACGTATCGAACCTTTCAGCTGTCAGGACGCGCTATGAAGCCCGGATGGGTGTGGAGATCCGGGCGGTCGAGCGGTTCGACGACGACGTGCTGAGCGAGATGACGGAGCGCAACCTGGGCGCGTCGATCTCGACGAGGCACCTGCGGCGGCGCGAGATGGAGGGCTTCTCGCTCGAGGCGCCGTTCATCCGGCTCGGCGCGTTCGACGGCGAGCGGCTGGTCGGGCTCAGCTACGGCAAGGCCGAGAGCCCGTCGAAGTTCCACATGCACGTCTCGCTCGTCGAGCCGGAGTACCGCGGCCGCGGGATCTACGGGCGCATGCTCGACGCGATGCTCGAGGCGACCGCGGGCTACGACGAGGTCGAGTCGAACCACCACCTGATGAACAACCGGATCATCGCGCTCAAGCTCCGGCGAGGGTTCCACATCGTCGGCGTCGACCAGTCGATCCTCGTCGGCCCGCGCGTGACCCTGCGCTACTTCCACAACCCCGAGCTGCTCGCGCTCATGAAGCAGCGCATGGGCTGGGAGCGCTGACGTAGCCTGATCCGAGAAGCGGCTAACGGACGAAGTCCGTAGCGACATCGGCCTCGGACACCCCCATCGCGTTGGCGATTCGGTACAGCGTTGTGCGCCGAGGCATGCTCGCCGAGCTCAGAAGCCGGCTGAGCGCTGACTGGTGCATTCCGGCACGGCGCGCAATCTCCGAGATTCCTCCATTCGCGTCGATAAGCCGCCTGAGGTGTTGCTTGTGAGCTCGCACGCGAGTGGCGACGTCCGCGAGTTGGTCGTAGCCGATGTAGGGCTTCTCCAGCGGACGGGTGGGCAGGTCATCCGCCTCGTCGAGCATCTCCTGCATGTCCGCGAGGATCTCCTCGCGCTCCGCCTGGTCGTCCTCCTCGGACCACAACTCGAGCAGCTCGTACGCTCCTTGGTCCTCCCGAGCGAGGTCGTGCGCGCGGCGCACGAACGCCTGGTCGAGCCCGGCGGCATTCATCTCAACGACGATGTGAGCAAGCCGGATGCACTGGGCGTCTGTGGTCTTGAACGTACTCATAGCTTGCCTCGATAGACGTACTGGCCTTGATGAATCAGGTTGATGTGGCGCTTGAGCTTGGCGGCCTCTCGCTTGTCGACCTTGCCGCTGCTCTTGACGTAGGCCCGACAAAGGTAGGCTCGTGCGCTGGAGTCAGCGGGGGCTCTTGTGATCGCGACGCACAGGCGAAGCTGGACGAGGCCGGCACCCACCTGGCGCCACTTCATCTTGAAACCGTCCGGGATCTGATTGCCTGCCTTGTCCGTCGCGGGACCCCAGAAGCGGCCGACTGAGAACTTCGCCGCGTTTGGGTACTGGGACAGCAGCTCCACGTCGGGTCTGATGGTCTGCCCGTAGAACGGATCGTCGAAAACCTGCCGATGCTTGAGGTCGAGATACGAGTCCAAGGCCCACTCCGTGATGACGATGTCCAGGGCCATAACATTTCATAACATCACCCGACCTCGGCAACAAGGTCGGGAGGTGGGCTTCTGAGCCATCAGCAGCCCATGCCCTCGGCCTGACGACGCCATGGGCGGCCAGCGAAAACCACCCATCGCCGCGCGACTTGCGCGTCTTGCCGCGGTCGGGGGCGCCCGCGGATCGCCCGACAGTCTCAGCCGGCGCCGAGGTGGCGCTCGAGGACGTCGGCGATCACCGACGCGCTCGCGAGGCGCTTCATGGGGTCGACGCGGAGGCACTCGAAGCAGAGGGCGTCGAGCTCCTCGGGGATGTCGGCGTCGGTGCGCTCCGAGGGGCGCGCGCCGTCGGTCTTGAGGCTCGAGAGGGCCTGGGTCGCGGCCGATCCGCTGTGGAGCGGGCCACGGGCGAGGAGCTCGAAGAGCATCGCGCCGATCGAGTAGACGTCCGCCCGCGCGTCGACGTCGACCTCGCCCTGGAGCTGCTCGGGCGCCATGAAGCCGATCGTGCCGAGCACCGAGCCGTCGTTGGTGCGCATCGCGCCCGAGGCGTCGTCCACCGGCTCGTAGCGCGGGTTCACCTCGGTGCGGACCTTCGCGAGGCCCCAGTCGAGCACGTAGAGCTCGCCGAACTCGCCGAGCATCACGTTCGTCGGCTTGAGATCGCGGTGCACCACCCCGCGGCTGTGCGCGTAGTGCAGCGCCAGGCTGAGCTGGTGCAGGCGCGTGAGGAGCTTGCGCCGGGAGAACGACGGGGCGCCGCTCGCGCTCTCGCGGTGCTCGGCGAGCGCGAGGTCGAAGCGCAGGCCGCGCACCCACTTCATCGTGAAGTAGACGTCGCCCTGGGGGTCGAGGCCGAGGTCGTAGACGGGCACGATCGCCGGGTGGCTGAGCTGGCCCTGGACCCGCGCCTCGCGGAAGAAGCGCCACAGGCTCGAGGGGCGGCGCGCCCGCAGGACCTTCATCGCGACCTCGCGCGCGAACGGCTTGTCCCGGCAGAGGCGGATCTCCGCCATCGTCCCGGACGCGAGGGTCCCGTGGATCTGGTAGCGCTCCTCGAACGAGAGCGTCGGCCGCAGGTAGCGCGACTCGACCGGCGCCGAGCCGTCTCCGTCGTCGCCCGTTATGGTCGACGCGAGCGGACCCCAGGCGTCGGTGTCCCCGAGGCGGACCTCGTCTTCACGCTCGAACTGCGGGCGCTTCACAGGCCGAATCTAGCGTGCTCGCCACGGGCCTGGCCAGCATCCGCGCGGACCCCGTCACACGTCGAAGCCAGGCCCGACGACGAGAGCGGACGGCTGCACTGACGCGGTCCAGCGCCCGGCACGGCGCTACTCCAGGGCCACCTCGGCGTCGGGGGCGAGGGCGAAGCGGGTCGCGCCGCCGCCCTCGGAGCGCTCGAGGAGCGCGCTGCCGTCGAGGCCGACGCGGTCGAGGTCCTTGCGGAGCCGGTGGAGCAGGACGTGGAGGGTCTTCTTGCCGGCGGGCTGCTTGCCCCAGACCCGCGCCCAGAGGTGCTCGTCGGGCACGTAGTCCCCGGCCGCGAGCGGCGGCGGGGGCTGGAGGAGGACCGCGATGAAGTCGCAGCGGCGGTCGGTGAGGTAGACGCTCCGCTCCTCGTCGCCGACCCGGATGTGGAGCCGGCCGCCCCGCGGCATGAACTCGAGGCGCGCCGAGCGGGCCTCGCGCTCGGTCTCGAGGCTCATCGTGCTGCCCGTGCCGAGCTCGCCGCCGGTGACGACGCGCAGCTCGACCTCGCCGAACGCGAGCTTGCTCCCGCGGCGCAGTCTCCGGGCCTCGCCCTCCTCGACCGCCTCGCCGTCGACCTCGAGCGCGCCCGCTGCTCGCACCTCGAGCAGGCTGTCGCGCGCGCGGAACTCGAGGGCTCCGTCGGGGAGGCGCTCGATGCGTAGATCGTCGCCGTCGCTGCCGCCCACGCGGAAGGTCGGCTGCGAGAAGGAGAACATCCCGCCCTGGCCGTCCTCGAGCACCCACACCGCGCTCGTCTGCTCGGCCGCGCCCTCGGAGACCTCCTCGCGGCTGACCCGCAGCGAGAGCTCCTCGATGACGATCGTGCTCCCGTCGTCGAGCTCGACGTCCCCCTCGACCGCCGCGCCGTTCACCTCGACCGGGGCGCGGCCCATCACCGCCACGCGCGGGCCCTCGTCGCCGAGGTAGAGCAGCGCCTGGCGCCGGCTCGACTGGGGGCTGCGGATCACGATGTCGCACCGGGGGAAGCGGCCCACGAGGAGCCCGCCAGGCGTGATCCGGCGCGCGGCGCCATCGCCGACCTGAACCCACCAGAGCTCGCCGTCCGTCGTCACGGTCGCCACTATACTTCGCTATCCTCGCCGGATGACACCTGCGCAACGCGCGATGGCGACCTGGCTGGGGGCGCTCACCCACGGCGGGGTGATCGAGGCCGCGCTCGGAGACTCGCCGCAGGAGGCGGCGGGGGACGCGGTCGCGAGCTACGTGCTCGGCGCCGAGCGGCTCGCCCAGCTCAAGCGCTGGTTCCGCGCGGCCCCGGCCGACGAGGCGGCGGCCCAGCGCCGGGCCGCGGTCGAGGCCTGCCTGGTGATGGCCCACGCCGACCACCTGGTGCAGCCGGAGGAGCGCGCGCTCATCGAGCGGATCGTGGCCGACAGCGGCCTCGCGCCGGAGGACCAGCGCGCGCTGGTCGCCTCCATCGCGGACGCGCCGCCGCCCCTCGAGTCGCTCGCCGCGCGGCTCACCCAGCCGATCCTCCGCGAGCTGATCCTCGCGCTCTCCTGGGAGCTGGCCCTCGCCGACGAGCGCGTGGACCCGGCCGAGTCGACGCTCTACGGGCAGCTGGCCGAGGCGCTGGAGGTCCCGGCCGAGCGGGCGGCCGAGCTGCGCGCCGCGATCGACGAGCGCGTCGGCTGACGTCCACGGGCGCACCGCGCCGGACGCCACCTTCGTCGAGCGCGTCGACTCACGCCGTCGGTCGGCGTTCGGGGGTCTGGACGGGGACGGGGCGTCGGCGTTCGGTGGCCCGGATGGCTCGAGCTCTGGATCGGCTGGGCTCTGCGTCGTGTACGTGGACGAGCACGGGTACGTACGTGCAAGTCCACGAGGACGGGCACGAGTTGGCGGGCCGCCAGGTTGAGGGCGGTGGGACGGCGCTTCGGGCGAGTTGGCGCTTCGGGCGGGCGCGCAGGCCTACGGCCTACTCGTCGGGGTTGTTCGCGGTCCAGTACGAGATCAGCTCGTCCTCATCAACGATGCGCGAGTGGTAGTGACCCCACTGGTTGCTGATCGCGACCGACTGGCCGGCCTCGAGCTTCGGGGTGAGGAACAGCGCGTGGTAGACCGCGCCGCTGCCGTCCTCGACCTCGCCGAGCTCGGGGAGGAGCTCGCCGGAGACCGGGCAGACGATCTCGAGCTTCGCGCCGTCCGGGATCGCGTCGCCGCCGCGCTTGCGCCGGTCGCCGTGGATCGGGCTGAGGTGCACGAGGTCCTCCTTGCCGTCCCAGCGCACCTTGAGCGTGACCGCCGGGTGGCCGTCGAACTCCACGTCCGAGAAGCCGACGAGGTTGTCCCCCTTCGGCCCGAACGCCTGGGTGAGCACGATGATCACGTCGTCCGTGATGTCGACGCCGGGCGGCTGCGAGTGCCGATGGCGGCCGGTGACGTGGAGGTGCTCTTCGTCGATGTAGGGCAGGGAATCTCGGGACATGTCGCGTCGGGCTCCGGGTGAGAGGCCAGCAAACCCTTTCTGGTCTCCGAACGCAAGCGATCGATTCCGGACGGAAGTGGGGTCCCCGGAGCGCGCCGCGACACGCCGGGTCGCAGCGGCCGGTTTCTGCGAGCGCGCCGCCACCCCGGTCCGGCGAGGCACGGGGGTTGCGTTGCCAGCTGTGATGACGCGTGGACGCAGGTGGTGGGCGGTCGCCCTGCTCGTGAGCTTGAGCGCGGGCTGCGCGATGGAGGCCCTCGAGGACGGCGACACCGAGGAGGGCGGCCTCGAGCTGACGGTGGCCGAGACCTCCGAGGTGGACGGCGCGTTCGCGGTTCGTCAGGACGGCATCGACTACGCGCTGCGCGGCTGGGTCTGCGTCGTCGGCGACCCGACCCGGCTCCGCGTGAGGTTCTTCGCCGAGGAGGAGGACGGGCGCCGCACGCTCGGACGCGCGATCGCGCGGCTGCCCCACGAGGCGGCGGTCGAGGACCGCTGCGAGAGCGGGGCGGCCCATCGGTTCGAGCTGACGCTGACCGGCGCCGAGGCGCTCGCGCTGCAGGGGGTCACGATCACCGCGGTCGCGCAGACCCAGACGCTCGTCGGGCACCGGACCGTCCTCGGCGCGCGGACGGTGGACTACGCGCCGACCGCATACCTGTCCGAGCTCATCGCGGCCCAGGTGGTCACGGTCGAGGACGACCTCACCACCATCCCGGCCAGCGTTACCGCGCTCATGGACGCCGAGGACCGGCGGGGACGCATCCACGTGTACGGCGTGCTCGCCTGCGCCGACCACGACACGCGGCTCCAGACGACGGGGATCGGCGTGATGGGCCCGCGCGCCGCGCTCCGCTGCGGCAGCGAGGACGACCGCTTCACGCACACGCTCCGCGTCGAGCTGCGCGGCTGGCGGCCCCTCGGCATGGAGCACATGGGCCACTCGGCGGGGCGTCAGGCGATCGCGGTGATGGGCGGGGCCGAGCTGTCGCTCCACGGGCGCGCGGCGCCGGGCTGGACGCGCCTCGCTGCGGCGCCGGCCGTGGACGACGCCGTGAGGCTCGTGGACCGCGTCCCGTGGAACGAGGAGGACGAGGTCTTCGTCGCGAGCTCGCAGTTCCGCTTCGACCTCCACTCGCGCGGGAGGATCACACGAGTCGAGGACGGAGGCGCCACGCTGGCGGTCGACTGGGCAACGCAGAGCGCGCACCGCGGCGACGTGACCCGGTACGGCGACCAGACCTTCGACGCGCGGGCCGAGGTGGGGCTCCTCACCCGGAACATCCAGATCGTCGGGACGGAGATCGTCCGCAACGGGCTCGACCAGCGGGGCGGGCACGTGATGATCGCCGGCCGCTCGCGCGCCTACGTGGAGGGCGTCGAGCTGCGTCACCTCGGCCAGCTCGGCCTCCTCGGCCGCTACCCGTTCCACTGGCACCACGCGGGCGACGCGAGCGGCCAGTACCTGCGCGACTCCGCGATCGTCGACAGCTTCCAGCGCTGCGTGACCATCCACGCGACCCACAACGTCGAGGTGACCGACAACGTCTGCTTCGAGACCTACGGCCACGCGTTCTTCCTGGAGCTCGGGACGGAGACGGGCAACACGCTCTCGGGAAACCTCGCGGCGGCGGTGCGCAAGCCCGCGCTCGGGCGCGAGCTGCTGTTCAGCGACAACCAGTCCGACTCGCCCGGGATCTTCCTCGGCCCGGCCGCGTTCTGGATCTCGAACCCCGACAACGTCGTCCGCGACAACGTGGCCGCCGGCTTCGAGGGGAGCGGGTTCTGGTACGCGCTCGCGCACGAGGTGACCGGCCCCGACGGGGTGACCGTCTACCCGAGCCAGACCGCGCTCGGGGAGCTCTCGGGCAACGTCGCCCACTCGGGCCCGATCGGGCTGACGATCGACGGCGGGCCCAACGGCGACGCGGTGCCCGGCGGCGCGGGCGACCGCGAGGTCACGATGACGTTCTACCGGCCGCCGACCCCGCCGGTGTTCGAAGGCAACACGTTTTACCAGCTCAGCCGCGTCGCGATCTACGCGCGGGGCACCCGCATGATCTTCCGCGGCAACGTCACCGGCGACAACCGCCTCTCCTACCGGCTCGGGCAGAACCAGGAGGTCGAGGACGCCCTGGTCGTCGGGCAGAGCGCGCACCTGATCGGCCAGGCCGCCGGCGGCCTGCGGGGATACGCGCTCTACGACGGACCGTCCCAGGTCGACGGGATGCGCTTCGTCGCGTTCGACTCGCCCTACGCCACCGCGCTCGAGGCGATCGGCGCGGCGAACCGACCGATCCACCGCCTGTCCGGGCTGAGCTTCGAGGGGACGGTGACGCAGCGCCTCGGCACGGACGGCACCGAGCGGGCGCGCCAGGCCGCGTTCCTCGATGAGGACGGAGGCGCCTCGGGGCTCCCCGGCGCCACCGTGTTCGCCGAGGACCACCCGTTCCATCACGCGCCGGGCGGGTGCTTCTCGCTGGAGTGGGGCGGCGTCGCATGCCCGCACCGCTACGGCAGCCTCCACCTCTCCGCCGATCAGCCCGCGGTCGTCCGGGCAGCGGCGAACGGCGCGACGGTCGGCGGCGACGCGCCGGAGCAGGCGGTGACCTACGTGACGCTGCCGGTCGGCTCCGAGGACGTCTACCAGCTCCGACCAAACCCGGAGACCTGGCCCGCCTCGTCCGAGATCGCGTTCCGCTTCGTGCAGCCCGGGCAGGCCTCGCCGGTCATCCGGCTCGACCTGCCCGCCGACACGGTGCAGCTCGTGGGCGCGGCGCGGGTCGACGGCTTCAACCAGCTGCGCGCCGCGACCGAGACCGCGTTCTTCGTGCGCGACGGCCGGGTGTTCTTCCGGATCGTGGCCGATCGGGAGGACGACCGCGGCGACCGTCACACCCCCTCGGGCGAGGCCTACGCGGGGGCGGTGACCGTGGAGTACGCGCGGTAGGGTTCAGGCGAGAGCGCCGATCGGAGCCGAGAAAGCTCGGAGCGCGACGGCCGTTCGGCGTGGTCAGACGTGACGAGGCGATGCTCAGGCATCGTCGAGGAGCGGCTGGCCGCGCCGGACGGCTGTCCCGCCCGTGATTTGCGGCGGTTTCAAA
>JAUHXR010000219.1 GCA_030426845.1 Polyangia bacterium | reverse complement strand
AAGAGGCCACCCCAGGTGCGCGTGACGGGCTCGCGCGCGGTGAAGAACGTGTCGCCCTGGCGGCGGAGCGCGGCGCCGTAGCCGCCGTCCCAGCCGAAGTCGCGGACCGCGGCCTGGAGCAAGTGGCAAGCCCAGCGTCGCAGGCGGAGCTGGGCTCGATGGCCGAGCTCGTGGTGCAGGACGGCCTTGATCTCCGGGAGACCGCCGGACTTCACCAGCTCCCGGTGCAGGAGGATCGTCATGTCCGGCGTGATGCCGGCCCAGATCCCCGAACGCGTGAGGTAGACACGAGGTCGCGCGCCGCCCGCGTCGTCGAGGAGACGCGCGACCTGTTCGGCGAGGTCGACGGGCTGACCAGGCTCGTCCGCGAGGTCGACGGGCATGCGTCCGGCTCGCGCCGCGAGGAGGGCGACCTCGAAGAGCGCGACCAGGACGAGGTACGGGGCGAGGGCGGCCGCGGTCGCGAGTGGATGGGCCACGGCCCACTCGCCGATCCCGGTGGCGAGCAGGATCGCGGCGGACGCGGCAAACAGGAGGAGGCTGCGCCACCCCCAGCGTACGCCGGCTCGGATCTCCGCCTCGAGCTCGTCCGCTCGCGGGAGGTGCGCGATCGCATCGAACGGCCCCACGAAGGGTCAACGCGGGGTGCGCGGGCCCATTTCCGGGATCGACCTCGCCGGTGGATCAACGCGCGGGCAGGCTCAGCCAGGTCAACCAGCAGCAGCCGAGGGTCCAGCTCAGCAGCGGGGGCCCGACGGCGAAGCCGAACGCGTGGGCGGACGGTCGGCCACGCGCGCGGGCGTAGAGGTATCCCCCGCGGACCTGCGCGCCCAGGCCCAGGAGGAACGCGCCGAGCACCCCGAAGCGGAGGAGGACGCCCAGGCCGAGCAGCGCCGCGGGCAGCACGCGGAGGGCGAGCAACAGTCCAGCCATCGCGCCGAAGCCGAGCAGCAGGGTCGGGCCGCTCGCGTAGACGTAGGCGCGGGCCGCGCCGCGGCGGGGGTCGCCGCGGCGCGCGAGGCCCGCGGCGAGGAGCGCGCCCGACGCGAGCCAGCCGAGCATCGCGAGCGTCCCGCTGGCGGCCGCGCCGACCAGGCCAGCGAAGTCCTCGCCCGGCGCCGCCTCGAGGTAGCCGCGCGCTCCCACGAGCAGCGCCCCGGGCAGGCACAGCGCGGCGCCGTAGGGCGCGGCGGGCCGCCACGGCGCGTCGTCGGGGAACCGGCCGAAGAACGCCGGGGCGTCGACGACGCTCGAGAAGAGCGTGGCCGCGGCGCTCGAGAGGAGGCCGCCCTCGGAGCGTTCCCAGGGCACGTCGTAGGCGGCGAGGTCGACCGGGCGGTCCGGGGCCGGCGAGGCGTCCATCCCGCGCACGGTAGCGCACGGAGCTTGGCTTGCGCATCTCCGGCGGAGTCGGCCCGCAGGCTCAGGGCGGCGAGGTCGGGAGGCAGACGGGGCGCGGCGTGCGGACGCTCCCGTCGTGGGCGATGAGGACGGCGCAGACCACGTCCCGCTCGGTATCGCACCACGGCGTGTCCGCGACGCGCGTCTCGCCGTCGTCGCCCACGCAGCGGGTCTCGCCGGAGGCGGGGTCGAACCCGCACTCCTCGTCGTCGAGCACGCAGGCTCCGACGTGCTGATCGCCACAGATGGCTCCGCGGCGCGCGCGACGCCCGCTCTCGCACGTGGGTCGCCGGACGCAGGCGGCCAACGCGAGGCAGGAGAGGACGGCCAGGACAGCGGGGGCAAGGCGGCTCACGAGGTACGCAGCGTACCCCGTCCGCGCGGCGCGGTGGAGGGTCGGCGGCGCTCCGCTCGTGGTCATCACACGGGGCCGGAACCGGCTGCGCAACACGCGCCGGACGGTGGCGGCGAGCGAGGTCTCGGTGCTGGCCGGGCCGCACGTGGCCTCGACGGAGCCGCTCGGCGCGAATTCCGGTCCGGCGCGCAACCGGTCGACCCGCCGCGCGATAGCGCTCTCGTGCCGGCCACAACGCTTCGCTCGCTCGCGCTCAGCCTCGCCCTCGTGGCGGCCACGCCGTCCCTGGGCGTCGGCCAGGCCAAGCTCAGGCCTCCCGAGCGCCCGAACGACCCGGGGATCCCCCAGTGCGCGTCGGACCTGTCCTGCGACGGTGGCCTCGCGTGCCGGGAGACCTGTGTCTGCGAGTACGAAGGCCCCGGCGGCGGCCGATGGCCCGGGTTGCTGAGCTGGCGCGAGAGCTACCTGGTCGCGGAGTGCGCTCCCGACGGGACCTGTGTCCGCGGGCGCCCGGTGACCCGCGCGATCTGCCGCCCGCCCGACGCGCCGTCCATCGAGCCGAACCCCCTGGCGTCGCGCCACCGCGTCGCTCCGACGGGGGCGGCGCTGCCTGGGGTCGAGATCCGCGAGAGGCCCGGCGCGGGTTGTCGGCTGGTGGCCGGGCGCGCCCACGAGGGCGGCCTCGCGGCCCTCGCGTGGCTGGTGTTCGTTCGCCTGAGGGGCGCGCGCAAGCGCCCCCGGGCGCGGTCGGTTCGAACTGGAGGTCGCTCGTGATCGAGATCCACAACATCGTCATCGACGGCAGCCGTGTGCCGCTGCACGCGCCGTCCTGGAACCCGGCCACCTACGAGCAGGTCGTGGTCCGCAACCTTCGGCGAATCCTGCGCTCGCCCGTCGGCCAGGCCATCGCCCCGCAGATCACGCGCCGCCTTCGCATCATCCCGACGCTCAAGATCAAGACGCACAACGCCTCCGCCGGAGCCGACGACCCGGTGGGCGCCAGCCGCAGGGGGCTGCCGATCCGGGCATGCAACGGCGTGACGGTCACCGATCCGCTACCCGGCTACCCGCCGGGGACGGGGGTCGGGAGCGACGCGACCATCCAGTTCGTGCCGGCGGACTTCTACGACCCGACGCGCGGCGTCCGGTTCGGATGGATTCGGTTCCCGCCTCCTGGCCTTCAGGCCGAGTATCAGCTGCGGCAGCACGGGGCCGGGGCCTACTCGGACGAGGTCCTCTGCCACGAGATGGTCCATGCCATCCGCGTCATGCGGGGCGTGAGCGACTGCCGAAGGGTGGGCTACCGCTACGACACCTACGAGGAGTTCTGCGCGGTGCTCGTGACGAACATGTACTCGTCGCAGTTCCGCCGACCGCTGCGCGACGGGCACGGGACCGCCGCGAGGTTTCGAACGATCTCTCCGTTCGACGGACCCCGAATGCAGGAAGAGGCTCGGTGGATCGATGAGATGCGCCGCGACCAGCCTGGCTTCTGCCACGCCCTGCGCAGCAAGACCCGGCAGGAGGTGCCCTACAACCCCTTCCGCGACCTCCGGCCCGGGAGCGTCCCCACCTACGGCGTCCGCTGATCACGGGGATTCGCCAGGCTCGGGGCTTTTCTTCGCAACCGGCCCGGCGCCCGCCCGACGAGGCAATCATGAGCAACGGGAACCATGGTTCGGGGGACGGCCCCTGGCGCCCCGGAGGGGGCGAGCACGGGGCCGATGGGCACGCGGACGAGGAGGAGCACGGGGCGGAGGAGTCCCTCGAGAAGGGGGGGAAGACCGCCGCGGAGCTCGCCGAGATGGTGGGCAAGATCCAGAGCGGCGACGCGAGCGGCGCGCTGGAGAAGGGCCTCGGCGCGGTGGGCGAGGGGCTCGGGCTCGCCGCCTCGCTGGTCGACGACGAGGAGGCGGCCGAGGCGCTCGAGACGGCCGAGACGGTGCTCGGCGCGGTCGGCACGGCGTACAAGGCGGTCGAGGGCCTGCTCGGCCACGGCGGGGGCCACGGGAGCGGCCACTCGGCGTCGAGCGGCGCCAGCCACGGCGAGCGCTCCGCCCGCTCCGCGCTGGGCGGCGACCATGGCGCGGGCTCGCACGCGCACGACGGGCCCATCCCGGCCCACGAGGTGTTCGGCGAGGAGGGGGTCCACTTCCACCTCGAGGTCTCGGGCCTCTCCATCCGCTGGCAGGTCGTCGGGGCGTCGGTGGCCGAGGCCCTGAACGAGCCCTTCATGGCGGTGGTCGAGGCGCGCATGGAGGACGGCTACGCCGACGAGCGCGAGCTGCTCGGGCGCGCCTTCACCCTCACGATCGAGCGCGGCGCGAGCTCGCAGCGGACCTTGCGGGGCGTCGTGAACGGTGCGCGCGTCGAGGAGCGTGCGCGCGGCCACGCGTGTCACCTGGAGCTGGTCCCGAGCCTCTGGCTGCTCGGGCTCGGGGTCGACAGTCGCATCTTCCAGGAGAAGACCGTGCCCGAGCTCGTGGCCGAGCTCGTCCAGGCGGAGCTCGGCGACGCCTGCCGGGTCGACAGCGAGGGGCTGAGCGAGACCTACGAGACCCACGAGTACCTGGTCCAGTACCAGGAGTCGACGCTCGCCTTCATCAGCCGGCTCCTCGAAGACGAGGGCATCGCCTTCGCGATCGACTGCGACGCCGACGAGCGCGAGACGATCGTGCTGACGGACGCGATGAGCAACCTGCCCTTCGCGCGAGAGCACGAGGGGGGGCGGCTCAGCTACCGCGACGAGCAGGGGATGGAGGACGGCTTCCATGAGGAGCACGCGTCGGACCTGCAGCACACCGAGCAGCTGGGTCCGGCCGCGATCACGGTGGCGGGCCACGACTGGACGCATCCGCGGTTGGCGGTCCAGGCGTCGCGTCGGGGCCCATCCCGCGTGGATCCACCGCGGGAGGTCTATGACCACACCCGCGCGGTCGCGCTCACGCGGTTCTCCGATCGGCAGTACAACCACCACAGCGCCGATCGCGCGTCCCTGCTGCGCTACGAGCTCGTCGCCCAGGAGAACGAGCGCTGGACGCTGCGGGCCCGCGTGGTCACGGCTCGCCCGGGCACGGTGGTGCGGCTCGAAGGGAGCCCGCACGACGGCAGCTACCTCATCGTCCGCGCCGACAGCTCGGGTGAGGCCCAGGACAACGCCGCCGGGAGGTGGCTCAACCACCTCATCGTCCAGCCCCTCGACGTGCCGTATCGCCCGCCGCACCGGACCCCGCGGCCGGTGATCGCGGGGCCGGAGACGGCGACCGTCGTCGGCCCCGCCGGCGAGGAGATCCACACCGACGAGCACGGCCGGGTGAAGGTGCACTTCCACTGGGACCGCCTCGAGGCGCCGGACAGCGAGCGGAGCAGCTGCTGGATGCGCTGCAGCCAGAGCTGGGCCGGGCCGGGCTTCGGGACGTTCTTCGTGCCGCGCATCGGCATGGAGGTGGTGGTCAGCTTCCTCGGCGGCAACCCCGACCGGCCGCTCGTGACGGGCTGCGTCTACAACGGCGAGAACCTCGCCCGCTTCGCCGAGGGGCTGCCGGAGAACAAGACCCAGTCGTACATCCGCACGAAGAGCTCGTTGAACAGCGAGGGCTTCAACGAGCTGCGCTTCGAGGACAAGGCGGGCGGCGAGTTCATCTACACGCACGCACAGCGGGACTACAACGAGGTGGTCGAGCACTGCCACTCGACGCACGTGAAGGTCGATCAGTCGAACACCGTCGACCACAACCATAAAGAGACCGTCGGCAACGACCAGACCCTCTACGTCAAGAAGCATCGCACCAAGACGATCGATCGCTCCGAGACGACGACGGTCGGCGAGGACCGCAACGAGCTCGTCCAGGGCTCCGAGTTCATCACCATCGATCATCACCGGCGGCGCGAGGTGAAGAAGAACGACAACCTCGTCGTGGGGAACCACCGCACGACGCGGGTCGGCGCCAAGTACACGATCACCTCCACGCAGCAGTACAAGGTCGTCCAGGCGGGGGAGACGAGCCTCCGCCTCGACCGGCTGGTGGACATCCACACGCCCGGCCGGATCCTCTTCGACAGCGCCGGCACGGTGCGGTGGAAGGCCGAGTCCGGGAGCCTCACGACCTCGGTCGAGAGCAAGTGGGAGCTGACCGCCGGCGACGAGCTCGCGGTCGAGGTGGGCGGCAAGGCGACCAAGCTCTCGATGAAGTCGGCGGGCAAGGTGCAGCTCGAGGCCGAGGCGGAGATCCACCTCAGCTGCGGCAAGGAGAGCTTCATCAAGCTCACGCCCTCGGGGATCGAGATCCAGGGGCCGTCCGTGAAGATCAACGCCTCGACGGGGGTGACGGAGATCGACGCGGCCAGCCAGGTGCGGATCAAGTGCTGAGGAGGGCGGTTCGATGGAGCTGATCAACCAGACGCCGATGCCCGCGAACCTCGTTGTCGGTCGGGGCGTCGGCTCGCGCCGCCGAGGCGTGCTGATCGTCAAGGCGACCTATCGCCTCGACGTGCGGGGCTTCGACGTCGACCTGGAGGCGCCGCACCCGGTGCTCAAGGACGACGTGGAGACGGAGCTGGGGCTCGTCCCGAGCGATCTGCGCTTCTCGGGCCCGCGGGATGAGCTCGAGGTGCTGGTGCTGGGCGCTGCGTATCCGGCGGCGGGCGAGCGCGCCTGCGTCGTCGAGCTGCGGATCGGCGAGCTGCGCCGGCGGCTGCACGTGTCCGGTGAGCGGTTCTGGGTGGGCCGGGGCGCCGACGCGGTGATCTCGGAGCCGCAGCCGTTCGCGCGCATGCCGCTGACGTGGGAGCGGGCGTTCGGCGGCACCGCCGATGTGCAGGTCGACGCGAGCGCCCGCGTCCCGGTCTCGAGCCCGCTCAACCCGCGGGGGATGGGGTTCGACGCGGAGCGGTGGGTCGACGCGCTCGTCGCGGGCGGGATGAGGGACCCGTCGCTGCCGCGCGCGCCGGCTACGCGCCGGCTGCCGAACGTGGAGCACCCCGACGACCGCGTGGCGTCGTGGGACGACGAGCCGCTGCCCTACTGCTGGGCCACGCTGCCGATCGACAGCGGGCTGCGGGAGCAGCTGCGGTACGAGGCGCGGCAGGCCGGGCGGACGCCGCCGCGCGAGCTGTCACGCGCGCACCCCGATCTGACGATGCCCGCGCCCGCTCCCGGCACGCCGATCGAGCTTCGCGGGTGCACCCCGTCGGGCGCGCCCTTCGCCTTCCGCATGCCGGCGAGCGGGGTGCGCGCCGACTACGCGATCGGCGCGCGCGCCGGGACCCTCGAGCTGCGGCCGCAGACGATGGTGCTGATGCCCGAGGAGCAGCGCGTGACGGTCACCTTCCGCGCCTACTTCCGCTTCGACGTCGCGCAGGACGAGGAGCGATCGATGCGACTTCGAACGGTCTGAGGAGGTCCCATGTACTGTCCTGTGAGTCAGTCCTACGACGCATGCTTGGCGCTCGGGTTCGCGTCGCCGCACGACTACTTCCCGGCGGGCCCGTGTCCGCCGCTCCCTCTGCCGAGCCCCATCGGTATGGCGTTCGATCTTCCCACGACGGTCTGGTGGCCGGGTGGCGCGGCGCTGGGCAAGAACAAGCTGACCGAGACGGTGAAGCACAACGAGTGGTCCTTCGCGCTCGAGGGGCATGACGTGGGTCCGCTGATCGTGCACGTCCAGATCGCGCCCCATCCCGCAAACGCGCTGACAGTCCTGCACATCCTCAAGTCGAAGCGGAAGGCGAACTTCTCGGCGGGAGAGGTGAAGGCGGAGGGGAAGCCCGTCGGCCACCTCCTCGCGCTCAACCCTGGGCTCGTTCCCACCCCAATGTCGGTCTGTGGCAAACCGATCAGCCCTCCAACCGGCTGTACGGCGATCATGAGCGCGTTCAACGATCTGCTGATCGGAGTGCATCCCGTTGACCTCGCTGCCGGATGGGTCTCGATCGCGGTCGGCCTGGTGCTCGATCTTGCGAAGTCCGCCGCCGGGACACCGGGCAGCGGCTGGGAAGAGGCCGGAAAAGAACTTGGTAACTGGGCTAGCGATCTGCTGGGCGACCCTTTCGGCGATCCCCCGAGCTCGGGGATGCCGGGGTCGGGGAAGTTCGTTCGCTCGAACGCGCCGAGCGTGGCCGCCGGCCTCATCCGCCTCGCTGGGCAGGAGCTCTTCGACTACCACGGCGACGCGCGCGTAGGCATCAACGTCGGAAACAACGCCTACCAAGTGGGTTTCAGCTACCGCCGCGACGGGGTGACCGGCCGGTCGGAGGCCGGCCTCTCGGAGGAGGTGAGGGGACCGATGGGCGTCGGGCAAGCCGGGCTCGAGCAGGGGCTCGAGTGGGGCGGCGGCGAGCCGGTCGAAGGATCCGCCGGCGGCAGCGCGGGCATCGGCGCGCTCGACGTGGATGGTGACCTCGACTTCGACGGGTCCGGGGCCGACGACGACGGATGGACGTCGCTGTGACCGGGTCGCGACACCAAGCGGCGGTGGTGCGGGTCGCGCCGGACGACGCGCTGCCCCAGCGCGCGTGGGGGACGACCAAGCGCACCTACCGGATCGACAGCGGAAGGCTCGTGCCGACGGAGCCCGCGCCGCTCCGCCACGACATCTGGAGGGAGGACCTCGATCCGCGCTGGCCGCCCGGCTCCGACTACTGGCCGTTCAAGGCGGCGTCGGACGTGGTCGTCCTCGGCAAGGCCTTCGGGCCGGGTGGGCGCGCGGTCTCGGAGCGACAGGTCGCCGTCCGCGTCGGGCACGTGGCGAAGCGAGTCCAGGTGCTCGGCACGCGCTTCGTCGAGTGGACGGCCAGCGGGCGGCCTCGCCTCGGCGCGCCGCAGCCGTTCACGGAGATGGAGCTCGCCTACACCAACGCCTACGGCGGCGTCGACCTCCGCGTGCCGGTCGCCCGGCCGACGACGTTCTGGGAGCGGCTCCGGCTCGAGGGCGAGCACCCGGGGATGTATCCGCGCAACCAGTCGGGCAAGGGATACCTCGTCGTCGACGCGCCGATCGACGGCGTCGAGCTCCCGAACCTCGAGGACCCGGACGACCGGCTCACGCCCGACAACCTGCTCGTGCGCGATCCCGCGCGCTGGCACGCGCAGCCGCTCTCCTGGTTCCTCGACTGGCAGTTCCCCGCGATGTTCCCGCGGGCCGGGTACATGGGAGCGCGTCCGTGGTTCGAGGTCCCCGCGGACGTGACGCTGCCCGAGGTGCGGCGCGGCTTCATGCCCGAGGCGTGGCGCGGGCTCGAGGCGAGCCTGGAGGCCCTGCGTGCGCCGCCGCCGATCTACTTCCAGGAGGCCTCGCTCGGCATGACGTTCGGCGACCTCCGCGAGGGGACGCCGGTCGAGGTGGTCGGGATGCACCCGGAGCACGAGCGCCTGCGCTTCGCGCTGCCGCGCTTCCCGTCGCTCGCGATCGAGGTCGAGGGGGATCGGCAGCCGGTCGAGGCGAAGCTGCTTCACGTCGTGATCACGCCGCACGAGGAGAGGGTGGAGATCACCTGGGCGGGGGTCCGCGACGACATGCCGCGCGCGTTCTTCCCAGGGATCCACGGCCACATCCCGATCACGCTCCACGCCGACGGCGAGGCCTTCGCGTTCGAGACGCCCGAGCCGATCTACGAGCAGATCAAGCGGGCCGAGGACGAGGGCCGGATGCCGGCGCGGCCGCGCGGGCGGCGGCCGGGAGAGAAGGGCTACGTCGAGATCATGGGCGCGCTGCTGCCGGCCGAGCGGCCGCAGCGCGAACGCGATCAGGTCGGCCACGCGGACGCGCCGCGCTTCGGCTCCATCGATCCCGTCGCGGGGCGGCTGCTCCTCACCGAGACCGACTGGGTGTGGCCGGGGGCGGGCGGCTTCGCGTTCCAGCGCTTCTACAGCTCGTCCATGGCCTGGCGCCCCGGTGAGCTCGGGCTCGGCTGGTCGCACCCGCTCGAGGCGAGCGTCTGGGAGGAGCACGGCTGGGTCCTCTACCGCATGCAGGACGGCCGCGAGATCGGGGTGCCCGTCGCCGGGGGAGAGCTTGGCCTCGGCGGGCGCGCGCACCACCCGAACGCGGGGGTGACCCTCCTGCGCGTCAGCTCGGACGGCTACGAGGCGCGCCACGCGGACGGCGCGCGCTTCGGCTTCACGCGGGTCCGGGCGAGCGTCGAGACGGGCCCTCCGCGCGCGCGGCTCACGCGCATCTGGGCGCCGGACGGGTCGCACCTCGATGTGCGCTACGACACGCACGGGCGGCTCGACCGGCTGCTCCTTCCCGGCGGCGCCTTCGTTCGGTTCGAGCACGACGCCCGAGGGCGGCTGACGCGCGTGTTCGCGCCGACCGCCGACGGTCGGGATCACGCGGTGGTCGCGCGCTACACGCTCGACGCCAGCGGGCAGGTGCGCGAGGCGGTGGACGCCGCGGGGCGCGTGACGACGTACCGGTACGAGGGGCGGCTGCTCGTCGAGCGGCGCGCTGGCGGAGAGCGGGCGCGCCGCTTCGCCTACGACGGCGTGGGGGCGCGGGCGCGCTGCGTGGCCGAGCGCTGGGACGAGGGCGAGCGCGAGGTGCTCTGGAACGCGGGCGAGCGGGTCGCAGGGCTGGTGGACGCGGGCGGGTCCTTCTCGGTCCGCGCGAACGCGGCGCTCCAGGCGGACCGCGTCCTCGATCGGTTCGGCCACGCGATCACCCGCGAGCACGACGAGGCGTCCGGGCTGCTCAGCCGCGAGGCCGACCCCGACGGCGAGACGCGCTACCTCTACGACGCGGCGTGGCACCTCG
Source organism: Polyangia bacterium (assembly GCA_030426845.1). Taxonomy (GTDB): domain Bacteria; phylum Myxococcota_A; class Polyangia; order Polyangiales; family Sandaracinaceae; genus JAUHXR01. The sequence continues at coordinate 5,254 of JAUHXR010000219.1, read as the reverse complement.
CGCTCGTGAGCGCGCCGGGTCGTGGCGACGTCGCGCTCGACCACGACGACGGCGGCCGGCTCACGCGGCTCACCGACGCGGACGGGCGCGCGAGGCAGCAGACGTGGGACCACCTCGGTCGGCTCACGTCCCGGACCGAGCCGGACGGAGCGAGCACCGTGTTCCACTACGCGGAGGAGGGCGCGCTCGAGACCGTTACCTTGGCAGGGGAACGGACGTTGCGGCTCGCGCGTGATCCGCGCTCGGGCGCGGTGGTGGGCATCGACGCCGACGGAGCGGCGCGCCGAGCGCGGCGGGACGCCCAGGGGAGGGTGGCGGAGATCACCGACGAGGTCGGCCACGCCTTCGGGCTCCGCTACGACGCCTCGGGGCGCGTGCGCGAGCTGCGGGCCTCGGACGACCTGCGGCTGACCCTCGAGCGTGACGCGGCGGGTCAGGTCACGCGGCGGCACGACGGCTCGCGCGACGTCGCGATCGAGCGCGACGCGGACGGACGGCTGGCCCACGTGGACGAGGGCGGCGGGGGGCTGCGCGCGCACCGCGACGCCGAGGGCCGCGTGACGCTGATCGAGAGCGAGGCGCTCGACTACTGGGAGCTCCGACGCGACGCGGCCGGGCGGGTGCAGGAGGAGGTCGGCTTCGGGGGGCTCGAGCGGCACGTCCTGCGCGACCACGCGGGGCGCGTGCGGCGCGAGTCTGCCGGCCGCGTCCGCACGGACGTGCAGCGCGACGCGGCCGGTCGGCCGGTGACCCTCGAGCACGCGGACGGCTCGTTCCAGCGGCTCTGGTGGTCCGACGGAGGGCGGCTCGTGCGGTGCCAGGACGCCGATCGGGTGACCCGGTTCGAGCGCGACGGGGCGGGGCGCGTGGTGCGGGAGGCGTCGGAGGGCGCGGAGCTCGTCAGCCGTTACGACGCGAGCGGCAACCGCGTCGCGCTGGACGGCGGCGGGCTGAGCCTGCGGGTCGTCCGCGACGCGCGCGGAGGTGCCGAGCGCCTCGTCGCGACCTGGGGCGAGGCGCGGCTCGAGCTGAGCTTCACGCGCGACGCGGCGGGTCGGGAGCGGTCACGCGCGCTGCCCGGTGGGCTCGAGGTGTCGTGGGCGCGTGACTCGTCCGGGCGCCCGACGCGGCGCGTGGTGGCCGCCGGCGCGCGCGAGCTCGCGGCGACCGACTACCGCTACCGAGGCCTGTCGCGGCTCGCCGGGATCCGCGACGCGCGGGGCGCGCGGGAGCTGGTGCACGACGCGCGCGGGCGGCTCGTCCGCGTCGGAGCGCTCGTCCGCGCGCTCGACGCGGTCGGCCACGTCTACCGCACCGAGGCGCGCGACGATCACCGCTACGCGCACGGGCGGCTCCTCGAGGCCTACGGGACGGAGTACGCCTACGACGACGCGGGGCGCCGGGTCTCCAAGGAGACCGCGCTCGGCGACCAGGTCCGCTACCGCTGGGACGGCGCGGGGCGGCTCGCGGCGGTCGAGCTCAGCGCCGACCTGAGGATCGCTTACGACTACGACGGGCTCGGCCGGCTGATTCACCGGCGCCGCGAGGCGCGCGTCGACATCCCGGGGGTGGAGGAGCCGGTGTGGGAGCCGACCTCGCAGACCCGGCTCGTGTGGGACGGGCTCTGCGTGCTGCAGGAGATCACCGACGGGGCGACCACCACGTGGATCCGCGAGGCGGGGGCGCTGGTGGGCAAGCTCGGCCCCGATGGAGCCTTCGCGGTCCTCACCGACCCGGTCGGGGCGCCGTCCGAGCTGATCGACCGCGCGGGCGACCTCGCCTGGCGCGGCGCGGTCGACGCGTTCGGCACGCTGGGTCTGGAGGTTGACGATACGCGTTGCCCGTGGCGGTTCATGGGGCACTGGGAAGACCCGGACACCGGGCTCGCGCACGCGTGGCTGCGCGTCTACGACCCGGAGACCGGCGCGTACCTGTCGCCCAACCCGCTCGGGGTGATCGCGGGCGCGGACCTCTACGGCTACCTCCCCGATCCTCTGTCGGAGACCAGCCCGCTCGGTCTCGGTCGCGGCTACGCCACCCTGGGCGGCGAGGTCCCGAGCGAGCGGCTCGCGGCGGAGCTGCTGGCGCGGCGAGTGGCGGCGCTCGATCGCGGCGAGGGAGTCGCAGGGCCGCGGCGCCGCTTCGATCCGCGCGCGGCCGGATGGGATCTCGCCGACCCCGAGGCGCTGCTCTGGGGGGCGTGGGAGCCGTACCGGCCGTCGCGGTGCGCGCGGACGTGTCGCGTCCCGCAACCGCGCGGGCTGCGTCGCCGATGAGCAGCCCAGGCGCGCCGCGGGGCCGACCCGCGCGGAAGGACCGAGCTGCGCACCGAGTCACGGAGGAGAACGTCATGAAGAAGCAGGCCGCCCCGATTCCCGAGACGCTGAGCACCGAGACGCTGAGCCCCGAGCCCCTGAGCCCCGAGCCCCTGAGCACCGAGCCCCTGAGCACCGAGACGCCGGACGCCGCGCCCGCGCCGTCGCCGCTCGAGCGTATGCTCGACGAGGCCGAGCGCGCGCCGCGCGTGCTCCCGCCGGCGGGCGAGACGCACCACCTCGTCGGCGAGGTCGTCGACGACGCGCACCCGTCGCTGCGGGGCCGCGTGCGCGTGCGCTGGACCGACCTCGAGGGTCAGACGTTCGAGAAGTGGCTGGCGACCCTGATGGGGCTGCCGGTGCGGGTCGCGGACCGCGTGCTCCTGACGCAGCCGGCCAACTATCCGGAGCGGGTGGTGACCGGCGTCCTCGACGGCTTCGCGCGTCGCCCCGAGGTGCCCAAGGAGGAGGCGGCGGCCCTCGTGATCCAGCGCGACGAGGCGCTCCGGGTGCGCAGCGCGGCGGGCGACGACCTCCTCGAGCTGTTCGAGGGCGACGACGGGCCCGTCGTGAAGCTGCTCACCGGCGACGTCGACCTCGAGATCCCGGGCCGCATGCGGGTGCGCGCCCACGCGATCGAGCTCGAGGCCACCCAGGGCCAGGCCCGCATCAAGGCGTCGGACGACGTGGTCGTGCGCGGCGAGGTCGTGCACCTGAACTGAGAGCTGCCGTCGCCCGCCTTCCCCCGTGATCCGAGCCCCGACGTTCAGGGCGGCTGCTCCTGGCCGAGGATGGACGCCACCGGGCACGCGTCCTGGAGGCGCTGCTCGACGCCCCCCTCGGAGTCTTCGTCGTCGCGGGTGAACCGCCGCAGCAGGAGGGTGGCCCCGAGCCAGGTCGCCGCGACGCCGGCGGTCAGCCAGCTCAGCGGCTCGAGGGAGAGCCCGATCGCCCCGAGCGCGAACCCCGCGCCCGTCTCCGCCAGGCGCGCCGCCGCACCGTCGACCACGACCTTCACGTAGGGGCGCAGCGGCTCCGGGACCGACTGGAACGAGCGCTCCCAGGCCGCGCGGTGCACCGCGGCCTTGAGCCCCCCCTCGGCCGCCCGGAGCGCGAGGCGCGAGCCGATGGCCGAGGTGAACGCCGCGACGCCCGCGAGACCGCTCAGGCCGAAGGGCAGGACGGCGAGCATGCCGACGATCCCGAGTCGGCGCTCGAGCAGCCGCGCGACGACCAGCTGGAAGAGGAGCGCCGCGACCGAGACGGCGAGGTACACGCTGGAGAAGAACGAGGCGTCCACCAGCCCGCTCGCGGCCGCGGCGCGGTAGAGCTGCAGGTCGACCAGCACTCCGACCACCGCGCCGAGGGCGGCGAGGGCGCCGAGCAGCGCGACGAAGGGGCGCAGGCTCAAGCGCAGCAAGACCCGCCCGAGGTGGGGCGGTCGCCGGGGCTCGCGGGCGGACCGCGCGGCGGGGGCGGCGCGGGTGGACAGATACGCGCCGACGAGAAGGAGGGCGCTGCCCGAGGCGACGAGCGCGCTCGGCTCGAGGAGCTCGGCGAGGCCCGTCGCGAACAGGCCTCCCGCCACCCCGCCCGCGGTGGAGGCCGCGGCGACGCGGATGTAGGCCGCGCGGACCGCGTCGTCGTCCTCGTCCGCCGTGGCCTCCCCGACGAGGAGCCAGGCGTCGGCGAAGAGAGCGGCGAACACGACCGGGACGAGCGCGAAGAGCGCGACCATCGTCGCCTCGCCCGCCCCCTCGGCCCACCACGGGGCCAGCATGCCGAGCGCGCCGGCGCCCACGAACAGGGCCACGCGCACGCGGCGCACGCCGAAGCGGCTCATCGCGAGGACGTGGAGGCCGGCCGCGAGCAGCGCGGCCGCTCCGCTGATCCCGAACGCGAGCGGGAGCAGGGCGACGCCGTCGTCGGATCCAACGACGAGCGCGTCCCGGCCGGTCTTGATCACGATGAACGCGACCATCGTGACGCCGACCACCGCCATCGGGATCCGCGAGGACATCGATCGCATATAGAGCGCACCGGCATGCGACGCCGCGCAGAAGCCCCGTCGAGGTGACCCGGGTCACCGAGCGCCTCGGTCGGCGATCCGCGGGAACCCCGCGAACCGGGAGGCCGGCGGACGCGCACGATGCCCGGCGATGGCGTGAGGGCGCACTTCGACCCTGCTAGGCTCACGCCGTGCGCGTGGGTCGCTACGAGCTCGTTCGCCTCCTCGGAGAGGGTGGCATGGGCAGCGTTCACGAGGCGGTCCACGTGGTGACCGAGCGGCGGGTCGCGGTGAAGCTCCTTCGACCCGAGGTGGTCGCGGTGCCGGGGGCGCTCGATCGCTTCCGGACCGAGGCGCGGGCCGCGTGCCGGGTGGAGCACCCCCACGTCGTCGACGTGCTCGACGTGGCGGTCGACGACGGCACCGCGTACATGGTCCTCGAGCTGCTTCACGGGGAGTCGCTCGAGGAGCGGCTCGAGCGCGGGCCGGTGACGGTGGACGAGCTGTGGGGGATCGCCGAGCCCCTCCTCGCGGCCCTCGACAAGGCGCACGCGCGGGGGATCGTCCATCGCGACCTCAAGCCGGCGAACATCTTCCTCTCGACCGACGCTGCGGGGCAGCTCGTGCCCAAGCTGCTCGACTTCGGCATCGCGAAGCTGCTCGGCGCCGACGAGCTGTCGCTCACCTCCACCGGGCAGCTCGTGGGTACGCCGCTCTACATGCCGCCGGAGATCATCGGCGGGCAGAAGGCGACCGGGCCCGCGAGCGACATCTACTCGTTCGCGGCCGTCTGCTACGAGGCGCTCTCGGGGGAGCCTCCGTTTCGGGGGGACACCCTGCCGCAGCTCCTGCTGTTGGCGATCGAGTCGGACCCGCCTCCGCTCGAGGAGCGCGGCGTGCCCTCGGTGGTCGCGGACGTCATCGCCAAGGG
>JAUHXR010000218.1 GCA_030426845.1 Polyangia bacterium | reverse complement strand
GAGGTCACGCGGGTGGGCAGCGAGCGCTCGATCGCGGTCGACGTGCGGGTAGTCGCGGCGACCAACAAGGACCTCGAGCGCGCGGTCGCCGACGGCGAGTTCCGCGAGGATCTCTTCTTCCGGCTCAACGTCGTGCCGCTCCGCAGCCCGTCGCTCCGCGAGCGCCCCGAGGACATCCCCGCCCTCGCCCGCAGCTTCCTCGAGGACTTCTGCGAGGAGAACGGGCTGCGGCCCAAGCCGGTGGCGCCGGAGGTGTTCGAGCGCCTGCAGCGCAAGGCGTGGCCCGGCAACGTCCGCGAGCTCAAGAACGTGGTCGAGCGGATGGCCATCCTGAGCGGCGACACGATCACCATCGAGGACCTCCCCGACGAGGGCAAGCTCGCGCGCGCGGCCGCCGCAGCCGCCCCCGCCGATGGGCTCCCCGACGGCGCGTTCGAGAACGGGCGGCGCCTGACGCTGCGCGAGTACCGCGATCGGGCCGAGAGGCGCTACGTGCGCGTCACGCTCGACGAGTGCGACTGGAACGTGTCCAGGGCCGCGTCGCTCCTCGGCGTCGAGCGCACCAATCTGCACAAGAAGATGCGCTCGCTCGGCCTGCACCGCGACCAGTCGGACCCGGGCTGAAGCGGCGCCTGGCGGTCTGGCCGCGCGCCTCAGCCGATCGCGACGTCGGGCGCGATCGGCGGGAGCCGGCGGTGGAGGAATCCGACCAGTTCGTCCAGCTCGAACGGCTTGGGGACGAACCCGACCGCGCCCACGTCGGCGCGCTCCAGCTGCCGCTTCGACAGGTGGTACGCGCTGATCAGCAGCACGCGCGTGCTCGCGTGGCGGAACCGGACGCGGCGCGCGAGGTCGAGGCCGTTGATGCCCGGCATCATCAGATCGATGATCGCCAGGTCGATCGCGGTGCGGCCGAGCAGCTCCAGCGCCTCGGCGCCGTCGGCCGCCTCGAAGACCTCGAAGCCCTCCAGCCGCAGCCCGATGGCCAGGCTACGGCGCGCGTTGGTCTCGTCGTCGACGACTAGAATGCGATGGGGCATCGCGACGCCGATGGTGTGCAACACACGTGCCCGCCGCGATCTCGGTCAAGCCGCCCCCGCGCCCTCATCGATCCTGGTCGGCCGTGAACGACGGCGTTTCAGAACTGAAATCAGGTCACGTCGAGGCGCTTCATCTTCCGCCAGAGGGTCGTGGCGCTGAGGCCGAGGATCTCCGCCGCCCGCTCCTTGTTGCCCTCGACCTGGAGGAGGACCCGCTCGATGGTCTCCTTCTCCGCGCGATCGACCACCGCCTGCAGCGTCTCGTTGGCCGGCTCCTCTCCGGGGAAGGTCACGCCGTGCGCCTCCGGCGGGATGATGTCGTCCAGGCGGATCTCGCCGTCCACGGTGAGCGCCACCGCCTGCTCGACCATGTTCTCGAGCTCGCGGATGTTACCCGGGTAGTCGTACTTGATGAGGTAGTCCATCACGCCCTCCCCGAGGGTCGCCGACCGCCGCATCTTGCGGTTCAGCTTCTCGAGGAAGTGCTCGACCAGGAGCGGGATGTCCTCGCGTCGATCGCGCAGCGGCGGCAGCACGAAGCGCGCGACCGCGAGCCGGTAGAACAGGTCCTGGCGGAAGCGCTTGTTCGCGATCGCCTCCTGCAGATCCTGGTTGGTCGCCGCGATCGCCCGCACGTCGACGTGGATCGGCTTGTTGTCCCCGAGGCGGCGGATCTCTCCCTGCTGGATCGCGCGCAGCAGCTTGGCCTGGAAGCTGGTCGGGGTCTCGGCGATCTCATCGAAGAAGAACGTCGCGCCGTTGGCCTCTTCGAACAGCCCTTTGCGGCCGGAGACCGCGCCGGTGAACGCGCCACGGACGTGGCCGAACAGCTCGCTCTCGAGCAGCGTCTCGCTGATGGCCGCGCAGTTGACGCTGACGAACGGTTTGTCCGCGCGCATCGAGTTGGCGTGGATCGCACGGGCGACGAGCTCCTTGCCCGTGCCGCTCTCGCCGGTGATGAGGACGGTGGTGTCGGTCGGCGCGATCCGGACGATGCGGCCGAGGACGTCGCGCACCGCGCCCGAGCGGCCGATGATGTTCTCGAACTGGTACCGCTCGCGGAACTCGGCCGCCATCAGGCTCATCTGGCCCGCGAGCTGCCGCTTCTCCACCGCGCGCTGCACGCGCATCAGGAGCTCCTCTTCGGAGAACGGCTTCTGGATGTAGTCGTGCGCGCCGATGCGCATCGCCTCCACCGCGCTCTCGATCGTCCCGTAGGCGGTCATGACGATCACCTCGGTGAGGGGGCTCTGCTGCTTGAGGAACCGCAGCACGTCGATGCCGTCCTTGCCGGTCATCTTGAGGTCGGTGAGGACCAGGTCGTATCCGTCGCCAATCCCCTTGTCGCAGGCCTCGTCGCCGTCCGCCGCCTCGTCCACCTCGTAGCCCGCGCTGCGGAGCATCATGGTGAGCGTGGTGCGCATGTTGCGCTGGTCGTCGACTACGAGGATCTTCGCCATCGCGGGGTCCAGGGGCGCTCAGGTGTCGTCCGGGTCGAGGCCGAGGGGCGGCGGGGCCATCGGCAAGGTCGGGGTCAGCGAGCGCTGCAGCTCCTCGCCGATGCGGCGGAGGTTCGCCTCCGCTCGCTGCTGCGCGTACACAGCGTACCCCGCCAGCGCGAGCGCGAGGAGGGACACCGCGAGCGCGATCGACGCGAGCTGGCGCGCGCGCGGGTCGGAGCTCACGCGTCGTCCCCGTCGGACGACGCGGGATCGGCCCCCTCGGGCGCGTCGGCGCCGCGCCGCGGCACCTGGTCGACGTAGCCGTTCTCGCCACGTGTCACCCGGACGACGGAGGTGGGGCCGACGAAGCGGCCGGTCACCGCGCGCAGGTTCCACTCGCCGCCGTCGTGCTCGAGCCGGAGCTTCGGCACGACCTCGTAGATGCCCGCGTCGGCGAAGGTGTCGTCGGGGCAGAACTGCGACGCGTCGAGCGCCTCGACCGCGCGCGCTCGGCCGGTCACGCGACGGAACAGGTCGGGCGGCGGGTAGCCGCCGCCGCGCGGCAGGCTGCACCGGGTGACCGCGCCGCTGGGCCGGCGGACGAGGAAGGTGAAGGCGTCGGGGCGAACGTAGACGCGCTCGGACCCGGCGGCGGCGCCGACCGCGACGCGGAAGCTCAGCCCGGCCTCGGTGCGCACCGATCGGCTGCTGAGCGCAACCTCGAGCGGCGAGGCCGCCGCGTCGTCGCCGAGCCGTCGGGTGCGGCGCTCCTCCTCGGGGCGCGCAGGGAAGAGGAACGGCTCGGGGCTGACGCCGCCGAGGATGTCCCGGGCCCGCCTCGCGCCAGGCGCGCGTGCGACCCAGCGCGTCCGCGAGCCTCGCCGCCAGCCGTAGCGCGCCTCCACCCGCGCGCCCGCGTCCAGGGCCCGCCGCGCGGCCCCCCAGCAGTACATCCGCAGGTCGACCCACTCGCGCCACTCGCGGTCCCCCTCGACCGTCCGGGTGCGGGCCCGCCCGCTCGTGCGCGGCGCGGCGGGGTGGCGGCAGCGGTGGCGGCGCCCGCGTCCCTCGGCCGGGCGCACCTCGAAGCTGAGCAGCCGGCGATCGAACGCGACCTCCACCGGGTCGTCTCCGGCCACGCGCGCGGACACGAGGTAGCGGTAGGGCCGATCGACGCCGTCGAAGGCGGCCCAGGGCTCGAGCTGCACCTCGACGGTGGGGGCGTCGGCGCGGGCGGGCGCGGCGAGGGCCGCGACGGCGGCGGGCAAGGCGAGCGCGGCGACCGTCCAGAGCTTCATGCGAACAGGCCCTCCACCGCGCGCTCGACGTCGCCGCGGATCTCTTCGGGGAACACCAGCCGGGGTCGGACGATGGTCTGGTTGCGAAGCTGTCGCAACAGGAAGGACACGTCGCCTAGGCGCCGGAGCGGCTGGTGGCTGAGCACCACCCAGAGCCCGTCCGCGGTGCCGTCGGGCGACTCCGCGTAGGGCGTGTGCGAGGGCTCGTCGAGCCACACCGTGAGGTCCTCGCGGTAGCCGCGCCCGCGCGCGATCTCGGCCGCGCGGGCGCGCGCCTCCTCCCACTCCGGGCGGCGCTCCGGGTCGTCGGGGAGCGGCAGCGTCTTGGGCAGCCGGCGGTGGCGAAGGCGCCCCGCGAACTCGCTGAGGATCGCGTCGTCGGCCTGCTCCCAGGCCGCGAAGGCGCTCATGAGGTTCGGGTCGTCGAGCTCGAGGTAGGCGCCGGGCGCGAGCGGCTCGCCGAGCACCGAGGCGCGGATCGCGTCGGGCGTCCCGTCGGGCGGCCGCCCGTCCCGGATCAGCTCCGCCAGGCGGCGGAACGTGCCGCGGATCAGGCACTCGGCCGCCCGCGTGGCCTTGTGGTGGTAGACCTGGCCGTACATGAACTGGCGGGCGAGGAAGAAGCTCTCGGCCGCGGGGAGCCCCTTGCGCCCCTCGATCGCGAGCGCGTAGCCGGGCGGCGCCTCGACCGCCGCGAAGACGAAGGCGCGCTGGAGCCAGTCGAGGTCGTAGAGCCCGTAGCGCGCGCCGGTCATGTGGCTGTCGCGCAGAAGGTAGTCGCAGCGATCGACGTCCAGCGTGCCGCTCACCGTGCGGGGCAACCAGCGCAGGCGGTGCTCGCCCAGGAGCAGGCCCGCGACGCGCTCGGCCGTCCCCTCCCCCAGCGCCTCGAGCTTCGCGTGCACCTCGGAGGTCGGGTCGCGGAGGATCTCCACCGTCCACGCTTCGTGGTGCTTGGGCTCGGGGATGACGTCCTCGAAGAGGTGCGAGAGCGGGCCGTGGCCGAGATCGTGGAGCAGCGCCGCGGCGAGCGCGTCGCGCGCGGCCTCCGGGTCCAGCCGCTCACCCTCGGGCAGGTCGCCCGCGCGGAGCGCCAGGTGCTCTTGGAGCTTCACCATCACGTGGGCCGCGCCCACCGCGTGCGCAAAGCGCGAGTGCTCCGCCCCCGGGAACACGAGGCTCGTGAGGCCGAGCTGGCGGACCCGACGCAGGCGCTGAACCTCGCGCGTGGCGAGGAGCGAGACGACGACCTCCTCGTGCGCGCCCTCGAACGCGATGAGGCCGTGGACCGGGTCGCGCAGGATCATCGCCGGGACCGTATCAGTCGGCGGCGCGGGTTCAACGTCGCGCCGGCCGCGCGCCCCGCCGGGTCGCCGGATCGAGCGCCGAGGCGGGGCCCCGCGCGACAACCTGCTACGTTCGGCCCATGCGTCGGATCGCTTGGCTCGCGGGCGCGCTCGCGCTCCTCTCGGCCGCCCCGGCCACCGCTCAGCCGGCTCCCCTCGTCGGGCGGCTGCGCGCGCTCGTAGACGAGTCCGGGCTCGGCGAGAACGTGGGCGTCGCGGTGGTCGACGTCGAGAGCGGCCGGCCGGTGTTCCAGTACCACGCCGAGCGGCCGATGAACCCGGCCTCCAACCAGAAGCTCATCACCGCCTACGCCGCGCTCCGGCTCCTCGGGGCGGAGTTCACGATGCGCACCGCGGTCTACGGCGCGCTGGAGGACGGGCGGGTGCGCGGCGGGATCGTGCTCCGAGGTTACGGAGATCCCGACCTCACCTACGGGCAGCTCAACGAGCTCGCGCGGGACGTGCGGCTCGCCGGGGTGACCCGAGCCGACCGCGTCATCGTGGACGCGACCTACTTCGACGCGCAGATCCTCCCGCCGGCGTTCGAGCAGCAGCCGCGCGAGGTGGCCACGTTCCGCGCCCCGGTCGCCGCGGTGTCGCTCGATCGCAACGCCTACGTGCTCCGCGTGATGCCGGGCCCCGCGGCGGACGCGCCGGCGCGGGTCGAGCTGCTCGGCGCGGGCTACTTCGATCTGCGCAACCGCTGCACGACCACCGCGAGCGGCGCGCCGAACGTGATCGCGGATCAGCCCGCGGCGGGCGAGGCCGACGCGGCCAACGTGCCCGACCGGATGCGCCTGATGGTCGGCGGCACGATCCCGCTCGGGATCCGCGGCGCGTCCTACCCGCGGAGGATCGAGAACCCGCTGCCGTGGGCCGGCTACGCCTTCGCCGAGGCGCTGCGGGCCCAGGGCGTGGAGGTCGGCGACGGCGTCAGCGTGGGCCCGACGCCGGACGGCGCGTCGAGCCTCGCGTCCCGCCAGAGCGCGCCGGTCTCCCAGCTCATCCACGCGCTCGGCAAGTACAGCGATAACTTCGTTGCGGAGATGCTCTTCCGCGTCATCGGCGCCGAGCGCCACCGGCCGGGCCGCTCCGAGGACTCGGTCGCCGCGGTGCGCGAGGCGCTCGACGCGGCCGGAGTCTCGACCGAGCGGCTCACCATCGTGAACGGGAGCGGCCTGTTCGATGGAAACCGCGTAGCGGCCCAGTCGCTCGCGGACCTGCTCCGCGTCGCCTACCGCGACCCGACCGTCGGGCACGAGCTGGTCGCGTCCCTCGCGATCGGCGGGGTCGACGGCACCCTGCGGCGCCGGCTCCGCGATCTCCCCGCGCCGCGGGTCGTCCGCGCCAAGACGGGAACGCTCAACGGGGTGATCGCGCTCTCCGGCTACGTCCTCGGGCCGACCCCCGAGCGGGTCTACGCCTTCAGCTTCCTCGCCAACGACGTGCAGGGGCGACACGGCCCCGCGCGCCAGCTCGCCGACGCGATCGCGACCGCCCTCGCTCAGGACCTGCACCGCTGAGCGCGCGGCTCGGCTCGATCGAGAGCTCGAGGCCACTCCGGCGACGGACGACGGGACCCGCGGGGCGCGCCCGCGGTCCTCGTCTCACTCCTTGATCTGCCGACGGATCTTGGCGAGCGCCTGCTCCTGGAGCTGGCGGATGCGCTCGCGCGACAGGTTGTACTTGTCGCCGATCTCCTTGAGCGTGAGCTCGTCCTCGTCGTCCAGCCCGAAGCGCCAGCGCAGGATGCGCGCCTCCATCGGGGTCAGCGTGCCGAGGAGGCGCCGCAGCTCCTCGCCCCACGTCTTGCTGACGAGCTGCTCGTAGGGCGTCGGGACGTTCTCCTGCTCGAGGAAGTCGATGAACTTCCGCCCGTCCTCGTCGTTGACCGGGCGGTCGAGGGAGAACGGGGTCTCGGCCCAGTAGCCCTTGATCTTCTCGAGCTTCTCCGCCGCGATGCCGGTCTCCTTCTCCAGCTCCTCGGGGGAAGGCTCCTTGCCGGTCCGGGTGGCGATCGCCTGGGTGGCGCGCGCGACGCGGTTGTAGGTGTCCAGCATGTGGACCGGGATGCGGACCGCGCGGCCCTTGTCGGCCAGGGCGCGGCTGATCGCGTGGCGGATCCACCACGACGCGTAGGTGCTGAAGCGGTAGCCGCGGTTGTGATCGAAGCGCTCCACCGCCTTCATCAGGCCGATGTTGCCCTCCTGGATCAGGTCGATGAGCGGCAGCCGGCCGCGGTTGTAGCGGCGCGCGATGCTCACCACGAGGCGGAGGTTCGCGGCCACGAAGCGGTTCTTCGCGCGCTGCTGCGCCTCGCACCCGTGCTCCACCCCCGAGAGGTACTTCTTGAACGCGGGGGTGACCCGCACCTCGTCGCCGAGCATGTCGCGGTCGACCGCGAACTCGCCCGCGAGCCGGTGCACGGCCTTGTCGGCCTGGCTGACGAAGATGCGGTCGGAGTCGAGCACGCGCAGCTTGGTCGCCAGCTCGGTGGCCACCGACTCCCAGCGCGCCTGATTCTTCTTGCCGAGCTTGCCGCGGGTAGCCCCCTTGGCGAGCTTGCGCATCGTCGCGATCTGCGGGAGCGGCTCCTCCGTGACGTAGCGCTCGACGATCGTGGCCACCGTCTCGAAGGCCGGCGCGTAGGCGAAGAGCCGCTCCCAGTAGCCGATCTCGAGCCGCTCGACCTCCTGCGCCGCCTCGATCTCCTCCTGCGGGGTGAGCACACGGTGGTGCGCCATCTCGCGGAAGTACTTCGAGAGCGTCGAGTCGCCGCCGCCCTGGCGCTCGAACTCCTTGAGCGCCTTGCGGGCCTCGGCGGCGGCGTCCGCGAGCTCCTTCTTGTCGGGCTCGCTCGTCCCGTCGAGGCGGGTGCTCTTGCTGGAGACCATGACCTCGCGGTCCTCCGTCGAGTCGTCCTCGCCCTCGTCACGCGTCTTCGCCGCGCGCGCCTCCGCGGCCTTGCCGCGGGCGGGCTTGGTCGCCGCCGCGCGGGCCCCGCTCGCGGTGCCGCGGCTGGAACGCTTCTTCGCCGTGCTCGCCATCGCTTCGTCGCTCCTCTCCTCGGAGGAAGCGGCCGGGCGCTTGCTCGGCGTCTTCTTCCGGGTGGCCTTCCGTGCAGGGGAAGGCGCCTCGGAGGCGGATGCACGCGATGTACCAGCGACTGAACGCGAAGCGGCCTTCTTGCCACCCTTGGAGGCGGTCGAGCGGGAGCTGGCCTTCTTCGCTCGGCGACTCGGTTTGCCCTCTGCCATGGTTCTACTTATGGGTGCGGTCCAGCGCGGGCACAGGGCTCCCGCGCGGCTCAGAGGTTGGACGCGCCTTTTAGCGAGACCTGCCGGCCATGTCTACCTTGTCGAGAATACTGCGCTTCATCCGCCCGCGAGCGGCGTTGGCATGTGGCGCGCTAGGGTGCGCCGGGATCGTCTCTGCGACGACCGTGGCCTACGCCTACCTCGCCGGCCCGGCGATGATCGCGCTGGCCGACCGCGCCCCAGGAGGCTCCGCGGACGATGGCCCCGGCGCGCTCGCGCTCGGCGCGCTGGCGGCGAGTCTGCTCGCCATCACGCTGGTCAGAGCGGTGGCCGGTTACGGCGCGCGCGTGCTCGGCGCGCGCCTCGGCCAGAGCGTGGTGCGGGAGGTCCGCGAGCGGATGTACACCACCCTCCTCGGGGCCGCGCCGGCCACCTGGACGGGGCGCGAGCATGGCGACCTCGCGGCCCGGATCGGGTTCGACGCCTCCCGGGTCCAGGTCCTGGTCGCGGGAAACCTCCTGGGCCTCGGGGGCAGCCTCCTGACCCTCGGAGGCCTCACCGCCTTCGCCTTCACCCTCGACCCGTGGCTCTCCGCGCTGGCCCTCGGCGCGGTGCCGGTCATCGGCGGGGCCATCTTCTGGCTGAGCCGACGGATGCGGCGGGCCAACCGGGACACCCACGCGCGCTTCGGCGAGCTCTCCGCGCTCGCGGCCGAGCTCGCCCGGACGGCCCCCGTGATCGCGGCCTACGGGGCCGAGGCCCAGGCGGCGAGCGGCTTCTCCGATCGCGCCCGTGCGCTCGAAGCCCAGCTCCTGCGCGCTGAGCGGTGGCGGGCGCTGGTCGTCCCCGCCGTGCAGATCCTCGGCGTCCTCGCGGTCTGCGCGGCGCTCGCGGTCGGGGCGACCCGCATGCTCGCGGGAGACCTCGCCTCCTCCACGTTCGTCTCGCTCTTCGCGACGGTCTTCCTCCTCTACCGGCCGCTCTACGCGGTCGGCTCGCTCGCGGGTCAGGTCGCGGCGACCCTCGGCGCGCTCGATCGCGTGGACGAGGTGCTCTCGGTCCCGGTGACCGACCTCGACCCGCCGGGCGCGCGCGCGATCGGACCGATGCAGCGCGAGCTGCGGATGAGCGGCGTGCGTTTCGCCTACCGGCCCGACGAGCCCGTGCTCGAGGGGATCGATCTCCGCCTCACGCCCGGCGAGTCGCTCGCGATCGCCGGCTCGAGCGGCCAGGGCAAGACCACGCTGCTCGCGCTGATGCTGGGGCTGCTGCGTCCCGACGAGGGAGAGATCACGATCGACGGAGTGCCGGTGGGTGAGGCGAGCCCGCGGAGCTGGCGGGCTCAGTTCGCGTGGGTGACCCAGGAGCCGCTCCTCTTCCGAGACACCCTGCTCGCCAACGTGGCCCTCGCCGATCGGAGCCCCGACCGCGAGCGGGCCGCGCGGGCGCTCGAGCGGGCCGGCGCCGCGGATCTGCTGCGCACCCACGGCCTCGACTACCGGCTCGCAGAGGGCGGGCGCGATCTGTCGGGCGGGCAACGCCAGCGGGTCTGCATCGCGCGTGCGCTGTACCGCGACGCGCCGATCCTGCTGTTCGACGAGGCCACCTCCTCGCTCGACGGGCCGACCGAGCGCGCGGTGGCCGAGACGATCCAGGAGCTGATGCGCGAGCGCACGGTCGTCATCGTGAGCCATCGCCTGAGCGCGGTGCAGCGCGCCGATCGGGTCGTCGTGATCGAGGGCGGCGAGGTGATCGAGAGTGGCTCGCCGCGCGCGCTGTGGGAGACTGGGGGCCGCTTCCACGAGCTCTTCCGCGACGCCGCGCCGCCCGCCTGAGCCCGCCCCGGGATCCTCCGTGACACGACTCGCCGCGCTCCCCCGCCTCGTCCTCCCCGCGCTCCTGCTGGCCGTCGCCGCGCCCGCGTCCGCCGATCCGCTGCCGCTGAGCGCGCCGGTCGAGGTCGGCGCGCCCGCCCAGGCGGTGACCGTCGAGGCGGCGGCGAGCGAGGACGGGCTGGTGATCACGGCGCGGCTCGGCGCGCGGAGCGCGACGGAGACGGTGCACGCCGAGGTGACCGAGGCGAGCCTCGAGCGGGTCGAGGTCGCGCCGGGCCACGCGGTCGCGATCCTGCGGGCCCGGGGCGACGGCTCCGAGGTAGCGGCGGTGATCGGCGCGGGCCGGCAGGGTCCTGCGATCCTCTGGCGCGGGCGCACCGACCTCCACGGCGACCCCGGCGAGCGCGCAGCCGACGTGCTGAGCCTCGAGGACCGGACGGGCGACGGCCTGCCGGACGTGGTGGTCGGCGTGCGCCGCGAGGGCGCCGGGCTCTGCCGTCCCGACGGCGCCTCGCCGTCGATCCTGATGGCCCGCGCGTACGACCCGGCCTCGGGTCGGATGCGCCCGGTCACGCTGCGGCGGGTCGGCGACGGGCCGCAGACCGCGGTGATCGCGACCCTCACCAGCCCCGGCCCGGAGGGCCCTCCCCTGGTGTCGGCGCTCGAGGCGCGCGGGGCGTCGAGCACGTCGGGGCACGGCGAGGAGGAGCGCACGGGGCTCGCCCCGCCGCGCGCGCTGGTCGACGGGCGCGCGGACACCTTCTGGGCCGAGGGCCGCGGCGGGCCGGGTGGACAAGAGTACGCCGTCTTGCGCTTCAACGCGCGCTACCCCGTCCGCGCCTTCGCGGTGATCCCATCGCCCACCGGCGACGTGGCGCGCCGGCTCGGCCGCCCGCGGCGCTTCTGGCTCGTCGGAGACGGCGGCGCGCGCCTCGAGGTCACGCTCCCCGACGACGCCGTCGCGCACCCGGGCGAGCGCTACTGGATCGTGCCGCCGGAGCCCGTCACGTGGCGCTGCGTCGCGCTCGTCCTCGACACCGCCTACCCGCCGCGCGGGGTGCGCGCCGACGCGGTCCACACCGGAGTGGCCGAGCTCGAGGCCTACACCGAGCTCGACTTCGGCGGCGGGATCGAGGCGCTCGTCGGCGTGCTGGTCCGCGGGGGCCGCGAGGGCGACGAGGCGACCCGGCTCCTCACCGGCCTCGGGGCGCCGGCGACCCAGGCGCTGGCCGCGTCCTGGGATCGCCTCGACGCTCAGGGCCGTCGACGCGCGGCGCGGGTGTTCGCGAGCCACGCCCGGCGCGCGGTCCCTGGCGCGCTCGAGGCGCTCGCGCGGGCGACGCGCGACGAGTCGGCCGAGGTGCGAGCCCAGGCGATCGAGGCGCTCGGGACCCTCGGCCCCGAGGCTACGCCGATCCTCGCGGCCCTCGTCCAGGAGCCGGCACCCCGGGGCGACGAGGCGGTCCGTGCGCTGCTGCGCCACCCCCCGGCCGCCGCCGTCCCCGCGCTCCTCGCGGCGCTCCAGACCGAGGGCGGCAGCGAGCGTCCCACCCTCCGGGAGGGGCTCGCGGCCTCGCTCGTGACCGACGCGCGCGGGGGGCCGACCGACGCCGACGCGCACCCGGGGCGCGACGCCTTCGAGGCCTGGATCGCCGAGGAGCCCCCGGTGGCCGCCTTCGCCTCCGCCGCCCTCGGCGTCGCCTCGCGCACCGGCGTCCGCGAGCTCGTCGCGACCCGGCTCGCCGTCGGGACGGGCCGGGCCAGCCGGTTCGAGGATCGCTGGCGGCTCGTGCGCGCCGCGCGGGATCTGCCGGCCGAAGCCGAGACCGACCGGTGGCTCGGCACCGTCGCGGCCCACGCCGAGGAGTGGATGCTCCGCGCCGCGGCCGTCGAGGCGCTGGGCCGCCGGCGATCGGAGGACCGGGAGGCGGTGGCGCGCGCGGCCCTCGCCGACGACTACCCGCGGGTCCGGATGGAGGCGGTCCACGTGCTCGACGAGCTGGACGTGGCCGACGCCGAGCTGATCGCGCGGGCGCGCCGCGACCGCTGGCCCATGGTGCGCGCGGCCGCCGTGGAGGCCCTCTTCCAGCGTGACGCCGGGGCGGAGGCGGTCCGGGAGGCGAGCCGCGATCGCTCGGCCCGCGTCCGCGCGGCCGCGATCGGGACCCTCACCCGGGCCGGCGATCGCGAGGCCTGGCCTCTGGTGGAGGCGCGCCTCGCCGACGACAACGAGTGGCCGCGGGTGACGGTGATGGCGCTGCGCTACGTGCGCGAGCTGTGCGTGGCCGAGGCGGGGGAGCACGTGCTGGCGGTGATCCGCCGCGGCGCCCAGCCCGACGCATGGGCTCCGGACGTCGACGTGGCCGCGCTGGCGATGGACACCGCGCTGCGTCTCGGGGGTGACACGGCCGAGGACGCGCAGCGCATCGCGGCCCGTGAGAGCACCCCGGCGAGCATCCGGGCGGCCGCCCGGCGCCAGGGTGGCCCGCCCCCCACGTGCCGCCCGCGCTGAGCGGGATTTCTTGATCGGCGCGCCGGCGGCTCGTGGTAGCGTCGCGCGTCGCCCGCGAGGGACCGGAATCATGACGATGCCCCACATCCCGAACCGCACGCACCAACACCGCAGCCACGCTGTCCGCAGCAACACCGTCCGAAGGCTCCTCGGCGCGCTCGTGATCGCCGGCCTCCTGGCCGGGGTCGCGGTCGGCTGCGGCGAGCAGGCCGCCTCCGATCTCACGATCGAGCGGCTGCCGGACGTCGATCCGAGCCTCCCCTCGGTGCCGACCCTTCCGCCGCCGCCCCACGACGTGGAGTACGCGGACGGCTCGTTCAGCGTCTACGGGGTGCGCCGCCGCGCGGCGACCACGATGGACACGGACGTGGCGATCACCGGCTACATCGTCGAGATCTACGTTCCGCCCGAGTGCCCCGAGGGTCGCACCTGCGATCCGGCGGCCGCGCCGCACCTCTGGATCTCCGACGTGCGCGAGCCGGGCGAGGAAGAGGACCGGATCATGCTCGCCGGCTACGCCGAGAACCAGGCTCAGATCGACGAGGCGGTCGAGCTCGCGTCGCGCGGCCGCTACGAGCCGCCGGACCCGGAGTCGGGCATCCTCCCGATCCCCACCAACTTCGCGGTGGGCGCCAAGGTCAAGGTGCAGGCTCGCTTCACGCGTGTGTCCGGCGCCGGCTTCAACGTCTCGAACGGCATGCTCGAGTACCGCGGCCACGACCTCCTCGAGAACCCGGACGGCACCCCGCCCGAGGCCGAAGAGGACTAGGCGAGGCTCGAGCCTCGGAGCTCCCTCGAGGGGCGGCGGCCATCGGCCCCGCCCCTCTCGCACGTCCGTCTCACCCCGGTCGAGCAGCGCGCTGCACCGAGGTCAGGAAGTCTTGCACCTGGGCCTGGGACGTGATGTGTACGAGCTGCTTTCTGCCCTGCGCGGCTCGCATGTCGGCGAGGATCCTGGGCCGCATCCGAGCGGGGAACTGCCAGATGACCCGAACGAGGGTCGGGACGATCAGGACCTCGGGGCACCGCGCGGGCAGCTCGGGCCGGGAACGGAACAGGTAACGCCAGTTGCGTCGGGCACAGCGCGCCAGGGACACACGACGAGGCACGTCGAGGAACACGATCGTGTCGGCCGCGCTCCGTATGGTCGACGACACGCCATCGACCACCCAGGCCGGGCGTCTCGCGATCTCGTCTTCGGCTCGGCGCCGCTCCTCCGGCGGCGCTGGCCGCCAGCCCTCGCGCCAGACGACCCGATCGAGGCCGATGAGGTCGACCCCGAGGAGCGCGGCGAGCTTGCCCGCGAGGGTCGTCTTCCCTGCGCCGGCGTTGCCCGTGACATGGACCCGCCTCATCCGAGTCACGTCGATCACAGGAACACTGGCTACGGCGTGTACTCGACGATCGCCGTCAGCAGGTCCGGTCGGACGCCGTAGGTGACGTCGACCCCCGAGACCCGCACCGGGACGATCGCGGCCGCGCCTTCGCCCTCGGGCGCGCCGATCGACAGCGTCGTGGTCGCCCCGCCCTCGCGCGCGGTGGCCACCACCCGGGTCGGGAGCTCCCGTTGCGCCGGGCCGTAGCTGAGCACCTCGGTGGCGCGGAGCGTCCCGAGGCGGTCGATCAGCGCCCGCGTCCGCGCCTCGTCCGGCGCCCCTCCCGCCGCGAGCGCCCAGCCGGTGCCGTCCGCCACGAGCTCGTGGGTCTCGCCCGCGCGCTCGAGCCGCAGCCCGCTCATCTCTTCGAGCGGGAGGCTCAGCAGATCGCGGCTCACGAGCGGCGCCCGCAGCGCCTCGAGGGAGCGCGCGTCGAGGACGAACACCAGGCCGCTGGTCCCGAGGCGGGCGAAGCGCCCGCCGTCCGTGACCGCGCCGACCTGAAGCGTGACGGTGCGCGGCTCCGCTTCGGGAGCGGCGGCGCCCTCCTCGGCGGTCAGCTCCGCCTCGAGCACCAGCTCGGGCGACGAGAGGCCGTGCTCGCGGCTCGCCTCGTCGGCGACGATGCGCGCCGCGGTGAGGCCCGCGAGCGCCTCGGTCAACGCCGAGAGCGTCACCCGGTCCGCGTCCTGTTCGAACGGGGCGGTCATCGCCCAGGACCCGTCGGGCTCCTTCTGCGCCGCCTCGGTCCGGGTCCCCTCGCGGCGCGTGACGCGACGGACCTGGCTGGCCTGAACGTCGGAGAGCAGCTCACGCGCGCGGAACCGCGAGCCGCCGACGTCGAACAGCGCGGCCGCCTCGGGCGCGAACCGCACGAGCGCGCCTTCGTCGCCGCGCCGGACCCAGGTGCCCTCGGCGCCGGCGTCGCCGAGCCGGATGGTGAGCGTCTCCTCGCGGTCGCTGCGCTGGACGGTGAGGCGGGCGGACGGATCGCCGACCCCGTGCCCCGGCTCGCCCTCGAAGCCCTCGAACGCCTGCGCGCGCGCCTCGCGGAGCTGAGCCGTCCACTCCGCGATCGCGTCGGCAGACGCGGCCTGCGGCTCGCCCGGATCGCTCGCCGGCCCGGTGAAGAGCTGCCAGTCCCCCTCCTCGCGCCGCAGCTCGAAGCGACCGTCGCCGCGCAGCAGCACCAGCTTCTCGATCGCGTCGTTGCTGACCGGCAGGAGCCGGTCCTCGTGGAGCGCGGTGCGATCGACCTCGAGCCCGTCGAGGTCGCCGACCGGGACGCAGACCACCGGCCCCTCGTCGCCCGCGATCGCGTAGCGCTCGTCGGTGTGCTCACCGCAGAGCTCGCCGACGCGGAGCCGCGCGACGCGGTTCTCGTCGATGTCCTCGGCCCGCTCGGCCCGCAGCTCGCGCCACGGCGCGTCGAGCCCGTACTCGTCGAGGTCCGCGCCCGCCTCGGCCACGAAGCGGGTCGCCTCGGCCTGGCGCAGCACGCGGAGCAGGCCGTCGACCATCCCCATCCGCGCCCAGCCGACCTCGGGCCCGCCCAGCTGCCAGCGGCCCTCGGCCTCGCGCTGGAGCACGACCGGCTCGCCGCCGCCGCGCAGCTCGAGCCGGCGTGAGCCGGTCGCGTGGAAGCCGGCGAACAGCTCCTTGCTGCGGAAGTGCGCGAGGT
>JAUHXR010000526.1 GCA_030426845.1 Polyangia bacterium | reverse complement strand
GAGCTGCTCGAGCCCGCGCGTGAGATCGGCGAGCGCGATGTCCACGTCGTCGAGTGCCTCGATCGCGTCGGGGTCCTCCACCCCGGCCACGTCGCGGATGAACGAGAGGTTCGCGCTGATGGTCGCCACCGGGTTGCGCAGGTCGTGCACCACCAGCGCGAGCATCTCGCCGATCGCGCGATCCCGTTCGGTCTTGTCGCTCACGCGCTCTCCCCTAGTGCTGATCGCTTCTCGTTCTTGGTGGTGTCGAGCCGGGACTCTTCGAGCTGGGCCTCTTCGAGCCGGGCGCGGTCGACCTCGACGGTGTCGCCGAACGGCAGGTCGACCGACTCCTCCTGGGACTTGATCGCCCGGGCGAGGGTCATGGCGACCGCGACCGTTCCGTCGGCCTCGCGCCCGCGCTCGGCGGGCGGGATCCCGAGGACGTCGGCGCGTCGCTCCAGCACCGGGATCACGTTGCGCCGGAGCGACGCCTCGAGCTCGAACCGCTCCCGGAGGAGGCGGGCGTGCCGACCACGCGCCCACACGCCGGCGAGGCCCGCGCCGATCGCGAGCCCTCCGATGGCGGCCACCATCGCCTCCCAGCCGGGCATGGCGCGACTATACACCGGGAGACGCGTGACCCCTCGCGCCGATCAATCCCACGCGAGCGTGCGCTCCGCGCCGTGGAGCGCGATCTGGGCCGCGATGTAGGAGAGCAAGGCGCGCCGACGCGCGAGCACGCCCTGGATCTGCTCGTCGCTGAGGATGGGGCGGACCGCGTCCTCCGGGTCCTCCGCGAGGGCGGCCCGGAGCGCCGCCTCGTCCAGGGCCTGGAGGCGGGTGACGAACCCCCGCGGGAGCCGCTCGACCCGCTCGAGGCCCGCCCGGACGCGCTCGTAGCGGGCGTCGTAGAACGGCTCGTTGAACGCGATGTTGTGGTCGCGGACGTAGAGGCGGTCGCCGGCGTCGGTCTGCGAGACGTTGCCCCCGCTGAAGCGGTCCCAGTTGCCGATCAGGTAGTCGAGCGCGAGCATCGCCGCGAGGTCGGGGGCGCGTCCGTCGTCCGGGACGGGCTCACCCGCCCGGAGCCACCCCGCGACCGCGTCCACGCCGTCGACGGTGTCGAGCTCGGAGCGCCGGAGCTGGGGCACCCAGTAGATCATCGCGCCGCGCGCCACCCCGGGCGCGTCCCAGCGGATCTCCTGACGGATCCCCTCCCAGGCCGCGGGGCCGTCCCCGTCGAAGCGAGCCTCGAGGGTCGGCCGCGGCAGCCGCCGCACGATCGCAGGCGGGACGTTGTCCATGCCGAGCGCGCGCGCGATCCGGTAGGCCGCGACCTCCGCCCGGTAGCCGCGCGGGTGGCTGCCGGTGCGCGGCTTGAACGCGGCGCTCGTCCCGCCCGAGAGGTCGAGCCGGAGCGTCACGCTCGAGGTGCCCACCTGCCGCACGCGCAGCGGGTAGCGCTCGGTGAGCGTCGCGAGGATCGCGTCTTGGTCGACCTCGCCGCCCACGAAGGGCGGCTGGGCGTGGGCCCCCGTGGTGGGGAGCACGACGAGGGCCGCGACGGCCAGGGCCGTACCGAACAACACCGCGGCGGCGATGACCGAGGTGGCGATCGCGGAGGTGGCGACGCGCCGCATCACTGGTAGCGGTCGAGCACCCGACGCGCGATGACCATCCGCTGGATCTGCGAGGTGCCCTCGTAGATCTGGAGGATCTTCGCGTCGCGCATGAGCTTCTCCACCGGGTACTCGCGCATGTAGCCGGCGCCGCCGAAGACCTGGACCGCGTCGGTCGCGACCGCCATCGCGCTGTCGGCGCCGAAGGCCTTGCTGTAGCTCGCGACGAGCGAGCTGCGCGCGCCGGTGTCGACCATCCACGCCGCCTTGTGCACGAGCAGCTGCGTCGCCTCGTAGCGGATGGCCATGTCCGCGAGCATCGCCTGGACCATCTGGTGCTCCGCGATCGGCACGCCGAACGTCTTGCGCTCGAGCGCGAAGCGCGCCGACTCGTCGAGGCAGCGGCGCATCAGCCCGCAGGCCGCCGCGCCGATGTCCGGGCGCGTCCGGTCGAAGGTCTGCATCGCGACCTTGAAGCCGTGGCCGGCGGTGGCGAGGACGTTCTTCTTCGGGACCTTCACGTCCTCGAGGATCACCGTCGCGGTGTCGCTCGCGCGCTGGCCCATCTTGTCTTCCTTCTTGCCGATCGACAGGCCCTCGCTGTCCGCGTCGACCACGAAGGCCATGATGCCCTTGTGGCGCTGCGTCGCGTCGACCGTCGCGAAGACCACGAACCAGTTCGCGAAGGAGGCGTTGGTGATGTAGATCTTCTGGCCGTTCAGCACCCAGTCGTCGCCGTGCTGGGTGGCCTTGCACTGGATGCCGGCCGCGTCGGAGCCGGCCGCGGGCTCGGTGATCGCGTAGGCCGCGTAGGCCCCGTCGCGCGTGATCCGGCCGAGGTACTCCTTCTTCTGCTCGTCGTTGCCGGCCACGAGCACCGGCGTCGCCGCGAGGGTGGTCGCGGTGATCGAGGTCTGGATGCCGGTGCAGCCGTAGCCGAGCTCCTCGACGATGATCACGTGGTCGAGCTCGGTGATGCCCGCGCCGCCCCACTCCTCGGGGATCATCGGGGCGACGATGCCGAGCTCCGACGCCTCCTTGTAGACGTCGTGGGGGAACTTCGCGTCGTGATCGGCCTTGGCCGCGACGGGGAGGATCCGGTCGGCGGTGAACTGACGCACCGTCGACTGAAGGGTGAGCTGCTCCTCGGTCAACGAGAACTCGGGCATCGTGCTTCTCTCGGTCAGGGGTGAGCCGCGGCGGATCGCTCGCCGCGGGCGAGTCGTCGGGCGCTACTTCTTGCGCTGCTTGCGGCGGCGCTCGAGCTCGGCGCGGGCCGCGCGGGCCCCGAGGACGTAACCGATCGCGATGCCGATCAGGAGCATCCCGGGGATGTAGATGACGTGGGCGACGGGCACGGCGGTGTCAGCTCTTCGGGTCGTCGGAGCGGCCGGCGTCGAGCTCGGCGCGGAGGGCGTCCAGCTCG
>JAUHXR010000217.1 GCA_030426845.1 Polyangia bacterium | reverse complement strand
CTCGCGCGAATCCACCACGCCCGCGCGGCCGAGGAGGCGCTGAGCTCGCTCGACTTCGACGCCGCGCTGACCCACGCGGACGCCGCGCTCGCGACGGACGTCGACCCGCAGCTGCGGGGCCGGATGCAGCTCGTGAAGGCGCGCGCGTGGCACATCCGCGGGGATCGCGAGGCCGCGGGAGCGTTCGCCGAGGCCGCGCTCGCCGAAGATCTGGAGCCGCTCGACTATTGCCGCGCCGCCAGGGTCCTGGTGGCGGCGCGCAAGGCCCAGGGCCTCGACGGCGACGCGGCCGAGCTCGCGCGCACATGCTTCGGGCGAGCCCGGCGCGAGGATCTGAGCGACGCGGCGTGGACGGAGCTCCTCGAGATGGGCCAGGTCGTGATCGGCGGCGCGGGTCGGGACGTAGCCGACGAGATCATCGCGCTGGCCGATCGCGTCGCGATCCACGAGCAGCTCCAGGACCCCAACGCGCGCGCGGCCCTCGCCGGGCTCAAGGGCCGCCGCGCGATGCTGCGAGGCGACATCGGCGGCTACCTGGATCGGGCCCGGGAGCGCCGCGAGCTCCAAGCGCGAGCGGGAAACGCGCGCGGGGTGTGCTGGTCGGATGGGACGATCGGGTGGCTGCTCGTCGAGCTCGGAGCCTACGCCGAGGCGGAGCACGTCATCCGCGCGGGAGGGGCCGCCGCCCGACAGCTCGGGCTCAGCGGGCTGATCGCGCAGGCCGACCACAACCTCGGCCTCTGCCTCGCCTACCTCGGACGCGCCGCCGAGGGGGCGGCCTGCGAGCGCGCCGCGGTGGCCGCGTTCGAGGCGCTCGGCGAGCGACGGATGGCGATCGCCGGTCGGCTCTACCTCGCGAAGATCCTGCTCGTGGGAGGTGATCGAGCCGCGGCCGCGGTCGCCGCCGCCGAAGCGGGCGAGGCGGCACAGCGGAGCGCGCCGAGCCTGATGGGCGCGTGCGCGGCGGTGCGGGGTCGCGTCCACCTGGAGCTGGGCGAGCCGGCCGAGGCGCTGGCCACCCTGACCCGCGCGCCGGAGTGGCTCGCGGCCGGGATGGAGGCCGGCGAGGCCGAGCTGCGGCTGGTCTGGGGTGAGGCCCTGCGCGCCAACGGGCACGACGAGGAGGCGCTCGACGTGATCCGCGAGGCGAACGCGCGGCTGCTGGAGCGCGCAAGCAAGATCGACGGCCTGGAGCGGCGCAGGAGCTTCCTCGAGCGCGTGCCCGAGAACGCTCGGACGGTGGCGCTCTACGCGGAGTGGACGCGGTGAGCCGGGCACGCCACCGCGAGCGCTGGTCCCTGCTCGGCCGGCGGGCGGACCCGGTCGACGCGGGCGCGCGCCTCGCCGGCTGGCTGCTCGACGCGGTCGCGATCCTGGCCCCCGACGCGTCGCTGCGGACCGTGGAGGACGAGGCCCGCGCCGGGGACGAGGTCGTCCTACGCCGCCTCGGGCTCGAGGGCACGCGCGACGGGACCCTCGTGGCGAGGGCCCGCTGCGAGCTCGCCCTGTCGCGCGGCGAACGGCCGTCCGGCGCGGGCCGCGTGGAGCTGTCGCGGGTGGCGCCCTGGACCCGCGTCACCATCGACACCCACGGGGGCGAGGAGCACTGGGACGTCGACGCCTTCGGGGTCACGGCGGCGACCCTCGACCGGCTCCGCGAGGCGCACGCCGCCGTGATGGGGGCCACGCCGGCGCGAGGCGGCGCGCGGCGGGATCCGCCGGAGCCCACGCCGGTGCGCATCGTGGCCGCCGACGCGGCTCAGGCGCGGCTCTGGCGCGAGGACCTCGCGGCCCTCCCCTTCGACGCGGCGGTCGACGGAGCGACGCTCGCGATCGCCCCGGCGCGCCTGCGCGGGCTCGACGAGGCCTTCGCCGCCCAGGTCGCGCTCGGCGAGATCCTGGCCGAGGCGGGGGTGGAGGCGTGGGACGAGCGCGCCCTCGTGCTCCTCCTCGCGCTCGACGCGGGGTGAGCGTCGGGCGCGGTTCTCGAATCGGGCCGGGTCATATAGCATTCGACCCATGACGCGGCGCTCCAGCTCCCTCGCCCTGCTGGCCCTGCTCGCCTCCTGCCAGGCTGACGTGCGCGGCAGCGCGCTCGCGATCAACGACCCGCTCGATCTGATCGACGACGTCCAGGGCCCGCTGCGGCTGTTCGTCCTCGAGGCCGACGCGTTCGCGTGCGACGCGACCACCGGGCAGGTCGCGCCGGAGGTGCCCGACGTCGCCGAGGGGATGTTCCTCGACGCGGTCGCGGATCTGTCGCTCACCGTGTCCGGCTCGCGCGCCATGCAAGAGGTCGAGGTCCCGGCCGGCGACTACGTGGTCCTCGTGCGCGGCAAGGGCACCGACCCGGTGAGCATGCGGCCCGACGTCTTCATCGCCACCGGCTGCGCGAGCGTGGCCGGCCTCGAATCCGGCCAGACCCGGGCGGTGCCGATCACCCTTCTCCCCCTCGTGGGCAGCGGGGTGTGCGGCGACGGGACCCCGAGCCCCGACGAGCAGTGCGAGGACGGGAACACCACCGACGGCGACGGCTGCTCCGCGACCTGCCGGGTCGAGCCGTTCACGGTCAACACCACCACCGCGGCCGTGCAGAACAACCCGCAGGTCGGCAGCGCGCCGGGTCAGCGGTTCTATGTCGGGTACGACTCCGACAACGCGACGAGCATCCTGCGGGTCCTCGAGGCGGACGGCTCCACGGTCACGAACCCGAGCGCGCTCTCCACCGACGCCGACATCGACGCCGCGCTCGCCGACATCTCGAACGGCGCACAGCTCCAGAGCGCCCTCGCGGTCCACACCGACGGCCGCGTGGCCTGGGCGTTCGCCGACTTCAACGGCGGGCCCTCGGACATCCGCGTCGCCTTCACCAGCCGCGACCGCAACCCCGAGGGCCCGACCGCGCTCGTCGTCGACGGCGTGGCGTCCGAGCCGCGGGTCGCGTTCGCGGGTAACGGCGCGGCGATGGTCGTCTACCAGGACATGGGCTCCGCCACCGGGCTCTCGGCCCAGGTCTTTGCGCCCGCCGCGGCCACCCCGAGCGGCACGCCAATGCCGGTCGGAGCTGGCGCGGGGAACGCCGCCCCCGCGATCGCGGGCACTGGCACGGGCTTCGTGGTCGCCTACGCGGGCGGCGGCGGCGTGTTCGCGCAGCGCTTCGGCGCCGACGGCGCGGTGGTCGACGCGACCCCGCTCGCGGTGAGCTCGGGGGCGGCCGCGCAGGATCAGCCGACGGTGGCGGCGATGAGCGACGGCAGCTTCCTCGTGGCGTGGCGCGACGCGGCGATCGACGGCGCCGGCACGGGCATCGCCTATCGACGCTACGGGGCCGACGGCGCCCCGTCCGGCGAGGCGGCGGCCGCGAACACCACCACGGCGGGTGACCAGAGCGCGCCGGCGGCCGCGGCCAACGCCGACGCCTACGTGATCGCCTTCGCGAGCGGCGGCGGCGTACGCGCGAGCGTGTTCGACCCGAACGGCAACCGGCGCCCGAACCGCGAGGCGCCGCCCACCGCCGCGGACTTCGCGCTCTCCGCGAGCGGCGCCGAGCCCGCGGTTGCAGCCGGCGGCGACGGCGCCTTCCTCGCGGTCTGGGCCGAGGGCGGCGACATCCGCGGCGCGCTGCACCCGCTCCCCTGAGCCGAGGGAGGCTCCCGCTTCCCACTCCTCCTTCCCCCGAGCCGCCGATCGGCGGCTCGAGTCGCCACCCACGCGGCGCGCGCGGCCTGTACCGGTCCGGGCATGCATCTTGCGCAACGGCCGGTCGTGCCCGCCGCGGACCGACGCCTCGCGCTGCTGCTCCTCCTCGCCGTCACGGGCTGCGTGGCCCCTGGGACGGGCCCCGGCGGCGCGGCCGACGTGTTCGTCGGCGCGTCGCCCCAGGACGACAAGGGCGACGTCGTGGGCCCCGACGATCGGACGCCGGTCGCCGAGGCGGAGCGCTACGCGCCGGCCGCGCGCTCGGTCGGCTACATCACGCGCATCGCGAGCCTCGACTTCCTCGACAACGCAATCGGCCTGGACGTCGGCCCGCTCGGCGAGCGCTACGACCTCTGCCCCGAGGAGCGCTTCGTCGACGTCGGCTCGGCGCGGGGCTTCGGCACCGGCGTCCTCGTCGGCCCGAACCTCGTCGCGACCGCCGGCCACGTGCTGCACCACGGCAAGGACCTCGGCTGCGAGGAGGTCGCGTTCGTCGTCGGGCACACCCTCGAGGCGGGCGGGGTGATCCCCGAGGCCGACGTCTACCGCTGCGTGCGGCTCGTCGCGCGACGGCTGCCGCTCGGGCTCGGCGGCACCGCCGCGGTGCGCGAGAGCAGCACCGTCCCGGACTACGCGCTGTTCGAGATCGAGCCACTCCTCGGCGAGGCGGACGCGGCCGCGCCGCCGTGGGTCCCGCTCGGGCCGCCGGTCGAGGAGGGCGAGGAGGTCGCGGCGCTCGGCCACCCGCTGGGCCTGCCCCTGATCGTCTCGCGCTCGTCGGTCGTCCGCGACCGGGGGGCGGCGTTCTTCCTGACCCACGCCGACGTCTCGGGCGGCAACTCGGGCGGGCCGCTGCTCGACCCGGCGCTCCGCCTGCGCGGGATCGTGGCCGCCGAGCTCCAGCCCTCCCTCGCGCCTCGCGGCGCCGAGTGCCGCACGATCGCGGTCTCCGACGAGGGCTGCGACGACTGCGGCACCCTCATCACCCGGCTCGACCCGATGCGCGCGATCGTCGAGGCCTGGCCCGAGGACGCTGGCGTCCAGGCCGACGCGTCCTCGATCGCCCGCCTCGCGGCCGGGCGGAACGTCCTCCCGCTCGCCGTCGAGGGCGAGGGCGACGCGGCCCAGGTGCTCGTCGAGGCGTGGTTCTACGACCTCGACGGGCGCGCGAGCGTGCGGCTCGCCCACGAGTCCGGCTGCCGCAGCCCGATATTGCGCCCGGAGCGAACCGGCACCGACGGCTACACCGTGATCGCGCAGAGCCTCACCCACCTCGCCGGCTGCCCGATCGAGGGCGAGTGGCGGCTCGAGATCGACAGCCCCCGCGCCCGCGGCCAGGTCCACCGCTGGCGGCTCACCGCGTTCGATCGCTAGAGGTTCGATCGCTCGAGCGCGGGCCGAGCGCCGCCGCCCTCCCGCGCGCGCGCTGCGCCTCGCGGAGTCGGCCCTCGCCCTCGTAGACCTCGGCGAGCTCGAGGTAGCCGTCCGCCTCGGGAGCGGCGCGAAGCTGCGCCTCGAGCCGGGCCGCGCGATCGTGACCCCGAGGGCTCCAGGTGCGCGTGATGAGCGCCACCGCGTCGCGCACCTCGGGGTCGTCGGGCGCCGGGTCGATCGAGAGCGGGACGATCAGCGCGAGGGCCACGAGGAGGCCACCGAGGAGCCCGCTCAGGCGCACGCGGTGGGCGCGCCCCACCCAGAGCAGGCCGCCGATCGCGAGGACGAAGACGAGGGCCAGCGGGAGCATCGACGCGCCGCCGTAGACGCCGAAGCGGTTCAGGACGGTGAACGGCGCGAAGCCGTCGGCGACGAGCACGCTCACCACCTGGCTGAGCGGGCGGTCCACCGGGATCGGATAGTGGGGGTAGTAGGCCGAGGGCACCCCGCTCAGCACGAGGCCCACGATCGTGCAGCCCACCGCGAGGGCGGCCGCGAGGCGAGGCGCGCGGCGCACCACGGGCTCGAGGCCGAAGAGCGCGGCCCAGCCGAGGAACGGGTAGGCGACGACGAGGTAGCGCGGGCCGATCGTCCAGCCGCCGCGCCAGTTGTTCATCACCGCGATGCCGAGGGTCGTGAGCCCGAGGAGCGCCAGGCACGTCAACCCGTCGCGGCGGCTGAGCGGCCGTCGCACCAGCACCCACAGGCCGTAGATCGCAAAGACGAGGATCGGGGTGAGCGGCAGGAGCCCCGCGCCGGGATGGACCAGGAGTCCGTAGAGGGCCTCCCACTGCACGCCGACCGCGCCGAAGAAGCCCTCCTCGTGGCGCCCCCGCAGGAAGTCCGACTCGACGTAGAGGTGGCCGGGGCTGAAGGGGCTTCCGAAGCACCGCCACTGGAAGTGCATCATCGCGGCCGTCGGGATCAGCCCGCCGAGGGTGTAGAAGCCGAACCGCGCGATCGGCCGCAGCGCGAAGAGCGCGTAGAGCGTCAGCGCGAGCGACGCGACGAGCCCGGGGTACTCGAGGAGGGTCACCATCGCGGCGAGGAGCCCGGCGAGGAACGCCCGCCCGCGGGAGATCCGGCGCGCGTGGGCCGCGTCGAAGAGCAGCATGAACGCCCCGAACGCGGCCGCCGCGCTCAGGGTGTGGCTCATGAACAGGATCCCGTAGCCGTAGAGGCATGAGCCGAGCGCGAGCGAGACGAAGACCGCGTCGCGCACGAGCGGGCTCGAGGTGTGCCGGCCGAGGAACCGGTGGAAGAAGAAGAGGAACAGGAGCCACGGGAGGATCGAGGCGGTCACCCGGCAGATCGCGAGCGCCACCGTGCGGTCGAACGCGAGGCCCGTGCGCTGGGTGAGCTGGTAGTAGACCCAGTAGCCCGGCACGCCGAGGAAGCTGGTGGCCGGCGCCTTGACGCTGTAGGCGTGCCCCTCCCGCACCGCGCAGTCGTTGACCCACCCCCAGCGCGCCCGCAGCTCGTCGATGACGTAGGTGCCGTCCTCCGCGATCGCGGCCGTCATGTAGAGGCGCACGTTCTCGTTGGGGTTGTTGATCTCCGGGTAGTAGGGGAAGACCAGGAGGTAGGCGGCCGCACACAGGCCCACGATCCACCCGCTCTGGCGGCGCGAGGGCAAGGCCGAGAGGCCGCTGGGGGGCGCGGCGGACACGCTGGTCTGGTGCTTACAACATGTCGGGCTCGATCGCCGCTTCCGTTGTGATCTCCATTCGTTCAGGGTCGCCTTGACCCGCCTCCCGCCCGTGGGTAGAACGCCGTGCGCCTCTGGGCCTCCCTCGGGCGCGCTCTGATCATCCATCGAGCCCCCGTGGGCTCGTTCGGGAAGGATTCGCGCCCGGTGGCATCGCGCGAGCGAGACGTCCACGACCCCGACGCCCAAGGAGACCCGCCGCCCCGGCGCGGCCTCTATCGTCGCGTCGCGGGCGCGTTCTTCGCCTCCGCGATCGTCTACCTGATCGCGGTCGGCCTGTTCTCCGTCATCCCCCAGATCTTCTGGCCGGAGCACAGCGAGCTTCCCGAGGACGTCACCTGCCGCGCGGGGCTCGATGAGCTCCGCGGCGAGCTGCTCGGCTACTCCGCCGCGCGGGTTCGTGATCCGGCAGACCAGACGGCCCCTGCCCCCTTCTTCGTGGGTTGGGACGACCGTCACGTCGCCCTCATGGCGCGCTGCGCGCCGGGGGAGGAGCGAGACGCGTGGGAGCTCCTCGGTCGCATGCGCCAGCGGGTCCAGGGGACCCTCGAGCGCTACGACCGCGAGGAGGCGGAGCTCGCCCGCGCGATGGATTCAACCCTGGCCGCCCGCGAGGGTCGGTGAACAGGAGCGTTCGAGAGACATGACGCAAGCCGAGATTAGTCAGCCCACCCCCGAGCCCGAGCCCACCACCTTCGCGAGCCTCGGGGTCTCCGACGACGTCCTGAGGGCGATCGACGACATGGGCTTCAACCACCCCACCCCCGTCCAGGCCGCGGCCTACGGCCCCGCCAAGGAGGGCAAGGACCTCATCGTCCAGGCGCGGACCGGGACGGGCAAGACGGTCGGCTTCGGCCTGCCCCTCGTCGACGGCCTCGTCGACCCCGCGGGCGGCCCCCAGGCCCTCATCCTCGCCCCGACCCGCGAGCTCGCGCTGCAGTCGTCACGCGAGATCCTGCGCCTCGGCACCCACCTCGGGATCCGCACCGCCGCGGTGTACGGCGGCGCGCCGATCGAGCGGCAGGTGCGCGAGCTGCGCGAGGGAGCCCAGATCGTCAGCGGCACGCCCGGCCGCGTGCTGGATCACCTGCGCCGCGGGACCCTCGACGGCGACCGGCTCCGCATCCTCGTCCTCGACGAGGCGGACGAGATGCTGTCGATGGGCTTCGCCAAGGAGCTCAACGCGATCGTCGCGCTCCTCTCGACCAAGCGTCAGACGATGCTCTTCAGCGCGACGATCGACGGCGCGGTGCAGCGCATCGCCAACCGCATCATGCGCGAGCCGGAGCACCTGAGCCTCTCGAGCGACGCGGTGGGCGCCCGGACGATCACGCACTTCTACTACCTCATCACCGGGGCCGGGAAGGCGCAGCAGCTCCAGCGCGTGCTCGAGACCGAGGACCCGGAGAGCGCGCTCATCTTCTGCAACACGAAGGTCGAGACCGAGCGCGTCGCGAGCGCGCTCACCCACGCGGGCTTCAACGCGCGCTTCATCAACGGCGACCTCCCGCAGAGCGAGCGCGAGCGGGTGCTCGCCCAGACGCGCAAGGGCAACCTGCGTTACCTCGTCGCGACCGACGTCGCCGCGCGTGGCATCGACATCAGCCACGTCACCCACGTCATCAACTACGACTTCCCCGAGAACATCGAGGTCTACATCCACCGCATCGGCCGCACCGGGCGCGCGGGCCGGACGGGGACCGCGATCTCGCTGATCGAGCCGAGCGCGCTGGGCTCGCTCTACTACCTGCGCCTCCAGTACAAGATCTTCCCGATCGAGCGCTCGCTCCCGAGCGCCGGCGAGCTTCGCTCGCGTCAGGAGATGGACCGCGTCGACCTGCTCCGCGAGGCCTTCCCCGCCGCGCCCTCCGAGATCGACCGCGCGGTGGCGAGGCGCCTCTTGACCCACCCGGAGGCGGAGCACCTCCTCGGCGGGCTGCTGGGCGCGTTCTTCGGGACCCGCGACGACGTGGACGAGGAGGCGGCCGCGGCGCGGCGCGACCGTCCGGCGACCCCGGCCCCCGAGCCGGAGGAGACGGCGGCGGACGACGCGGCCGAGGCGAAGCCCGAGCGGTCCCGTCGAGGGCGCCGCGGCGAGCCCCGCCGGCGCGAGCGCCGTGAGGAGCCGGAGGCCAAGGCCGCCGCGCCGGAGGCCGAGCCGGCCGAGGTCGAGGTCGAGGCGCCCCCAGCCCGCGACGACGACCGCAGCGCGCGCGACCGCGACGCGGCCGAGGGCCGCGACGACGACCGCGACGCGCGCGACCGCGACGACGACCGCAGCGCGCGCGACCGCGACGACGACCGCAGCGCGCGCGACCGTGACGACGACCGCAGCGCGCGCGACCGCGACGACGACCGCGACGCGCGCGACCGCGACGACGACCGCAGCGCGCGCGACCGCGACGACGACCGCGACGCGCGGGATCGCGACGACGACGAGGACGACGACGGCGACGTCTACCTCTACGTGAACCTCGGGCGGCGCGACGGGATCAAGCCCGGCCAGATCGTGCGCCTGTTCACGAGCGAGGCCGACGTGGACCGCGAGGACGTGGGCCGCATCCGCATCCGCGATCGCCACTGCTTCGTGGGCGTGCCCCCCGAGCTGGCCGACGAGATCATCGACGCGCTCGCCGGCAAGGAATCGCACGACAAGGAGCTCGTCGTCGAGCGCGCGAGGGCGCAGGGCTGATGGGCGACGCGGCCGGCCGTCGCTGGAGCCCGTGGCTCCTCGCGGCCGCGCTCGCGCTCGTCGGTTGCGACTCCTCGACCGGCCCGACGACCGGCACGCGCGCCACCACGCGCGGGGCCGCGCCGCCAGGGGCCACGCCAGCCACGAACGCCCTGCCGAGCACCCCGCCCGCCCCGTCGGACGGGCGCCGGCGGCCCTCCGCGCCGACGCCCGCGTCCGCCCTGCCGGCGGCCAGCGGGGGCGGCGGCCTCGTCGTCACCCACGACGAAGGCACCGAGGAGGATCCCGAGGCGGTCCTGTCGCGCGCGCTGGAGCGAGCCTTCGGCGCGCCGGTGCGCTGCCTCTCGGCCGCGACCCGCGACGCCCTCGGCGATCACCTCACGGTCAACGTGTCGGTGCGCGTGCTCCCCTCGGGCCGGGTCGTCAGCGCGACCGTCACCGGGGCGGGCCTCTCGGACGAGGACATCGACTGCATGCGGACCCACGCCGAGGGCCTCCGGCTGCCGGGGCCGATCGAGCGCGCCCCCCGCGCGGTGGCCGCGCAGGTCCGCTACGAGATCGAGGACACCCGCGTCACCCGCACCGAGACCGAGGGCCCGGGCCCGCGCGAGCTCGGGGCGGGCACGCTCGCGCCGGACTCGGTCCTGCCCCCCGCCGGCACCGAGACCGATCGCCCGGGCGGCTTCGTCGCGCCGAGCTCCACCCTGCCCGCGCTGAACGAGCCGGGCCCGGCGCCGGGCTACGTGCCGCCGGGCTCCACGCTCCCCGCCCGCGCCGAGGAGTAGCGTCTGCTTCGCGCGCCCCACGGGCGCCCGTCGACCCACGATCGAGAGGCCGGATCCCCGCGGCGACCGACGCTATTGTGCCGGGGCGCGCTCGTCCGGTAGCGTTCGGGATCGGCGATGACGAGCAGCGTCCCTTCCACCGCGTCCGCTCCCGGCGCGTCCTCCGGGCTCTCGCCAGGCACCGTCGTTGGCGGTCGCTTCGAGATCGAGCGCGCGGTCGGCGAGAGCGCGCTCGGCGCCCTGCTGGCGGCCAAGGACCAGAAGACCGGCCGCCCCATCGCGGTCCGCGTCCTCTCGCCCGGCTTGATCGCGACCCCCGAGGCGGTGGCGGCGCTGCGCGGCGAGGTCAAGACCGCGGCCGCGGTCCAGCACCGCAGCATCGTCGCGACCTATGGGATGGGCAGCGACAAGGCGAGCGGCGCCCGCTTCGTGGCCACCGAGTGGCTCGGCGGCACGGCGCTCTCCGACGTCATCGCGAAGCGCAAGCAGACCGGCCAGCCGCTCAGCCTGCGCGGCGCCTACAACGTGGTGACCCACGTGTGCCGCGCGCTCGAGGCGGTCCGCGCGAAAGGCAGCGCCCACGGCGCGCTGCGCCCCTCGACCGTGTTCGTCAGCGAGGCCGGGCGGGTGAAGGTCGGCGGGCTGGGCATCGATCGCGCGGTCGTCGCGATCGCCGGGCCCGCCGCGCTCGGCGCGGGCGAGCAGGCGTTCCTCGCGCCCGAGATCAAGGCCGGCCAGCCGCCCGACAGCAGCGCGGACGTGTTCGGCCTCGGCGGCCTGCTCTACGCGATGCTCACCGGGCGCAGCCCGCTCGACGACTTCATCGCCCCGTCCCAGGCGCACCCCGAGGCGACCCCCGCGGTCGACGACGTCCTCATGCGCTGCCTCTCGGCCGATCCGTCGGCCCGCTTCGCGAGCCCGGCGGAGGTCCAGGAGGCGCTCGCCGCGCTGGCCCTCGAGGCGCCGCCGGCGAGCGGAGCAGACGACATGGGCCTCGAGATCGACGTGGACCTCGAGCTCGCCAGCGAGCCCGCCCCCGCGCCGGTCGCCGCCCCGGTCGCCGCGCCGCCGGCCGCCGCGCCGAGCCCCGACGCGCCCCGCGTCGGCCAGCGCGTCGCCGCCGATCAGAGCTTCCGCGCCGCGATCCCCGGCGAGGCGCCCGCGATGAGCGCCGAGGTCGACCTCTCGAGCCTGCTGTCGAAGATCACGGAGAACGACGCCCCGCGGTGGATGGTGGTCAAGGACAACCTAGACCACGGCCCGTTCTCGGGCCGCGAGCTGGTCAACCTCATCCTCAAGGGCGAGGTCCTCGGCGAGCACGGGCTGCTCAACATGGACTCGGGCGAGCGGCGCAAGGTCGGCGAGGCCCCCGAGTTCCAGGAGTTCGTCGAGCAGTGGAAGCTCAAGAAGGCGGAGGCCGATCACCAGGTCGCGCTCGAGCGCTCGGCCAAGGTCGAGAAGGCGTCGACGCTCACCAAGGTGCTCATCCTCGCCGGAGTGATCGGCGCGGTCGGGATCGCGGTGGGCATCTTCCTCGTCACCCGCCCCGACGTGCAGGAGGAGTCCCGGAGCGACTCGGACCTCGCGGACCTCTACGCGCGCGGCGAGGTCGAGATCACCGGCACCGCGGGCATCCTCCCCGACCCGCCCCGCCGCACCGGCGGCGGCGGGCAGCGGCGGCCGCGCGGCGGGCGCGGCGGCATGAGCTACGAGGACGCGATGAACCAGGTCGTCGACCTCGGGAGCGCGAACGCCACCGGCAGCCAGCGCCGCCTCACCCCCGGCGACGTGGCCGGGGTGATGAACCGCAACATCAACCGCCTCGTCCCCTGCCTCTCCCAGGGCAGCGGCGGCGGCCAGGTGCGCATCGACATGGCGATCGCGGGCAGCGGGCAGGTGCTGGGCGCGACCGTGCGCAACGGCACGCCAGGCTTCCAGCGGTGCATCGCCGGCCGCGTCCGCCAGATCCGATTCCCGAGCTTCCCCGCGGCCCGGATGGGCGCGAGCTACACCTTCAGCGCCAACTGATCCGGTGGTCGGCCGACGGAGTGAAGGGAGCGGGGCCCGGCGAACGTCGAGCCACGGGCTGCGGCTCCGCGCGCTCGCGCTGGGGCTCCTGGCCGGGCTCGCGCTCGGCTGCGAGGCGGAGCTGGCCCGCGACCTGAGCGCGACCCAGGCCGACGAGATCGTCCTGGCGCTCGACGAGGCGTCGATCCTCGCGACCCGCGAGCCGGCGCGGCCGCCGGGCTCGTTCCGCGTCACCGTGGCTCGCGGCGAGGTGGTCGGCGCGCTGCGCGTCTTGCGCGAGCGAGGTCTGCCGCGGGAGCCGGTGGCGGGGCTCGAGGAGCTGCGGGCCGGCGGCGGCCTGATCGAGCGCCCGGAGGCGGAGCGCGCGCGCTACGCGGCGGCCCTCGCGGGGGAGCTGACCCGCTCGCTCGAGGCGATCGACGGCGTCGAGCGCGCCCGCGTCCACCTCGCGCTCGCGCCTCCATCGGGCGCTCCGCTCGACGCGCCGGTCCCTCCCTCGCGCGCCTCGGTGCTGCTGCAGGAGCGGGGACGCGCCGCGATCGACGACGACGCGATCCGGGCGCTCGTCGCCGGCGCGGTGCCCGATCTGCCGGCGGGCGCGGTCTCCGTGGTCCGCAGCCCGCTCGCCGACGCCGCCCCGCCCGAGCGCGCCTTCGCGCCGGTCGGGCCCTTCGCGGTGCGCCGCGACGACGCGACCCCGATGCGCCTCGTGCTCGCCGCCTCGTTCGCGCTGAACCTCCTGCTCGCCGTCGCGATCGTGGCCGTCCTCCGACGCCGCGCTCGCCAGCCCGCGCCCCCCACCCACGAGCCCTGAACGAGGAGCCCCATGTCATCCGACGCCCTGGCGAACGCCAACCACTACTTCCAGAAGGCGAGCTCGATCCTCGAGCTCGGCGACGACGTCACGATCCAGCTCCGCACGCCGCACCGCGAGGTCAAGACGGAGTGCACGATCCGGATGGACGACGGGTCGATCGGCACCTTCGTCGGCTTCCGGGTGCAGCATGACAATTCACGTGGCCCCTTCAAGGGGGGCCTGCGCTACCACTTCGAGGTCGACGAGCAGGAGGTGACCGCGCTCGCCCAGCTCATGACGTGGAAGACCGCGGTGGTGGGCGTCCCGTTCGGCGGCGCCAAGGGCGGGATCACCTGCGACACGAGCAAGCTGTCCGAGGGCGAGCTGCAGCGGCTGACCCGGCGCTTCGTCGACGGCATCTACGAGGTCATCGGCGAGAAGACCGACATCCCGGCGCCGGACATGTACACGAACGCCCAGGTGATGGCCTGGTTCTTCGACCAGTACACGAAGTACCGCGGCTACGCCCCCGGCGTGGTGACCGGCAAGCCCGTCGCGATCGGCGGCTCGCTCGGCCGCGCCGCCGCCACCGGCAGGGGCTGCCTGTTCGCCTGCGAGAACCTCCTCGAGGCGCTCGGCGACTCGCTCGAGGGCAAGCGCGTGGTCGTCCAGGGCTTCGGCAACGTCGGCTCCTGGGCCGCGCGGCTCTTCGCGGAGCGCGGCGCGACGATCGTCGGCATCGCCGACATCTCCGGGGGCTACGTGAACCCCGCGGGCATCGACGCGGAGGCCGCCATCGCCTACGTCGGGGCGCACCGCACGCTCGAGGGCTTCACCGGCGGCGACCACGTCGACGGCGACACGCTCCTCGCGACCGACTGCGACATCCTCGTGCCGGCCGCCCTCGGCGGCGTGCTGACCAAGGACGTGGCCGAGTCGGTGCGCGCGACGATCATCGTCGAGGGCGCCAACGGCCCCACGACCCCCGAGGCCGACGAGGTCTTCGAGCGACGCGGCGTCCACGTGATCCC
This sequence comes from Polyangia bacterium, assembly GCA_030426845.1. Taxonomy (GTDB): domain Bacteria; phylum Myxococcota_A; class Polyangia; order Polyangiales; family Sandaracinaceae; genus JAUHXR01. Next base: position 1,618 of record JAUHXR010000217.1, on the reverse strand, counting down.
GGATATCTACGCGAACGCCGGCGGGGTCACCGTCAGCTACTTCGAGTGGACGCAGAACCTCCAGAACTTCTACTGGGAGGAGGAGCGCGTGAACGACGAGCTGCGGCGCGTGATGAAGAACGCGTTCAAGGAGCTCTGGTCCACATCGCGCTCGCGCGAGCTCAGCCTCCGGATGGCCGCCTACGTCGTAGGCGTCGGCCGCGTCTACGAGGCGACGAAGCTGCGCGGCGTCTGATCGCCGTCGCCGCACCGCCTGTCAACGAGGGTTGACGAGACTCAGCCGGCGTCGGTCGGCGGCGGCCCGCCGTCCGGCGGCCCTGCGTCCGGCATCGGTGGCCCACCGTCGGGCGGCCCCGCGTCGGGCATCGGCGGCCCTGAGTCGGGGATCGGCGGCCCTCCGTCGGGCGGCCCCGCGTCGGGCATCGGCGGCCCTCCGTCGAACGGGCCCGCGTCGAACGGCGGCCCCGCGTCGAACGGCGGGCCTCCGTCGAACGGGCCCGCGTCGAACGGCGGCCCCGCGTCGAGGTCCTGGCCCGCGTCCATCACCGGGACCACGCCGCCCTCGAGGAGCGAGGTGTCGTTGCTGCACATGCTCGCGATGCACGCGAGGCCCGGCGCGCACTGGACGGTGCGGACGCAGGGCTCTCCGGGACCGAGGTTGGTCCCCGCCGCAGTGCATCCGCCCGTGAGGAGGGCCGCGATCAGCCAACGCCGCATCAGTCGAGGGTAAGGGACCCAGCTTCGGCTGAGAAGCACCCTCGACCCAAGGGCCCGTGAGGGTCGCCGGTCCAAGGCTTCACGGACCTCCCCGGAGGTCACCTAAGACCCCGAAAACGCGCTCGGTTTCTGCGCCTGGGCTCGTTGACGCTCCTCTGGCCGGTTGCTAGCCTGCCGACGGCTTCTGGAGCGGAGACACCTCGCGTGGCCGCCCGTCGCCTTCCACCCTCGTCGCCCAGCCGACGATCGATTCGCGGAGCCGCTGCCTCATGTCCGAGAAAAAGGAATCTTCGGTCCTCTTCAACCTCAAGGAGCTGATGAACCTCGAGGAGGAGCGCATCCAGGGGGAGGAAGAGGAGCAGCGCCGCCTCGAAGAGGAAGAGCGCGCCCGCATCGAGGCGGAGGAGCGCCGCAAGCGCGAGGAGGCCGAGGCGGCCGTCCGCGCCGAGCGCGAGGCCAAGGAGGCGGAGGAGCGCCGCAAGCGCGAGGAAGAGGCCCGCCAGATCCGCGAGAAGGAGGAGCGCGAGCTCAAGCTCCGGCTCGAGGCCGAGCAGAAGGCGCGCGAGGCCGAGCAGGCCCGGCTCCTGGCGCACGAGCAGGAGCTCAAGCGCATCGAGGCCACCCGCCGCAAGGGCGTCCACCCGGGCATCTTCGCGCTCGTCGCCCTCCTCGTCATCGGGGCGGGCGCCGGCGCCTGGTTCGGGGTGGTCCAGCCGTACATGCAGCGACGCGCCCAGGAGGCGGAGCTCGCGCGCCAGCAGGCCGAGCGCCAGTCGCAGGAGGCGGCCGAGGCCGCGCGCCGCGCCGAGGCCGCGCGTCAGGCCCAGCAGGAGGCGGAGGCTGCGCGTCGCGCGGCCGAGGCGCGCGCCCAGGCGGCGACCGCGGCGCAGCGTGCCGAGGA
>JAUHXR010000216.1 GCA_030426845.1 Polyangia bacterium | reverse complement strand
CGTCGAAGTCGAGGTAGTAGGGCGCGAGAGCGCGCTCGAGCCACGCGTCCCGGTCCGTGAGGTGTCCGTCCTCGATCGCGCGTTCGAGGAGCTGGGTCGCGTGCGCGAGGCCCTCGGCGCGGCTCAGTGCGCCCAGCGCGAAGTGCTCGTCCATGACTCTCTCGTAGCACTCCGGTGTGGCGCGTCCTTCCCCGCCTCACGCGTTGCTCCCGGTCTCCCGCCAGCTCGCCTGCGCTCGGGGGACGAGATCGAGCACCCACTCGTGCAGCGCGGCGAGCTGCGTTGGCTCACCCGTCAGCCCGTTCCACTCGGCCCGCAGGCGCAGGCTTTGGTACTCGATGGAGAGGCCCTTGTCTGTTCCGCCGGTAGTCGGCCGGAACTGTGGCCACTCGAGTGAGAGGGCGCGGATTCGGGCCTCGAGCTCGCGACCGATCTGCACCGGTAGGGACGCCTCGGTGGGGCTCACGATCTCGCTCGGGAAGGGCAGGCCGTCGGCCATCTGGGCGTGCTTCATCGATTGCGAGAGCACCATCAAGCGCTCTCCCTCGGTCTGCAGATAGACGAGCACGCCATAGGCCGAGTGCGGCCTCGTCCAGGCGATCACGTTGAGGTCGGGCAGGCTCGCGCTCACGCCGGCCTCAGAGGCTCGGGTAGACGCAATTCGGTGTGCCGTTGTACGTGCAGACCTCGACGCCGTCGCCGAGGCCGCCGCCCTGGAAGGGGTTGTAGAAGAACGGCATCAGCGAGGGCGCGTCGGGGCCGACCTGGAGGCGGAGGTTCGGGTACTGGGGGTGGACCTGGACCCACTCGGTCATGCCCGTGGGGCGCAGCTCGCCCGAGACCTGGACGAAGCGGTTGTCCGCGGACTGGGGGCCGCCGAGGAGGGCGTCGCCGGTGACGAGGTTCACGGTGGTGTCGCGCAGGAACATCGCGGCGCCCTGGGCCCAGATCGGGGCGTGGTAGTCGTCCGGCACCGCGAAGCTCAGGTCGTTGACGAGGTCGCAGCGGTTCATCACGACGTCGCCGCCGATGCCCGAGACGAGAAAGTAGCCGCCGTGGATCGCGACGCCCTCGAGGACGACGCCCGACGAGCGGATGATCCAGGTGGTCTGCTTGCCGAAGCTCTCGAACGTGCCGCCGACGAAGCGGACGTCCCGGCTGTCGAGGACCTCGACCGCGCGCGACCACGTCTCGAGGATGCTGGTGAACGGCTCGACGTAGCGGTGGCGGTTCACCACGCGGACGCCCTCGACGACGAGGCCCTGCGCCTGGGTGACGATGAAGATCGCCGCGACGCCCCCGGACATGTCGAGGCCCGAGCGCTCGCCGTCGATCGTGACGTCGCCGAGGGCGCGCACGGTGAGCTGACGGGCGGCGTGGATCCGGACGGGGCCCGCGTAGGTGCCGGCCTCGATGCAGACCGTCTGATCGCGGTTGTTGGCGGTGTCCGCGAAGTACGCGTTCAGGTCCGTGCCCGCGGTGAGCGTGGTGTCGCACGGGGAGGGCGTCGCGGGGACCGGGGCCGGGAGGGTGTCGAAGGAGAGCTCGTCGATCGCGGCGGGTGAGCCCGCGCCGTCGTCGACGCGCGACACCTCGAGGCGGACGCGCGAGGCGTTGCGCGCGATCGGGAGCTCGAGCGACGGCGCGCTCACGTCGTCGAACCGCGCCGCGGCGTGGGTCCACTCGCCGTCCCGATAGGTCCAGACGACGAAGTGGGATGGAAGGCGCCCGGGCGCGGGCGCGTTCTCGGCCGACATTCGCAGGCGCTCGACGTGCACCTCGACCCCGAAGTCGACCTCGATCCACGCGTAGTTGGCGTGCGGCGCCGCGGCGTCGAAGGCCGTCCAGGAGGTCATGGGGTCGCCGTCGATCGCGGCCTCGATCGGGCGCCCCGCCGCGGACGACGACGCGGTGATGGAGAGCGGCGTGCCGACGATGTGCCCGTCCGGCAGGCCGAAAGCGTCGCTCGGGCCGCCGTCGGGCAGGCCCGCGTCGCGGGCGACCGACCCCGCGTCGAAGGCCCCGCCGTCGCGGGCGCCCGCGTCCATGCCCGCGTCCATCCCGGGCGGCTCTGCGTCTGGCGGGCCGGCGTCCGGATCGGTCGCGCCGTCGCACGCGCCGAGGGCGAGGAGCCCCAGCAGCGCCACAAACCAGGCTCGATCGAGGGGTCGGCTCCGCACGTCCCTGGCAATCTAGCCGAGGTCGGAGCCGCGCCCAACCGCGGCGGGGCCGCGGCCGCGACCCCAGCGATCCCGTCAACGCAGGGCTCAGTGCTGGTCGACGAGGATCGGGTTGCCGTCGGGGTCGGCGATCGTGAAGTGGCACGGACCCTCGTCGCCCTCGGTGCGCTTGGTCGGCGTATGGCCCGCGGCGAGGAGGGCGCGCTCGACGGCGCGCGCGTCGGGCGGGTTGAAGGTGAGGAGGTTGTCCTCGAACATTCCTTGGAACAGGCCGATCTTGGCGTCGCCGTTCTGCAGGATGAGCCAGCCCTCGGAGGGCTCGCCGTGGATCGGGGAGAACCCGAACGCGGCGTAGAAGGCCTGGGAGGCGGCGAGGTCCTTCACCGCGAGGCTGATCGAGAAGTTGCCGAGGTCCATGCGGTCGTCCACTTCCTGGCTGGGAGGGGTGGTTGCCGTCCGAGGGGTGAGCTCGCGACGGGCGAAGCGCGGCCGGGACGGACCCGGCCGCGCTCGCGATCTACCGCACGGACGCCCGCGGCGTCACGGCCCTACCAGCGGTAGGGGAAGAGCACGGTGAAGGTGTCCTGGCCGAAGCGCGGGAAGCGCGCCGTCTCGAGGACCCGCTCCATGCAGGCGCTCGCGGAGCTGCCGGTGACCCTCGCGTCGCGCACCGCGCCGGTCGCGCCGTCGACCACGACGCGGGCGGTGACGTCGCCGTCCTCCGCGCACTGCTGGACCTCGCCGGAGAGCGCGTCGAGGGTGACGCGGACCTGCCGGGCGGTCGGGGTGCGGGGGAGGGCCTCCGCGGGAGTGGAGGTGGGCGCGCTCGGTCCGCCGAGGGCGGCGTCGAGCAGCGCGTCCAGGTCACGACCCACCGAGCCGTCCTCCGGGCCGCCGGTCTCCCAGCTCAGAGCCGGAGTCGCGGGGGTAGTGGAGGCCGGAGCGCGCGGGGTCACGCGGGCGCGGCGGGGGCGTGTCGTCGGCTCGCGGGTGACCGTGGGCTCGGCCGCAGTCTCGACGCTGGGCTCGGGCTCGGGCGTCGCCTCGACCGCCTCTTCGACCGCGCGCTCCTCGCTCACCTCCGCCGGGCGGACCTCGGCGGTCTTGCGGTCCAGCGTGATCGCGACCGGGGGCGCCGCGCCCTCGAGCGACCCCGAGGCGAGCGCGCCCGACGCGCTGCCGAGCGCGAAGGTGGTGGCCGCGAGCAGCGCGGCGAGGCTCGCCCAGCCGATCGTCGCGGCCCAGCGGAAGCGCCGCTCGGGCACGACGACCGGCGGCCTCAGGGTCGGCGGTCCGAGGACGCCCGGCGTCAGGAACGTGGGCGGCTCCTCGGTCGCGACCGGCTCGTAGCGGTCGGCCAGGGTCGCGAGGTCGAACAGCCCGGAGTCCCGCGCCGCGGTGATCTCAGGGCTCGAGGGCTTCGGGTGGGTCATGTCGGCGTCTCCTCTCATGGGCTCTGAGAACATCGACGCGCGGAGTCTGAAGGGAGTCTGAAGCGGGCCGTGCGATGCTCGGCGGGTGAGCGAGCGCGTCCCCGTCACGGTGGTCACCGGCTTCCTCGGCGCGGGCAAGTCCACGCTCGTCGCGCGCTGGCTCGACGAGCTCCCCGGGGCGGCGCTGATCGTCAACGAGCGCGGCGAGGTCGGGATCGACGGCGCGCTGCTCGCGGGCCGCGCCTCGCGCCTGCGCGAGATCACCGGCGGCTGCGTGTGCTGCGCGACGGCCCAGGAGCTTTCCCTCGCGCTCGCCGAGCTCGCCGCGGTTCGCCCTCCGCGGGTCCTCGTCGAGACCTCCGGCGCGGCGTCGCCCGCTGGCGTGGTCCGCGCGCTCACCCGCGGTCGGGCGGCCGAGGCGATGCGGCTCGACGGGATCGTGACCGTCCTCGACGCGTCGCGCGTCGCGCGGGTGCTCGACTTCGCGCTCGCCCAGGAGCAGCTCGCGTTCGCCGACGTGGTGGTCCTCTCGCACGTCGACCGGGTCGACGCGTCCGGGCTCGCGCGGGCGACGGAGCTCGCGGGTCGCCACGCGCCGGTCGCGGCGATCGCCCACGCCGCCAAGGGCGCGGTCGACGGCTCGCTCCTCGTTCTCCTGGCCGCGCGCGCGGAGGCGCTGCGGATCCTCCCCGAGGGCGCGCGGCACGCGGGCATCGACGCGGTGTCGCTCGTGTACGAGGGCGAGCTCGACGAGGCGCGCTTCGGCGACTGGGTAGAGGCCGCGCTCGGCGAGGCGGAGGCGCGGATCCTCCGCGTCAAGGGCATCCTCGCGATGCGCGGGATCGAGGAGAGAGTCGTCTTGCAGGGGGTGGGCGAGGCGATCGAGGTCTCGCTCGGCGCGCCCTGGGCCGATGCCCCGCGCCGCTCGCGGCTCGTGGTGCTCGGCCTCGGCCTCGACCTCGCTGCGCTCGAGGCTGGCTTCGCGCGCTGCGCGGTCCGCTCGAGCGCGTGACGCCGAGCGGCGCCGGTTCGGCCGGAACGCGGGTATGCTCGGCCGGCCCGGCGCAGAGGCGCCCGGCAGGAAAGGGAGGGGCCGACCGATGCGCGCTCATCGACTCACGCTCGCCGCGTGCCTGACGATCACCCTGGCGGCCGCGCTGGCGGCGTCGCCGGTCCACGCGTTCTGCGGGTTCTACGTCGCGGGGGCCGACGCGTCGCTGACGAACCAGGCGACGATTGTGGTGATGATGCGCGAGGGCACGCGCACCGTGCTCTCGATGCAGAACGACTACCGGGGGCCGCCCTCCGACTTCGCGCTGGTGGTGCCGGTGCCGACCGTGATCGACCAGGACCACGTGCGCACCCTCCCGCGCGATCTGTTCGACCGCGTGGACCGCCTCGCGTCGCCGCGGCTCGTCGAGTACTGGGAGCGCGACCCGTGCTGGGTGCAGCCGCCCGGCCGGCCCGAGAGGGCCGGCGTGCCGATGCCCGCGCCGATGGCGAGGGCGACGGGGGCCGGCCTCGGCGTGACGGTCGAGGCGCAGTTCGAGGTCGGCGAGTACGACGTGGTCATCCTGAGCGCGCGCGACTCCGGCGGGCTCGAGACGTGGCTCCGCCGCGAGTCCTACAACATCCCCGAGGGCGCCTCGGACGCGCTGCGGCCCTACGTCGAGCAGGGGACCAAGTTCTTCGTGGCGCGCGTCGACGTGGAGCGGGTGACGTTCGAGGACGGCCGCGCGGTGCTCTCGCCGCTGCGGGTCCACTACGACGCCGACACCTTCACGCTGCCGGTGCGGCTCGGCCTGCTCAACAGCGCGGGCACCCAGGACCTCGTCGTCCACGTCCTCGCGCGCGAGCAACGCTACGACGTCGCGAACTACCCGAACGTCACCATCCCGACCAACCTCGACGTCGACGACGAGGTCCGCACGCGCTTCCCCGAGTTCTACGCGAGCCTCTTCGACGCGACCCTCGAGAGGAACCCGGGCGCGGTCGTCACGGAGTACGCCTGGGGGGCGGGGAGCTGCGATCCGTGCCCCGGTCCGACGCTCGGGACGGCTGACCTCCTCACCCTCGGGGCGGACGTGATCGGCGGGCCGCCGCCGTCGCCGGGCTTCATGCGAGGCACGGGCTTCGTGCTCACGCGCCTGCACTACCGCTACGGCCGCGGCGGGCTCGACGAGGACCTCGTGTTCCGCGAGGCCGAGCCGATCGTGGGGGGCCGCGAGCTGCGCGACGCGGACGGCGCGCTGGAGCACGGGGCCACGCCGGCGCCGATGAACAACTTCCAGGGGCGCTACGCGATCCGTCACCCGTGGGAGGGACCGATCGAATGCGAGCAGCCGGTGCGCGGGCGCTGGGGTGGTCCGCCGGGCGGCGGCCAGCGCCGGCCGATGGCCGCGCAAGGGACGGCCCTCGCCCCGCGCGGCGCGCTCGCGCTCCCGGGCGTGCTGCGGACCGACGCCCCCGAGATCGGCGTCGTCGCGGCGCTGCCCACGGTCGAGGCGCTCCTCTCCGCGCCGGCCGAGGACGAGGACGGGGACGAGGACGGGGCGGCCGACGAGGAGGCGCCCGCGCCCGCGCCGCCCGCCTCGACGGCCGTCGAAGGCGGAGACGAAGGCGGCTGCGGGAGCTGCGCGGTGGGTCGCCCTCGCCGCGCGCCGTCGCTCCTTGCGCTCGCGCCGCTCGCGCTGCTCATCGCGCGTCGGCGCCGCTCGGCCACGCGACGGTAGGAACGTTGCGGCGCCTCGGCGGGGGCGCCCGGGCCTGGCTCCAGTCCGGCTCGACGGGGCCTCGGGTAGCCGGACCGCCTCGGTGGTCAGGCCACGACGTCAGGCCACGACGCGCACCGTCGGGTGATCAACGTCAGGCCGTGAGCTGCCTCGGGGTCGCCGGCACCGTGCACCGGAACCGAAAGCGCCTCGGATCGTCGTCCTCCAGGCGCACCTCGGCGCGGCCCGCGCCCGCGCCGAGCGCGAAGGTGAGCATCGCTCGGAGCGAGGCCAGCCAGCCGAGCGCGAACGCGTCGTCCTGACCGACCGCCGGCGGCCACCCCTCGTGCACGACGAGCCGCTCGGCCGGGTGCGACCCCGACTCCACGCGGACCTCACCCACCTCGTGGAGCACGTAGCGCGCGCTCACCGGCATGAAGTGGAGGATCGCGAAGGGCTCGCCCGCCGCCCAGCGCATCGCCGCGCCGGCCGCCTTGGCGAACAAGCTCGGGTTGGCGAGGGTGTCGGTCATCACCGCCTCGAAGTAGTCCACGTAGGCGTCGCGCGTCAGGTGTCCACGGAGCCCGCGGAGCAGGGCGAGGTGATCGTCGAGCGTGACCCAGCTCAGGTTGATCGCCGCCTCGATCCGCGCGACGCACGGCGCGTCGATCGCCGCCCGCACAGCCTGGGCGGTCCGGTGGTCGAGGCCCCACACTCCTCCGAGGAGGGACTTCGTCCAGCCGGCGCGGACCTTGGGCTGAGCGGACATCTCCCGAGGGAGCTATCGGCGAGCTGGCGGCCGGCTTGAGGGCTCACGAGCCGCCGCAGGTCGCGACGCGGCCGAACACCAGGTAGTGGAGACCGTTCCCCGTGGGCGCGGTCGCGGGCGTCCAGTCGCCGCCCGGGTCGCGGTAGTAGAACGCGTCGCCGTCGGCCGAGACGCCGACCTGCGTGCCCTCGTCGCTCTCCGCGAGGAGGTCGAAGCGCACCCCGCTCGGCAAGGGGGCGGCGCTCCAGGTCACGCCGTCGGTCGAGCGGTGCACCGCGCCCCCCGCCACCACGTGGAACGCCCCGTCGAAGTACGCGGGGCCGCGCGACGGGCCGTTCCCGATGGTCGAGGCGCCGAGGTCCGCGCCGCTCCCGATCGCGAGGGCGCAGGTGTCCCCGTCGTGCCCCACCGACAGCAGCACGTCGCCGCCCGCGGCGAACCCGCCCTGGAAGCCGATGTGGCCGTGCCGGGCGCCGACGCAGCTCGGCAGCGGCTCCCACGCGCCTCCGGGCCGCCGCGTCTGGACCATGGCGTCCGAGCCCGCCGCCCAGACGCCGTCGAACGCGCCGGCCGCGCGATCGTAGGTCGACGCGGGGGCGTCCGTCTGCTCGGCCCACGTGACACCGAGGTCGTCCGACGCGGAGATGCGCCGGTTGCCGACGAGGACGAAGCGGCCGTCCGACCAGCCGACCGCGCCGTAGGTCGTGTCGAGCACCTGGCTCGTCCAGGTCACGCCGTCGGCGCTCACGTGGACGGAGCTCGGGTTGCCCCAGCCGGTCAGCGCGACGAAGACGCCGCCCCCGAACGCCAGCCCCTTCGGTGTGTAGGGACGGTGCCAGTCGTCGTCGGCCTCGTCGGCGTCCTGACGATCGCCGACCCAGGTTCGGCCCTGGTCGCAGGAGGTGATCCGACGGCCGCCCCAGCCGATGGCCACGAACGCGCCGACCCCCGGCGGCGGCCCCGCGTCGGGAAGCGCGCCTGCGTCGGACGGGCCGGCGTCGTCGACGACGGCGGGCGGCCCGGCGTCCGGGCCGGGTGACCCGGCGTCGTCGAGGACGGGCGGCGGCCCCGCGTCGGAGCCCTCGCCGCCGTCGCAGGCGGTGAGGCAGGCGAGCGGGCCGAGGAGCGAGCCGAGGAGGAAGACGCGCGTGGAGGTCACGCCCCTCCGTACCGCGCGGGGCGCGGAACGGCTCGCCTCAGCGGCTCACTCCATCGCGGCGCCCCTCACTCCATCGGCACGCACAGCCAGCGGACCTCCATCTCGCGGAGCGTCGGCGACTGGTTGAGCGTGTCGTTGGCGCGCAGGACGGCGGTGACGTGGAGGTGTCGCATGCCGCGCCGGACGCCGGCGTCGTCGAGGACCCGGGTGATGTCGACCGGCGAGGCGGCGCTCGGCGTGACGACCTCGACCTTGCGGGCGCCGCGCGCGTCGTCCGCGGTGTCGCCCGAGCGGAGCTCGAAGGTGATCGACGTGCCGGACGGGACGCGAGGGGCGACCCAGGACAGGCTGGTCCAGATCGGCCGCTCGTTGGGCGCGCAGACGTCGCTCGCGTCGTAGGCACGCGCGTAGCGTCCCTCGGGCGCGAAGACCACCGAGAGGCCGGGCACGAGGATACGGACCGGGACGCGGTCGAGCACGTAGGTCCCGTCGCCGACGACCTCGAGGTAGAAGTCGAAGACCTGGTTGACGCCGCTCGGCGCGACGATGTCGTTGGCGAAGGCCACCTGGAAGGACAGCTCGGTTCCCGGCAGGCACTGGGTGAAGGTGCCTCCTCCGGTGGTGCCCTCGCAGCTCCCGGCGCCCCACCCGAGGGCGACCACCGAGTCGAGGAAGCCGCGCTCGTCGATCGCGGTCGACGGGTCGTCCACGGCGCGCACCGAGACGTCCATCCGCTCGTAGCCCGCGAGCTCGACGATCGAGTCCACCACCGCCGCCCCGAGGCCGGTGCCGTCGGCGGAGATCGCGAACACCTCGCGTCGGCCGGTGGAGGAGATCGCGCCGGTCGCGTCGGCGAGGGCGTCGCTGTCGGCTTGGCCCGAGGCGGGCCCGGAGTACACGGTGATCACGCGGACGCTGCGCGCGCTCAGCGCGTCGACCGCTTGGGCCCACGACACCGGGTAGCTCCGGACGGTGGCCGCCGCGACGTCGTAGTCGCCGAGGTTGATCTGGTAGTCGCCGCAGTATCGGTCGTAGCTCTCGACGACCGCGTAGTAGGTCCCCGCGTCGAGGGTCACGTCGAAGCGCGCGCCGGTCGTCGTCCAGCTCGCGGCGCAGGACTGATAGGCGCCGCCGGAGTCGAGCAGCGTCAGCGTCGGGTAGGTCGCGGCGGTGCCGTCGAGGTTCAGCACCACGCGGGTCCGGCGCGAGAGCCGGAAGGAGAACACCGCGTCGCCCCCGGTCGACGCGTAGCGCTCGCAGGTGGTGGTGCCGCCGATCCGGTTGGTCAGCGCGCAGGTGTTGCCCGAGTAGGAGACGAGGCGGCCCACGAGGTTCCCGACCGAGTAGGCGCTGCCGAGATCGTCGTTGCCGCTCACCGGGGTGACGGTGCTCGCGGTCGCGGCGAAGTCGTAGAGGTTGCCGGAGGGGCCGTTGTGGAAGGGCGCGTCGGTGAAGTGGATCAGGACCGGGATGGCGTCCTCTCGGAAGCACGGGTGGCCCCATCGGCCGGCGGGGCAGCTGGCGCTCGCGAGGTAGGGGCCGAGCTCGCCGCCCGTGCTCACCGCCCAGAGCGCCTGCGAGTTGCTCTCGGGCAGATCCCAGCCGTTGTGGAGGCCCAGCGAGGCGACGGCCGCGCTCGTGTCGCTCGCGCTCGCGCTGATCGGCTGGAGCGTGCGGTAGACCTCGTCCTCGCCGCCGCCGTAGGGCGAGACGCGGTAGTCGTCGAAGCGGCCCACACCGAACCAGGCGTCCGGGATCGCGCAGCGGGTCGCGCCGATGATGCCGCCTGGGCACCCGGGCGTGAGCTCGCCGCTGGTCAGGCTGTCGCGGAGGTTCGCGATCTCGCCGCCCATCGAGCCGGTGGTGTCCATGAGGAAGAAGACGTCGGCGGTGCGCACGGTGACTTGTAGGTCGAGCGGGTCGGCCTCGGGCGGGCCGCCGTAGGGCAGCGAGTGATAGAAGAAGGCGTCGCCGTAGCAGCTCCCGTCGGCGGCGAGGAACGCGCCCGGACCCACGCAGTCGTCCGCGTCGTCGGGCACTCCGTCGCCGTCGCTGTCCACGAGGGGCGGCGCCGCGCTCCCGGTCGACTCGAGCGAGATCCCGCCGACGTGGCTGTCGTAGACGACGTGCGTCGCGCGGTCGGGGGTGAGGTCGGCGCGCTCGGGCACGTCGCGCGCCGAGCGGCAGGACGGGTCGCAGAGGTTGCAGATCGTGACGCCCTCGGAGAGCGCGGCCGAGTGGCTCGCGACGGGGTCGCCGCACGCGCCGACCGCCACGGTGACCGCGAGGACCCAGAGCAGCGCGCGCGACCTCACGACGCCCCCGCCACGCAGGAGAGCACGGTCGCGCGCAGGGTCGTGCCGGTCGCGGTCCGCTCGACCCAGACGAGGGCCACGTGCCCGCTCGCGGTCGCGCGCGCCAGCACGGGCCCGCCCTCGCGGGACGACTCCGCGATCGCGAGGTCATCGAGCGGCAGGCCGCTCTCGCTCAGGGTGGCGAGGCGGATCTCGGCGCGCTCCGGATCGTCGCCGAGCGCGCGGTAGCCCACGACGTAGCCGCCGCCGACCGAGGCGACCGAGGCGTCGGCCTCGCCGCGCGGCCCCGCGCCCACGCTGCGCAGGTCCATGAACGGGGCGCCGTCCGGGTCGAGGGCCCGGAACCGCAGGGTGGGCCGGGTGTCCGAGGGCGCGCCGAAGATCACCGCGCCGCCCGCGATGCCCCACGCCGCGTCGACCGAGCCCGAGGCGCGCGCATCGCCGCTGACGAGCACGGGCTCGCCCGAGGCCGCGCCGTCGTCGGTCACCCGCTGCGCCCAGACGTGCCCCACGCGCGCGTCGCCGAGCACCGCGACGGGGCCCGCGTCGGCGCGCAGCAGCCGGACGGTGGTGGGCGGGCCGTCGGGGCTCGCAAGGCCGACCGGCGTCGCCGCCATCTCGCCGTCCGATCCGAGGCGGGCCAGGTAGGCCGCGCCGGCGCCGGAGCGCGCGTCGCGGGCGACCCACGCGAGCAGCGCGCCGTCGCCGTGCTCGAGCGCCGCGACCTGCCGCTCCTCCTCGTCGGGCGAGCGGGTGAGCGCGGCCGCGACCTCGCTCGCGGTCAGGTCCGGGTCGATCGCGCGCGCGCGCAGATCGAAGCCGTCGCCGGTGTGCTCGGTGTAGAAGAGCCGGTAGCCCGCGCCCGAGGTCAGCAGCGCGGGCGCTCGGGGCAACGACGCGCTGCCGCCGCCCACCTCACCGCGCACGACGCCGTCGGGGCTCAGGGCGTTGACGAACAGGCCGACCGCGCCCGCGCGCAGCTCGGTCCACGCGAGGACGAAGCCGGCGTCGGTGGCGATCGTGGCCGGCGCCTCGACGGTCGCGCGCCGATCCTCACCGATGACCCGCGGCTCGGCGACGGTGGCGCAGGCGAGCCGCGTCAGGGGCGTGCGCGGCCCGGTCGTGCCGCCGCCGCCGCCGTCGCGCCGCGGCGGCGTGACCCGTGGCCCGGCGTCGGTGAGAGGCGGGGGAGGCGAGACGGGTGGCGGAGGAGGCGGCGCGTCACAGGCGGACGCGAGGACGAAGAAGGCGCAGAGGGCCGGACGCATGTCCCTGACAAGAACGGGCGGCGCGGCCCGAACTTGAGCCGCGCCGTCCGCCCCGCGCCGGGCTGCTGCTCAGCCCGGACCGCGCCTCGCGTCCTGGATCACTGGAGGACCGGGAGGCACAGACCCCCCGCGCACACGAGCGGGGCGCAGCAGTCCGCGTCGGTCGCGCACGCGCCGCAGGTGCCGTCGACGCAGGCCTGATCGCTCGGGCAGTCGCCGCAGGCCGCGCAGCCGGTGGGCTCCTCGCAGTCGTCGCCCGCGCGCAGCACGTCGTGGTCGTAGTGAACGCTCACCGGGCCGTTCGCCGACAGGCTGCCGGCCACCACCGCGCCGAAGAGCTCGACGCCCGCCCCCAGGTCGACCCCCGCGCGCGGGGCGTAGACGTTGCCGACCGCGAGGCTCTCGGGCGCGATCGCGACGCTCTCGCCGGCGACGAAGAGGCGGCTGCGGGACGGCCGCGCGGGATCTCCGAGCGCGAAGTCCGAGCTCGCGTGCACGTCGCCGACCACGAAGAGGTCGATCTCGGCGTGCTCTCCGACGAGCTCGACCGTGAGCGCTTCGGTCGTGACGTCGCCCGCGACGAAGAGCGCGACGCGACCCTCTACCCTCAGGGTGAGGCCCGTCGTGCCCACCGCGGTCAGGTAGTACATCCCGCAAGGAAGGTTGAGCTCGGTGTCGCCCGCGCTCTCGAGCGAGGCTGGGTCGAGATCGATGGCGGCGTTGTCGTTGTCGTCGGCGAAGCGGGCCACGATCGCGGGCAGCTCGGTCACGATCGGGTCGTCGCACCCGCAGGGAGGCGCGACCGAGACGGGCGCGCGTCGCACCTGGCGGGCGGACGCACCCTGGACGAGCGCGGACTCGGGGACGGTCAGATCTCCGTCGACGGTCATGCTCGCCACGGTGACGTTCCCCCCGACGGCGGCTCCGCCGCGGACGCCGAGGTTGAAGCCCCGGACCTCGCCGCCGACGTGCAGGTCCGCGGCGACGTCCACGCGTGCCCCGCTGTCGAGGTCACCGCTCGCCCAGAGGCTGCCGCCGACGGCGACCCGGGCGTTCGCGGCCGCGTCGCCGTTGACCCCGACGGAGCCTCCCGGCGCGCCCTCGGTGTAGGGACCGCGCGCGGAGTCGAACCCGTCGGTCGTCAGCGGCGCGTTGACCGAGAGATCCGAGCAGCTGCACACCGCGAAGCGGAACGCGTGCTCGGTCGTCCGGTCGGCGCAGCGCGACTCACCGGAGGCGCCCGGCAGGTAGAGCGCGCCCGAGCCTTCGCAGAAGGCGGCGCGTCCGCTCGGATCCAGCGGGTCGCGCGTCGCCGGGCGACGGCTGGCCAACCCCGCGTCGTCCCCGCGCGGGGGCCCGGCGTCGTCCGGCGAGGACGCCGGAGATCCGCAGGCGATCCACGCGAGCGAGAGCGTCGCGAGGGCGAGTCCGCGGCGGGGCATCAGGCGCACGCCGCGACGCACGCGGCGTAGCCGGGGTCGGTGGGCTCGCCGCAGAGGTCGAGGCAGTCGGTCCCGCCGCCACCGCCGCCCGCGTCGCTGCCCATCGCGGGGACGCCAGCGTCGTCGAAGCCCGCGGTGCCGCCGCAGGTGCCGGGACAGGTGCCGACGCACGAGCAGCGCTCGGCGCCCGTGCCGCTGACGGAGCAGCTGCCGGCGGTGCAGTCGAAGTCGCAGCGCGCTCCCGGGGCGCAGGTGAAGCGGCAGTCCTGGCCGGCGTTGCAGCGCGCGTCGCAGGTGGTGCCGTCCTGGCAGAGGACCTCGCAGGAGACGCTCGTACCCTCGTTGTCGCACGACGAGGAGCAGCTCCCGCCGACGCACTCCAGGCGGTTCCCGGTCTCGAGGGCGTTGTTGCAGCCGACGAGGGCGGGGGCGAGGGTGAGGGCGAGGAGGCCGAGGGTCAGGCCGAGGTGGCTACGGTGCATCTTGTTCACTCCGGTGGTTGGCGGTTCGCGCGGCGCCGCGCCTCGTGGGCTCGACCGTCGCGTACCGAAGCCTCATCGCAGCCGTCGTGCCAGGCGCCCCGCGGCCCCGAAAAACGGGGGCGAAGTCGCCGCGTGTCACCTCCGCACGCACGCCGCGCGCATCTGCCCGCGTGGCCGATGGCCCGCGCGTCAGCCCTCGCGGCGGGCGCGGCGGATGAGGCGGTGCAGGTAGCCCCGGGCCATGCCGGCGTGCTTGGCCGCGGCCGTGACGTTGCCCTGGTGCGCGTCGAGGAGCTGCTCGACGTAGGCCCGCTCGAACGCCTCGAGCGCGTCGCGACGCGCGGCGTCGTAGGGGGCGAGCGCGGAGGGGTCGGCGGGGGCCGCGCCCGCCCCGAGGACGAGCAGGCGCTCGAGCCGGTTGCGGAGCTGTCGCACGTTCCCCGGCCAGGGCAGGCGCGTGAGCCGATCGAGCAGCTCCGGCGTCAGCAGGCGGTCGCGCTGGACCGCGTCCACCCCGAGCTCGTCGAGCAGATCGACGGCGAGCCCTGGCACGTCCTCGGGTCGGTCACGCAGCGGCGGGACCTCGAGCTCGAGGACCGCGAGCCGGTAGAACAAGTCGGCGCGGAAGGTCCCGCGGTTCACCGCGCGGCGTAGGTCGTGTCGAGTCGAGGCCACCAAGCGGAAGTCCAGGGCGCGCTCGTGGATCGCGCCCATCCGGCGCACCGATCGCGTCTCCAGGACGCGGAGCAGCTTGGGCTGGAGGCCGAGCGGCAGCTCGCCGATCTGATCGAGGAAGATCGTGCCTCGGTGCGCGCGCTCGAAGGCGCCCGGGAGCTCGCGCTCCGCGCCGGTGAACGCGCCGCGCTCGTAGCCGAACAGCTCGCTCTCGGTCATCGCGCCGCTCAAGCCGGCCACGTCGACGACGACGAACGGCTGGCGTGCGCGGTGGCTCGCCTCGTGGAGCCCGCGCGCCGCGCGCTCCTTGCCCGTCCCGGTCTCGCCCTGGAGCAGCACGCTGGCGTCGCTCGCCGCGGCGCGCCCGAGCTGCGCGAAGAAGAGGCGCATCGTGGCCGAGGTGCCGACCATGTCTCCGAAGCGCGGCTCCGGGCTGAGGCGCAGGCGGTCGGTCCCCTCGTCGACCTCGAAGATCAGCTCGGTGTCGCCGAGGCGCAGGCGGTCGCCGTGGCTCAGCCACGCGTCGGTGACCCGCACCCCGGCGACGCGGGTGCCGTTGGTGGAGTCGAGGTCGCGGCAGCGCACGCCGCCCGCCTCGACCACCAGCTCGCAGTGGAAGCGGCTCACCGTCTGATCGGGCAGGACCACGTCGTTGCGGTCCGCCTTGCCGAGGGTGGTGCGCGGGGGCGCCCCGCACGCGTACCGCTGCCCCGTGCGGGCGTCGACGAGCGCGAACCGCTCGGCCCGGAGGTGGGCTCCATCCTGCTCTATCAGCAGGCTCGCGGTGCGCTCGGTGAGCTCCATGGGTCGCGCTCGAAGCTACCTCAGCCCGGCGGCGCGCCCCAACGATCTGCCGGCGTGCTCGCCTGGCGCGACGCACCACCGCCCGCGCGGCGCGGGGCAGCGCGGGCGGCGATGTCGGCGATGGCCGGAGGTGGGTCAGACCTTGCGAACGAGGCCGACGACGAGGGTGATCGCCGCGAGGACCACGAACCCGAGGAAGAGGATCTGCGCGACGCCGGTGGCCGCGCCCGCGATCCCGCCGAACCCGAGCACTCCGGCGAGGAGCGCCACCAGGAAGAAGCCGATGGACCACTTGAGGATGGGGCTGAGCGCGACGCTGGTCGACATGAAACGAGTCTCCGTGTTGAGGGGTGGGATGATTGAGTGCCCTCGTTCTTTGCGAAGGGCGGGCCAACCCGCGGCGGACGGGCCAGCGGGGGCGCGGCTGGGGCGATCCGACACAGGTGAGCGCGCGTGCCTCCGCGTCGAGTCTGGTAGCGTGTCGTGTGCCTCGCCCCGTCGACGCCGACCCGGCCCAGACCTACGACGCGATCGTGGCCGCGGCGCTCGAGCTGCTGCACACGCTCGATCAGCCGGATCAGCTCTCGATGCGCAAGGTCGCGTC
>JAUHXR010000215.1 GCA_030426845.1 Polyangia bacterium | reverse complement strand
CGGCCGTTCGGCGTGGTCAGACGTGACGAGGCGATGCTCAGGCATCGTCGAGGAGCGGCTGGCCGCGCCGGACGGCTGTCCCGCCCGTGATTTGCGGCGGTTTCAAACCGATGGGCGCTCTGGTGTCCTGAGTCCGCGGCTCGCACTCGAATTCGCCGGCCCTCGACCCGCGACTCGGCGTCACTCCTCCTCGAAATACCTCTGGTATTCCTCGTCGTCGTTCCTTGATTCGCGGGCCGATGGCTCGCCGACTTCTTCGGCTCACCGGGGACTCAGGACACTAGCTGGCAGTGCATCGACCAGCTCACCCCGAAGCGGTCGATGAGCTTCGCGAAGCGTGCGCCCCAGAACATGTTCTCGGGCGGCATCGCCACCGTGCCGCCCTCGGCGAGAGCGTTGAAGCACCGGTCCAGCTCGTCCGGGTCGGTGATGTGCAGGTTGATCGAGAGGTTGCTGCCGGGCTCGACCGTCATGTTCGGGGGCACGTCGGACATCTCGAGCGGCACCTCGCCGATCGTGAGGCGGGCGTACATGACGCCGTTCTCCATGCCCTTGGGGAGCTCTCCGCCGAACATCGCCGGGTCCCAGGGGCGCCGGTCGACGACCTCGGCGCCGAGCGCGGCGCTGTAGAGCGCGATGGCCTCGTGACAGTCACCGTTGAAGTTCAGAAAAGGGGTCGCTTCCGCGATCATCGGGTCCTCCTCGGGCGCGCCCAGTGCGCGCCTCTGGGACATGGACCGCGGGGGGCTCCCGGACTCATCGGTGTTTTTTTCAGACGCGCTCGGGCGGGCTCGCCGACGCGGTCGGCGGGAGGCCGAAGAGCGGGAAGAGCGCGCCGACGTCGAGGAAGCTGTGGATCGCCGAGATCGCCTCGCCCTCGGCCTCGATCAGCACGAGGGCCCACGGGCTGCGGCCGCCGTCGCGGTACTGAGCGAAGCCCGCGCAGCCGCTCATCGCCGCCGGCACGAGGACCGAGCCGCGGCAGCCAGCGCCCGGGCCCTCGAGGAAGCGCGCGACGAGGTCGCGGCCGCGGAGCCACAGGGGGATCGGCGGCATGTCGAAGGTCACGTCCTCGGTGAGCATCGCGGCGAGCGCGTCGATGTCGTAGCGGACGAAGGCGTCGCGGTAGCGGGCGAGGACCTCGGGGTCGACCTCGCTCCGCGGGCGCGCGCCGAGCTTGACCCGCTCGCGGGCCCGCTGGAGCGCGCTGTTGACGCTGGCCACGCTGGTGCCGAGCGCGTCGGCGACCTCGGCCGCGCTCCAGTCGAAGACCTCCGCGAGGAGGAGGGCCGCGCGCTGGCGCGGGGGCAGGGTCTGCAGGACGGTCACGAGGGCGAGGTCGACGCGATGACGCAAGTCAAGCTGCTCGTCGGGGGCGAGCGGGGCGAGCCAGGCGCCGGGGAACGGCGCGACCCACTCGGCGGGATCGGTCGGATCGAACGGGCCGGACAGGTCGCCGGGCGGGGCCTCGGTCGGCATCCGGCGGCGCTTGCGCGCGGCGAGCGCGTCGAGGCAGACCCGGGTCGCGATGCGGAGCAGCCAGGCGCGGACCGACGCGCGGCCTTCGAAGCCGTCGGCGTGGCGCACGGCGCGCATCATCGTGTCCTGGACCGCGTCGTCGGCGTCCTGCGGGTGGCCGAGCATCCGGTAGCAGTGCGCTCGGAGCGCCGGGCGGTGCTGGAGCATCTCGTCGGAGAGCATGCGCTCGCTCGTCGTGTGATCTAACGCGAGAAGGGCATCGCCATCGCGAGCGGCGCGCGGCCGTCGGGAGGCGCGGGGAGCCGCCAGCTCCCGACCTGGCGCGCGAGGCACCCACCGAGGCTGTCGATGCCGGTGGTGTTCCGGTCGACCGACGCGTTGCGCACCGTGCCGTCGGCCTGGATCTGGAACCCGACGACGACCGTCCCGCGGACCGACTCGGTGTTGCGGCTGGCGTGCTCGAAGCAGCTGCTCGCGCGCTGGATGTAGTACTGCCGGATCACGCTGCGAACGCGCGTCGAGTACATGTCCATCTCGAAGTCGCGCTCCTCGGGGACCTCCTGGTCGTCCCAGTTGGTGGAGCCGGAGCCGGTGGAGCCGGAGCCGGAGCCGGTGCTGGAACCGGAGCCGGAACCGGACCCGGAACCGGACCCGGAGCCGGACCCGGACCCGGAACCGGACCCGGTGCTGGACCCGGACCCGGAACCGGACCCGGAACCGGACCCGGTGCTGGACCCGGACCCGGAACCGGTGCTGGACCCGGACCCGGTGCTAGACCCTGAACCGGAACCGGACCCGGTCGTGGATCCGGACCCGGAAGAGCCCGATCCCGAGGAGCCTCCCGACGACGCGCGCCGGCTCGAGCCAGACGAGCTGCGGCGCCCGGAAGCGACGGGCTCGGCGGAGCCAGGCACGAAGTCGACCGGCGCCTCCTCGCCCTCGGGCACCGGGTCGCCGATCGCGATCTCGTCGGGCGCCGACGGCACCTCGGGCTCCTCGGGATCGGGCGCCTGGGCCACCTCCGGCTCGTCGCCTGACTTCAGCGCGAACCACATCCCGGCCGCGCCGACGCCGACGAAGAGGAGCGCGGCGAGGACGATCAAGCCCCACGCCTTGGCGGGCGAGCGGACGCCCATCGCCGAGAGGCTCATCGTGCTGATGTCGAGGCTCTGGGAGTCCGAGCCCCGGTACGGGCTCGAGGTCGCAGGCGGGTCGGAGCGCCGCTCCGATCGCGGGGGCTCGGAACGCGGGGGCTCGGAACGCGGAGGCTCGGAACGCGGAGGCTCGGAGCGCGCAGGCTCGGACCGCGAGGGCTGGGCGGGAGCCTCGGCCGCGAGCGACGGCGGCGCGCCCGGCTTGGTCTTGTCGTCGGGGAGCCCGAGCAGGGTGGGCGCGACCTCGCCGTCGGCGCCCGGCAGGGGCCCGCCGGGCTCGCCGGGGCGCGCGATCTTGGTCCCGCACATGTTGCAGAACCGGGCGTCGTCGGAGTTCCCGGCTCCGCACTTCTGGCAGTAGACCATCGGCCCGGAGGATAACAGCCTGCTGCCTTCGCGCTCTGGCTCCTGGCTGACTGAGCACGCGGCCTCGGCGGGAGGCTTGAGTGGATGTGGGCAGACGGGAGGGGGTCTCCCAGATCCCGAAGGCCGGGAGACACCGCCAACCAGCCGTCAGACCACCAAGGAAGATGCGCAGCGAGAACCGGGCCTCAGCGAACCAACCGCGCGTCGCCTGCGCTCGACCCCAGCCGACGCTGGAGCGCCGCCCGCGCCGCCTCGACCGAGACCTGGCCGGCCTCGTGGATCTCGCGGGCCACCGCCTCGACGTGCTCGCCGCGCGCGCCGGCCGCGATCGCGACGCTGCGCGCGTGGAGCGCCATGTGGCCGCGCTGGATGCCGTCGGTCGCGAGCGCCCGGAGCGCGGCCAGGTTCGAGGCGACGCCGACGCAGGCCGCGAGCATCGCCAGCTCCTGCGCTGACTCGACGCCCGCCACCTTGAGGCCGAAGCGCGCGCCGTCGTGGACTCGGAGCGTGCCACCGACCGTGCCGAGCGCGAGCGGGAGCTCCATGTCGCCGACCAGCGCGCCGTCGTCGCCGCGGCGCCAGGTGCAGAGCGGCTCGTAGCTGCCGTTGCGCGCCGCGTAGGCGTGGGCCCCCGCCTCGACCGCGCGCCAGTCGTTGCCCGTCGCGATCACGACCGGGTCGACGCCGTTCATGATGCCCTTGTTGTGCGTCGCCGCGCGGTAGGGGTCGCGTGACGCGAACTCGCTCGCGCGCACGATGAGGTCGCGGACGTGGTCGCCCGCGTAGTCGTCGAACGCCAGCGCCGACGCGGGGACCGCGCAGCGAACGCGGACGTTGCGGCGGTCGCTCAGGTTGCTGAGGATGCGGAGCCCCGCGCGGCCGCCAGCCAGCTCCCGCACGCGATCGCTCAGGGCCTCGGCCACGGTGTTGACGAGGTTCGCGCCCATCGCGTCGCGGCAGTCGACCAGCACGTGGGTGACCAGCCAGCCGTCGCCGAGCGCGCGTACCTCGAGCTCGCGCGCGCCACCGCCCCGGGCCACGAGGTTCGGCACCGCGGCGTCGGCTCGACGGAGCAGCTCGTCTTGCGCGCCTTCGATCGCCGCGCGCGCGGCCTCCGCGTCGGGCACGCCGTCGAGCTGGATCTGGGCGATCATCAGCGGCTCGTCGGCCTCGGCGAGGAAGCCGCCGCCCTCGCGGATGATCTTGGCCGCATTCGACGCCGCCGCGACGACCGAGGGCTCCTCGACCACCATCGGCGCGAGGTAGTCGCGGCCGTTCATCTGCAGGTTGAGCGTCAGCGCGAAGGGCATCGCGTAGGTGCCCACCACGTTCTCGATCGTCTTGTCCGCGCGCAGCGCGGGCAGGCCGCCCGACGCGAGCGCGGCCTCGAGCTCGGTCACCTCCACGCCGAGCGCCTCGGCCGCGATGCGGCGGCGCTCCTCGAGCGTGAGCTTGTAGAAGCCGGGGAGTCGGGAGGTGACCATCTGCGTCTCTGCCTTCAGGTAGTGTGGGGGCTCGGCGGGTCCGCGTCGACGCGCACCCCCTCGGCCCCGAGCTGCAAGGGAAGTAGGGTCAAGCCGGCGGCCTCGCAGGCCGCGCGGAACGACTCGGCCGCCGCGTCCTCGGCGAAGAACGCGAGGGCCACGTCGCCGCCGCCCGCCCCCGACGGCTTGGCGCCGCCGCCGCGCTCCGCCGCGAGGCGCGCGACCCGGCGCAGCGCGTCGGTCACGATCGGCGCGCCCGACGCCTGGCCGAGCCCGTCCATCGCCTCGCCGTGGGCGCCCGCCGCCGTGGCCGCCGCCTTCGCGTCGCCCCGGCCGATCGCGTCCGCGAGCGCCTCGGCCGCGCCGCGCAGGCGGCTCATCGCGGCCGCGTAGGCGCGCGGGTCGTCGGCCGCGAGGCGCTTCACCTGGGCCACCAGCTCGCTCGTCCGCGCGGGGCGCCCCGTCCAGACGATCTCGACCCGCAGCGCGCCCGGCCAGTCCACCCGGCGCGCCTCCTCGGGCGCGTCCCGGCGGTAGCGCACGATCCCCCCGAGGGTCGCCGCGGCCACGTCCGCCCCGCTGCCCTGGGGCGCGACCGCGTGGTGACCCGCGAGGGCCCAGGCGAACACGCGCTCGCGGTGCGCCGCCGGGTCCTCGCCGCGCCACGCGAGCACCGCTCCCGCCGCCGCCGCCGCCGCCGCGGACGACGAGCCGAGGCCGAGCTTGCGGCCGTCGCGGTTGAGCGCGCTGCGATCGAGGGTGAGCTGCATGGCGACAGGGCCGAGCGCGCGCTCGGCCTCCTTACGAGCTAACACCGCCTCGGGGGGCAGCCCATCGGCGTCCGGTGAGCCGTCGCGGGGCGCGCCCGAGCCGTCGGCAGGCGGCTCCGAGCCGATCGCGAGGAGGCGCGCGTCGACGGCCGCGACGAGCGCCTCGGCCCCCTCGAGCACCACGTACTCGCCCGAGACCATCATCTTGCCGGGCGCGCTGACCCGGACGATCACGCGAGCTCCAGGCCGGGCCCGGGGCGCGCGACGAGCGTCCGGAGGACGCCCTCGGTCTCCTCGAGCGCGGCCTGCACGTGGTCGGCCGCGTCGGCGACGCAGATCGCCTTGACGTGCGGGCCCGCGTCCATCGTCGCGCAGACCGGCACGCCGTCGGCGCGGAGCGCGCGGACGCGGTGGAGCGCGGCCACGCTGCCCGGCTGCCAGTAGATCACCGCCTCCTCGTTGGTCATCGCGACCGCGTGCATCGCGAGGAAGCTCCGCTCGACGAGCGGGGCGAGGCGATCGAAGTCGCGCTCCATCAGCGCCTCGGTGATCGCGCGGGCGCTCTCGAAGGACTGCGCGACCCACGCGTCGTAGTAGGGCGAGCCCGTCCGGCTCTGGCGCATCGCCGCGCGCGAGCCGATGGGCTTGCGGCCGGCCGCGGTCACCGCGACCACCACCCGCAGATCCCAGTGATCGGGGCCCGCCAGCGGCCGCGCGCTGAGCGCGTCGTCGCCCGGCTCGCCGGCCGGCAGCTCCACCACCCCGCCCCAGATCGAGCGGGCCGCCGACGCGCTCGCGCGGCGGGCTCGTGCGCTGAGGACCTCGAGCGGCTCGTCGAGGCCGGCCGCCCGCGAGGCCGCGCCGGCGAGCGCGGCGAAGCCCGAGGCGCTCGACGCGAGCCCGGCCGCGGTCGGAAATTGGTTTGCGCTCTCGACCCTCGCGTGATCGGTCAGCCCCGACGCGGCTCGGACCTCGTCGAGGAGCGCCCGCACCCGGGCCAGCTCGCCCTCGCGCGCCGGCTCGCCGTCGAGCACGAAGGCGTCGGCGTCGAGGCCGGGGTCGAAGGTGACGGTCGTCTCCGTCACGAGCGGGTCGAGGGTCAGCGACACGCTCGGCACCGCCGGCAGGTTGGTCGCGTCGTCGGACTTCCCCCAGTACTTGGCGAGGGCGATGTTCGCCCGCGCGATCGCGCGCGCCGTCCTCATCGCCCCGCCTCCGCGACGAAGGCCTCGGCCCCCATCGCCTCGATCGCCTCGCGCACCCGCGCGCCCGTCGCCTCGTCCTCGACCACCGCGATCATGCAGCCTCCTCCACCCGAGCCGGTCAGCTTGGCGCCGGTCGCGCCGGCCTCGCGCGCGGCCCCGATCATCTCCTCGAGGCGCGGCGTGGACAGCATCAGCCCGCTCAAGAGGTGCTGGTTCAGGTCCATCAGCCGGCCCAGCCCGTGCGCGTCACCCGCCTCGATCGCGAGGCGCGCGTTGCGGACGAGCGACGTCACCGCCTCGCAGGTCTTGGCGAAGCGCGCCTCGTCGCGGCCTCGCTGGCGAGCGACCGACGCGACCATCTCCTTGGTCGAGGCCGACTCGCCGCTGTTGCCGATGACGAGGCGCAGCCGGCCGCGGGTCGGGATGGGGACCAGCGGCTCGCCCTTCTGGTAGAGCGCGACCCCGCCGTGGGCGGCCATGGTGTTGTCGATCCCCGACGGGTTGCCGTGGAAGACCCGCTCCCAGGCGAGCGCGCGCTCGGCCACCTCGGCGTCGGTCGGGGCCTCGCCGCGGTGGGCCGCGATCGCGCGGACGACCGCCACGCCGAGCGCGGCCGAGCAGCCGAGCCCCGCGCCGGCCGGCAGCGCCACCGTCGCGTCGATCCGGAGCGGCGGGCCGCCCTCGGGCAGGACCGCGGCGAGGGCTCGGTCGAGGTCTTCGTCACCCTCGCCGGTGTGCGCGGTGCCCCACGGAGCGACGCGGAGCGAGGTGCGCTCGGCGGGTCGGGCGACCGCCTCGACCCCGCGATCGATCCCGGCCGCGAGCGCCTCGACGCCGTAGACGACGAAGTGCTCGCCCAGGAGGATGACCTTGCCGCGACCGACCGCGGGCTGCGCCTCGTGGCTCATGGGGGGCGGACCATAGCAGCCCGCCGAGCAACCGCCGGGCGACCGATCGAGACCTCGGCCGGGTGCCCGATGTCAGCGGTCGCGCACGCCGAGGCGCTGGACCAGCTCGCCGAGCATCTCCCGGCCCGGGGACGCGACCGGCGCGAGCGCGAGGCGGTTCGAGGCCTCGGCGAGCAGGCCGTCGAGTCGGGCCTCGACCGCCCCCCGCGCGCCCGAGGACTCGAGCACCGCGAGCGCGGCGGCGACCTCCGCGTCGGTCGCGTCGCTGCGTCCGAGCGCGGCCCGCACCGGCGCGAGGGCCTCGCCCGAGGCGCGCTCCTCCGCGGCGCGGATGAGCGAGGTCCGCTTGCCCGCCCGCAGGTCGTTGCCCGCCGGCTTGCCCGTGGCGCGCGGGTCGCCGAACGCGCCGAGGAGGTCGTCGCGCATCTGGAACGCCTCACCGAGGGGCTCCCCGAACGCGGTGAGCGCCTCGAGGGTCGGCGCGTCCGCGCCACCGAGCGCCGCGCCGAGCCGGAGCGGGCCGCGCACGGTGTAGCTGCCGGTCTTCAGGCGCTGCATGCGCGAGACCTCGGGGGTGGCGAGCAGGTCGAGCTGCTGCCCGATCACGACCTGCTGGTGCATCTCGAGGAACACCGCGATCGCGCGCGCGCCGGCGGCCGGCGACCACGGACCCTGGGCGAGGAGCTCCCACGCGTGCGCCGACGCGAGGTTCCCGGCGAGGATCGAGAGGCTCGCGCCGAGGCGCGCGTCGCCGTGCCGGTCCGACAAGGCGACGTGCACCGACGGCCCACCGCGCCGCTCGTCGTCGTCGTCCATCCAGTCGTCGTGGATGAGGAGGTAGCTCTGCATCAGCTCGAGCGCCGCGCCCGCGTCCACCACGTCGGCCGGAGAGCCGTCGGGCGCGACCGCGAGGTAGGACGCGGTGAGGAGCGCGGGACGGAAGCGCTTGCCGCCGCGCAGCGTCAGGCGCTCGATCGCGTCGACGAGCTCGCCCGCCTCCGGCGCGTGCTCCGACGCCTCGGCGCGCTTGGTCGCGAGGAAGTCGCGGAGCCTTCGCTCGACGAGGCCTCGTACCTCGTCCAGCCACCCGGGCGTCAGCTTCGACGGAGCGGCCATCGGTCGGAGGCGACCTTGGGGCGGAGCACCAACCAAGTCAACGCATCACGCGCGCCGCAGATGCCGGCGGCGCGCGTGGACGGATCGGACGAAACGGGACGGTCGAGGCCGCGGCGTCAGCGGGGCGCCTGCCCGTACCAGATGAGCGCGTCGAGGCTCGCGCCGAGCCGCGCGTCGCCGCAGGAGGGGTGGGTCGCCCAGCGGACCTCGGCCCGCCCGACCCGCAAGTGCGCGCGGCGGCCGTCGTCGGCGTCCATCTCGAGCTGATCGCCGGGGTAGGCGTAGCGGACACCGAGGGGGGTCGGCAGGGCGGCCGCGGCGGGGAGGCGGAAGCCGCCGCACGCCTCGCGGGCGCCGAGGCAGTCGGGGTTGGACGCCTCGACCGACACCGCGAAGGGGCCCTCGACCCAGCCCTGGGCATCGCGGACGACCGTCAGCTCGCCGGTGCGCCACAGGGTGGTGTCGTCGACCTGGAGGTCCCGAACGATGCGGAGCCGCTGGCTGTCGGCCCAGACCTGGACCTCGGCGTTCTCGTGGAACGGGAAGTCCTCGCGCGGCACGCAGAGCGACGCCTGGGTCACCGCGCCGAGGGCGTCCTCCAGGCCGAGCGCGAGGCAGCCGGTCTCGGTCTCCTCGAGGCTCGCGATGCGGAGCCGCTCGCCGGTGCGCTCGCCGAAGTCGGACCAGGTGAGCGCGGTCGGCTCGCCGAAGTCCTCGCAGAGCGCGCCGCCGGTGTACTCGGGCCGCGGCGCCGCGAGGCGGTAGCGGTCGGCCGGCACGAGGCGGACCGCGCTGTCGTCGGTGGTGCGCAGGACGAGGCCGCGGGCGACCGCGTCGCGCTCCTCGTCGCTGTCCACCTCGCCCATCGGGAGCACCGAGGTCGGGAGGTCCCGCCAGCGCACGACGACGTCGTCCATGCCCGCGGCGCGGAGGAGCGCGACCTCGCAGCCGCCCTGGTGCGGCGGATCCGCCGGGAGGCGCTCGAAGTCGACCGCGTCGCGGTCGCGGTCGAGGGAAGCGGCGTGGTTGGGCGGCAGGGTCAGGAACGTCGCGGGCCCGAACGCGCTCGGCGGCAGGACGTCCGCGAAGCGGTCGCCCACCGCGTCGCAGTCGAGGGTCGACGCGGCCCAGCGGACCTCGAGCTCGACCGTCTGCTCGGTGTCGTTGTGGATGAGAGCGGAGGTCAGCGGCGTGGGCACGACCGAGGTCGCGATGCACGCGGGGATCGCGACCGCGAGGGCGAGGCGATCCCGGAGCGCGAAGGTCGAAGCCGCGTTCGGTTGTGCCATGGCATGCCAGGCGATGGGCAGCGCCGCGAGGGCCACCAGATCCGTCGGGTCCACCCAGATGCGGCTCGGCAGGCCGATCGCCCCGAGCAGCGCGCAGGTCGCGTCGGCCGCCGCAGGCGACAGGTTGATGGCCGCGAACCAGCCGCCCACCAGCGCGAAGGCGAGCCCACGTCGCACCGCTCCGCGCCCGCCGAGCAAGGTCGCGAGCACGATCGGGGCGACGATCAGGCCGGCCACGTCGCTCAGCTTGCCCGTGAGCCAGGCCGGCGCGACGCCCGCGCCCTTGAGCACGTGGTCGTTGAGCACCAGCGCCGCGAGCGCGACGAGGAACAAGGGGTGGCGCAGGGGCCGAAGGTCGAACGAGGGAGCGCGAAGGTGTGTCATGGTGGCCTCGGCAGGTGACACAGCAATCGTCGTGCCGCGCCACAGTGTGCCACACCGCGGGTCGTCGTCGGTGCTATGGTCGGCCTCGCGTGAAGACGACGCTCTTGAGCAACCGCTGGCCCGGCGCGCGCCGGCTCCCCTGGATCGGCCTGGCCGAGGCGCCGACCCCGGTCGAGCGGCTCGACGCGCTGGGCGCGCGGGTCGGGGCCGAGCTGTGGATCAAGCGTGACGACCTGACCCACCCCCGCTACGGCGGCAACAAGGTCCGCAAGCTCGAGTACCTGCTGGGCGAGGCGCTCGCGCAGGAGGCGAACGCGGTGATCACGACCGGCGCGGCCGGCTCGCACCACGCGCTGGCCACCGCGCTCTTCGGGCGCACGCACGGGCTCGAGGTCCACGCGGTGCTCTTCCCTCAGCGCTACAGCTCGCACGCCGAGGCGCACCTCAAGGCGCTCCGGCTCACCGGGGCCGAGGTCCACCCGACCCGGTCCGCCGCGCTCGCGGTTCCCGGGGCGAGCGCGCTGTCGGCCAGGCTTCGACTCAGCCGGCGGCGCCCGTTCGTGATCCCGCCGGGTGGCTCGTCGCCCACCGGGGTGCTCGGCTACGTGGAGGCCGGGCTCGAGCTCGGTCGCCAGACGGAGTCGGGGGTCCTCGACGAGCCGGACGTGGTGGTCGCGCCGTTCGGGACGGGCGGCACCGTCGCGGGCCTCGCGGTCGGGCTGGCCGCGGCGGGCCTCACCTGCCCGGTGGTCGGCGTCCGGGTGGTCCCGCGCTCGGTCGCGAACCGGCCGCTCGTGGGCCGCTTGATCCGCCGCGCGGTCGGCGCGCTGCGGAGCCTGGACGCCCGCTTCCCCGACGTGGCCGACGACGCCCGACGCCTCGTGCAGCTCGACCACGACGAGTACGGCAAGGGCTACGGCGAGCCGACGAGCGAGGGCCGCAACGCGTCACGCCTCGCGCGCGAGCACGCGGGGCTGACGCTCGACCCGACCTACACCGCGAAGGCCTTCGCGGCGCTGCTGCGCCTCGCGCGAGGGCCCTACGCCGGCCGCCGCCTGCTCTACCTCCACACGCTGAGCCACGCCGCGCCGCCCGGCGTCGAGCACGCCCCGCCGCTCCCGCCGGAGCTGCGCCGCCTGCTGAAGCGCTGAGCGATCGCGCGCCGGTCTTCGTACGCGTATTCGTCCTCGTCCTCGTGTACGTGCTCGTACGTGCACGTACACGTGCACGTGCACGCCTTCTTGCTCGTCTATGTAGGCGGCGGAGCCGTAGGCCGGAATCGGGGCCGGGGGGCCGGGGGCCGGGGCCGGAGGCCGGGACCGGGGCCGGAGACCGGGACCGGGGCCGGAACCGGGGCCGGAACCGGGGCCGGAGACCGGGGCCGGGGCCGGAGGCCGGGACCGGAGGCCGGAGGCCGGGGCCGGGAGGCCGGGGCGTGGGTCGCGTACTCGTGACCGCGCATGTTTTGTTGCTCGCTTCCGTCCGGGGGCACGGGCACGGGGCAGGCGGCTTGAAGAACGCTCGCGTTCTTTGGCCGCCGGCTACGGCAGAGCGCAGGGGACGCGCCGGTGCTCGTCGAGGAGGCCCGGGTTGGCGTCGTAGGAGCGCAGGACGACATCCTCGCCGCCCTCGAGGCCGAGCGGGGTCGTGACCGCCGCGGTCTGCTCGTAGGCCAGCGCGATGGGGCTCACCCCTCCGGCGCCGATCTCGGCGTAGCGGAGCGCCCGCCCCTCGCTCCACGCGACCGCCCAGCCCGACGCGATCGGCGCGAGCGCGAGGCGCGAGACGTCGCCGGCGTCGATCGCGATCGTGTCGCCGATCGGGCGCAGGTCCGCCCCGTCGATCGCGAAGCGGCGGACGCGGATCTCGGCGTCGTCGCAGCCCCCGGCGCGGTAGGCCAGGCCGAGCTCGCCCTCGCGGACGGACAGCGCGGCCCGCCCGCAGCCCGCGCCACAGGCCGTCTCGGTGTGCAGGTGCGCCGCGGCCTCGAGGCTCGCGCCGGCGGTCAGCCGGAGGAGCTGCACCTCGCCCGAGGCGCTGGTCAGCGCGGCGACGAAGGTCGAGGCGCCGATCGCGACCACCGGGACGCCGCCCAGCCCGCCCTGGCTCCCGATCGCGACCGGGTCGGTCCCCACCGGCGCGACGGCGGGCGTGACCTCGAGCTGGATCGCGCCGACCGGGCTCGCCTCCGCGCCGCAGGCCTCGCGATCGGCGTCGCCCTCGAGCCAGAGCGCCACCGCGTCGCGCTCCCCGTCGTGAGCGACCGAGGGCGCGAACACGCGCGTCGTCGCGTCGGGGCAGCGCTGGCCCGATCCCAGCTTGGGGAGCCCCGCCGCGGCGTCGGTCATCTCGCTGAAGACGCCCATGGCGGCGCGGCCCACGGTGACGCGCGGGCAGAGGTTCGCGACCGAGTCGTAGGCGACGAGCAGCTCGTCCGGGCGCGTCGCGTTGAGCCGGGCCGCCGCGACCGAGGTGATGTTCGAGCCGACCGGCGGGTCTCCGGTGAGGGCCGCGACCGCTCCGCCGCTCCAGGTGCTCAGCGCGAGGGGGCTCGGAGTCACGAACAGCCCGATCGCGCCGTCGCTCGTCCACGCGAGGGGCCCGACGTCAGCGCGGGCACCGCCGACCTGGACGCGGGCGAAGAGCTCCTCGTCGATCGCCTCGTCGCAGTCGTTGTCCTGGCCGTCGAGGCACTCGCCGAGCCCGGGCGCGTTGCGTGGGTCGAGATCGTCGCAGTCGGGCTCGCCCTCGAGGACGCAGGCCGCGGACTGCGCGTCGTCGTCGTCGAGGTCCTCCGTGTCGAGCACACACACCTGGTTGACCCGATCGCACTGCCAGCTCATGCACGCGGGCGGCGGATCGACGAGGTTGAGCTCGGTGCAGTCGCGGCAGCCCTGCTCCTGCGGCGTGACGTCGGTGAGACCGAGCGCGCTGCACGCGCACAGCGCGAGGCCCGCGACGGCGGCAACGAGGCGCGCCCTCAAAACGAGCCCTCCAGGCCGACCCCGCCGAGCCCGATCGCGAGGCGCGCCGTGGGCTCCTCCGGGTCGGCGCCCGGCTCGGGCTCGCCCTCGAAGTCCGTGAGGAAGCCGACGACGATCGTCGCGATCCCGAAGGCCGCCGCGGTGACGAAGAGGATGTCGGCCGCGATCGCCGACTCCTCGATCGCCCCCGTGTCGGGCGGCAGGCGCGGGTCGCGCGCGCTCTCCTGCTCCGAGAGCAGCAGCGCGCTCACCCCGAAGTAGGCGCCGACGCCCGCGGTCACCGCGGTGAGCGCGACCCCGCCCCAGAACAGGCCGGCCGGCAGCGGCGGCCGCTCGACGGTGGTGTTGCGCTGGATGGTGACGTGCTCCTCCGCGCTGCGGAGCGCGACCTCGAGGGGCACCGCGCGACCGGCCGCGACCTCGATCTCGCGGCGCTCGGGCAGGTAGCCGTCCGCGCGCAGCTCGATCACGTGCCGCCCGCCCGGCACGAGCACGGAGCCGGGGGCCGCGCCGACCACCCGATCGTCGAGCCACACCTCCGCCGCCACGTTGCTCGACACCTCGATCGTCCCGAGCAGGTTCCGCAGCATCCGCATCGAGGTCTCGACCTGCGCGCGGTCCGGGTCGTCCTCCGGCGCGAGGTCGAGGTAGCGCCCGTAGTAGTCGAGCGCGAGATCGTACCGATGCAGCTCTTCTTGACACTGCGCGATGTTGAAGAGCGTGTTGGGGCGCGGCACCAGCTCGAGCGAGCGGTTGAGCTCGGCGAGGGCCCCGCGGCAGTTGCCGGCGCGCGCGAGGGCCACGCCCTGCTGGAAGCGGCGGCGCGCCTCCTCGAGGACCTCCGGATCGATCGGAGGCTCGGCGGCGTCGTCGGGGCTCTCCTCGCCGCCCGCGCCGTCCTCACCCGCGTCGACGGCCTCGTCGTCCGCCTCGACGTCGTCCTGCGCGGCGGCGCGCGACCCCACCGCGCCCGCGAGCAGCAGCAGCAGCAGCGCGAGCCCGCGCGTCGCCTCAGAACTCGTCACGCAGCCCTCCCCTCCGGCCCCGGTAGATGTCGTCCCCCGGCGGCTCCTCGGCCGGGGGGTCGGTCGCGCCCGTGTCCGCGGGCGGGGTCTCGGCCGGCCGCCGCCGGCGCGCACCGCGGCCCGGGGTGGGCTCCGGCGCCTCGACCTCCGCGGGCGGGTCCTCGGGCGCGGGCGGCTCCACCGGGGTCGGGGCGGACGCCGGCGCGAGGGTGAGGTCGAGGTTCTGATCGCGGTCGAGCACCACCGCGCGCTCGACCGTCACGTAGCCCTCGCGCGCGACGACGAGCGGGACCGGATCGAGCGAGCGCAGGCGCGCCGCGTCCACCGGGTTCGGCAGCTCGACTCCGTCGAGGCGGATCGTTGCGTCGGCGGGGGACACCCGGATCTGGAGGCGCACCTCGGCCGGCGCCTCGACCGGGTCGGGAGCGGGCGGCACGGGGTCGGGCGCGGGGTCGCGGCCGAGCGTCGCGAAGGCGACGCCGGCCACCCCGACGACCGCGACGACCGCGACCGCCATCGGCCAGGGGGAGCGCGACGGCGAGGGGGGGAGCGCGACGGTGTCGTCCGCGCGGGCGGCCGTCGCCTCGGTCGCCTCGATGCGGGGCGGCGTGGCCTCGGCCGCCAGGGTCGGCGCGACGGCGCGCGCCGCCGGATCGTGGGCGCCCTGCGGCTCGGTCTCCTGTCGGCGCGCGTCGTCGAAGGCGGTCGGCAGGCTCGCCACCGCGCCGCGGCCCGCGTCGGCGGGCTTCGCCGGATCGGGGCGGGGCGGCTCGAGCATCGTCGGCGCCAGGTCGACGGCGCGGAACGGCGCGAGCGCCTCGGCCACCTCCTCCATGGTGGTGGGCCGGCCCTCCGGCTGCTTCTCGAGCATCCGCAGGACGAGGGCGGCCAGCCCGGGCGGGACGTCCGCGCGGAGCTGTGTGAGAACCGGGGCCGACTCGGTCATCACCTTGAGGAGCAGCGCCGGGTAGGTCGGCGCGTCGAACGGGAGCGTGCCCGCGAGCAGCTCGAACAGGATGACCCCGACCGCGTAGATGTCGGCGCGCTGGTCGACCGTGCGCAGCCCCTGGGCCTGCTCGGGCGCCATGTAGCTCGGCGTGCCCATCGCGACGCCGGTCTTGGTCAGGCTCCCGTCGAGGCCGGGGATCTCCTTCATCTTGGAGATGCCGAAGTCGAGCACCTTCACGAAGTCCGCGCCCTTGCGCCGGATGAGGAAGACGTTGTCCGGCTTGAGGTCCCGGTGGACGATCCCCTTGGCGTGCGCCGCCCCGAGCGCGTCGCAGATCTGCGCGACGATCGCGACCGCGCGCGCCACCGTGAGCGGGCCGTCCTCCTCGACGACGTCCGCGAGCGCGCAGCCCTCGAGGAACTCCATGACGAGGAACGGGCTGCCGTCGGCCAGCTCGCCCATGTCCGTCACGTCGACGATGTGCTCGTTGCCGATCGCGGTCGCGGCGCGCGCCTCGCGCCGGAAGCGCTCCACGATCTCGGCGTCCTTGGCCATGTCCTCGTGGAGGACCTTGATGACCACGCGCTTGTCGATGAGCTCGTGGTGCGCCTCGTAGACGGCGCCCATCCCCCCCTCGCCCAGCCGACGAACCACGCGGTAGCGGTCGTTGAGCACCCGCCCGAGGAGGGGATCGTCGTCGTCAGCCAGCACGGAATCTCCCGACGGCACTGGACCGTTAGACTACCATTGTTGCGGCGGACGGCCTCGGGG
>JAUHXR010000214.1 GCA_030426845.1 Polyangia bacterium | reverse complement strand
TCACCCGCGCGCACCTCTTCGCGGCCAACGTCATGCTGCGCGACCTCGTCCGCGAGCGGCAGCTCGACGTGCCTTGGTCTCGACGTGGCGAGGTCCCGCTCCTCGTGCCCGGGCTCATCGAGGCCGCCAGCTCGGGGGAGGCCTCGTTCTCACGCTGGCCCGAGGCCGCGACGCTCTACGACGGCTGGGGCACCCCCCTCGCGCTCCGCCCCGTGCGCGGCCGCGCCCGCTTCGCGTTCCTGTCGCCGGTCGACGGCTGGGAGCTGGTGAGCGCGGGCCCCGACCAGCGCCTCGGCACCGCCGACGACCTCGCCGATCCGTTCGCCCGGGTCCTGCCCGCCGGCTCGATCTACGCCGACGCGGTGGGCGAGGACGTGCTCCTCGCGCGCCTCGACGGGACCCTGCTCGACCGCGCGACGGTCGCCTCGCTCGCGGAGCTGCTAAACGTCTACGTCGAGGACGAGGTCGACGGACCGATCGCGCGACGCGCCGGCTGGTGGGACGCGCCGGCCCCGGCCCCGGCGCGCGTCGACGGCGCCCCCGTGACCCCGATCGACGACGCGATCGGCGGGCGCGGGCCGGAGGTCGCGTGGGAGCTCCCCGCCGCCCGACGGAGCTACGCGGTGACCGCCCTGCGGTTCGGAGACGCCGGGCTCCGCACGGACCGCGCGACCCTGGTCGCCGGCGCGCCTTGGGTCGCCGACCTGGAGCTGCCCCACGCGCTCCGGGTCGGCGAGCGCCTGAGCGTCCCCTTGCGCCTCGTGAGGCTCGCCGACGCCCCGCGGCCGACCGTCACGGTCGAGACGCGCGGACGAGCGGTCGACGCGCGCCTCGAGGGCGACCGGCTCGTCCTCGACGCGGCGCGCGCGGGCCTCACCGACGTGACGGTGCGCGTGCGGATCGACGATCGGACGACCTCGACCTTCGCCGAGCGGCTCCGCGTCGTGCCGGACGGAGAGCTGCGGGCGCGCTCGGCCGCGACCTGGAGCGAGGGCGAGGCGAGGCTCGCGGTCCACACCCCCGGCGACGCGACCCCGTGGCGCGGGAGGCTCTCCCTCACCGGGCCGCGCGCCTGGCCTCGTGGAGAGACCGGGGACCGCGCGCGCGCCGATCACCCCGCGCTCCTCGCGTGGTCGCGCGCGATGGTCGACCAGCCCGTGGCGCCGACGCTCCTCGCGGAGGCGGAGCCCGGCGATCCGCTCACCACCGCCTGCGCGATCGTGGCATGGGCGCGGGACGAGCAGCGCGCCGAGGCGGTCACCCCGGCGACCGAGCGGCTCCGCAGGGCGCTGCCCGAGGAGCTCGAGGCGCGGGCCGCGGTGCTGACCGCGCTGAGCTCCTCGGCGAGCCTCGACCCGGAGGGCGGCGCCGATCCGATGGCCGCGCTGGTCGCGGAGCTCCGTCAAGACGGCTGGCGAACCCTCACCCGGGCGAGCGACCGCCCCGCCGTCATGGCGCGGATGGCCGCGGGCCTGCTGCTGGCCGATCGCGCCGACGCGGCCGGGCGGCTCCTCCTCGAGCGGGCCACCGCGCGCCTCGAGGCCGACGGGGCCGGGCGGCGCTGGGTGCCGGGCGATGACACGCGCACGGGCGACAGCTGGATCGGCACGCTCGCGCTCGCGATCGCGGCGCGCCAGGTCGGCGACGACGCGCTCGCCGAGGAGCTCGCGCGGAGCGGCGCGGCTCGGCTCGACGCGCTGGCGGAGCAGGGCGGCGAGGGGCTCTTCTGGGCGCTCGCGGCCGGCGTCTACGGCGTGTTCGGGGTGGACGCCCCGAGCGAGGCGACGGTCACGATCAACGGCGCCGCGCAGCGCGTCGTGCTCGACCACGGATACGCGGAGCTCCCGCTCCCGCGCGACGCCGACGTCACGGTGCGCGCGGAGGGCGCGCTGGTCGCCTCGGCGGAGTCCCGCTACCTGGCGCCCGCGGCCCCCGGCGAGGCCGGTCCGCTCCGCGCGCGGGTCGAGGGCACCGCCGGGCGCGAGGGCGGGCGCTCGGGCCTCGAGCTGGTGGTGACCAACGCGACCGAGCGGGCGGTGAGCGGGCCGGTGGTCGACGTCCAGCTCCCGGGCGCGGCGCGGTGCGACGAGGACTGCCAGCGCGCGCTGCGGGGCGCGCCCGAGGTACGAGGCGTGGACGCCCCCGACCTCGCCGGCGTGATCCGCGTGCACCTCGAGCCGCTCTCGGCCGAGGCCGTGGTCCACGTCCCGCTCGCGTTCCGCTGGATCGCGTCGGGGCGGACCCGGGGCCTGCGCCTCACCGCCTACGCGCTCGACGACCCCTCGGCGACGTCGGTGACCCCGCCGCGCGCCCTCACCGTCCCGGAGGCCCCGTGATCGCTCGCCTCGTGATCCTCCTCGCCGCCCTCTCGCTCCTCGTCGCGTGCGGCGGCGCGTCGACCCCGCCGGAGGAGGAGCGCCCGGCCCGATGGACGAGCGGAGACGACGCGCCGCTCGATCAACCGCACGACGCGCACGGCGACGAGGAGGCCGCCGGCGATCGGTCGCGCGACGCCCGGTAACGTGCGGATCGTCGAGCGCGTAGACTCCGGCCCATGGCCTACGACTACGACCTGTTCACGATCGGCGCGGGCTCCGGCGGCGTCCGCGCGAGCCGCCTCCTCGCGGCCCAGGGCCTGCGGGTCGCGGTCGCCGAGGAGCGCTTCCTGGGCGGCACGTGCGTCAACGTCGGCTGCGTACCGAAGAAGCTCTTCGTCTACGCGAGCAAGGTCTCCGAGGAGCTCGCCCAGGCGGCGGGCTTCGGGTGGACGGTGGGCGAAGGCAGCTTCGACTGGGCGACGCTGGTGCGGAACAAGGACGCCGAGATCGCGCGCCTCAACCAGGTCTACGGGCGCGTGCTCCACGCGAGCGGCTGCGAGGTGCTCCGCGGGCGCGCCCGGCTGGTCGGCCCCCACGAGCTCGAGGTCACGCTCGCCGACGGCGAGGTCCGGCGGGTCACCGCGGCGAAGATCCTGGTCGCCACCGGCGGAACGCCACGCCGGCCGACCGAGCGCGGCACCGAGCGCGCCTGGATCAGCGACGACGTCTTCTACGCGGAGCGGCGCCCCGAGCGCCTGCTGGTGGTCGGGGGCGGCTACATCGCCCTCGAGATGGCCTGCGTGTTCCACGGCCTCGGCTCGCAGGTCACCCTCGCGGCGCGCGGCGCGCACCTGCTGCGCGGCTTCGACGACGACGTGCGGGCCTTCGTCCTCGAGGAGGTCCGCAAGCGAGGCGTCGACGTGCGGCTCAACACGAAGGTCGAGTGCATCGAGCCGACCGACGGCGGCCAGGTCGCGATGCTGTCGCACGAAGAGAGCCTCGAGGTCGACGAGGTCCTCTACGCGATCGGCCGCGATCCGAACACGCGCGGGCTCGGCCTCGAGGAGGTCGGCGTGCAGCTCAACGAGCGCGGCGCGGTGGTGGTCGACGCGCACTACAAGACGACGGTCGATCACATCTTCGCGCTCGGCGACGTGACCGACCGCCTCAACCTGACGCCGGTCGCGATCGAAGAGGCGATCGTCCTCGCGCGCAACCTCACCACCGACGGCCCGCCCGGCGCGCTGGACTACGACCACGTCCCGACCGCGGTGTTCTCGCAGCCGCCGGTGGCGTGCGTGGGGCTGACCGAGGCGCAGGCGCGCGAGCGCGCGGACGAGGTCCACGTCTACACGAGCGAGTTCCGGCCGATGAAGAACACCCTCGGCGGCAGCGCGGGGCGCACCTTCATGAAGATCGTCGTGGACGCGGCCAGCGACCGCGTGCTCGGCGTGCACATCGCGGGTGACGACGGGCCCGAGATCATCCAGGGCTTCGCGGTCGCCCTGAAGTGCGGCGCGACGAAGGCCCAGCTCGACGCGACGGTGGGGCTGCACCCCACCGCGGCCGAGGAGCTCGTGACGATGCGCGAGCGCCGCCCGGACTGATCGCGACGGGCGTCAGGCCGCGGAACGGAACGGGCCGCTGCGCTCGACGTTGGCCAGCTCGGGCGGGCGCACCGCCTCGGCGTCGTCGCGGATCGTCTTGGCGAGGCTGAAGCACGAGCCGACGGTGAACAGCAGGCCCATCGCGAGGAAGCCCTTCGTCCACAGGTCGACCGGCAGATAGAGCACGCCCAGGGCGGTCAGCCCGATCGACACCACGAACGAGACCCACACCTGGAAACGCCACGCCGCGGTGTTGCTCTGCTTGGTCATCGTCACCTCCTTGAGGAGAGCGGGCATCGCAAGGCCCGGGCCGCTCGGCGCAGGCCCCGTGAGCGGCCGAGCTCCACGCCGGGCCCGTACACGTGGTGCACACCGCGCGCGTCGAGTGCGCACCACGTGCCGGCGAACGCGCACGTGAATGTCGGTTCACGCGCGGGCCACCGATCGAGTGGATCACGACCGCGGCTCGGCTGGCCCGTGTTTCGCAGACCTGTTTCGCAGTCCTGCTGCGCATTCCTGTTGCGCGAGCGTGCTTCGCGAGCGCGCCTCGAAGGCCCGATCCCTCGACCGGTGAAGAACCCCTACCTACACCTCCGCTCGCTCCTCGACACGACGCGTCACCTCGACGCGGAGGAGATGGCCGAGCTCCAGCTCGAGCAGGGCTACGTCGAGCGCGCGGCCGCGATCTACGACCGCCTCGCCCGCGAGCAGCCCGGCAACCGGCGCTACGCGCAGCGGCGCGAGTGGCTGCGACGGCTCGTGGCCGTGCAGCCGCCGCCCCGGCGCGCGACCGCCCCGCCGCCGCGGCCTGCTGGCGCGCCTGGCCCGACGTCGCCTCCAAGCGCCTCGGTGGACACGACCCTGCGCGGCCTGCGCGCCCCCGGCCGCGGCGCGCTGGAAGACGCCTTGCGACCTACGGTGCCGGCGCCCGAGCCGACCCTGCCCGGACCGGCTCTGTGCGGACCGGCTCTGTGCGGACCGGCTCTGCCCGGACCGGCTCTGCCCGAACCGGCTCTGCCCGAGCCGACCCTGCCCGGACCGGCTCTGCCCGGACCGGCTCTGCCCGGACCGGTCGCGCACGGGCCGGCCCTTCGCGGACCGGGCCTGCGCGAGTCGACCCCGCGCGAGGCCGCTCGCCCGTCGGAGCACCACGCGCGGGTCACCGCCCGGCGCATCGTCCGTGTCGGCTGACCGGTCGGCTCAGGCGCGCGCGAGGGCCGCGCGCAGATCGATCGGCGGCGCGCTCGCCTCGAGCGCCAAGCTCGGCTCGACACGCCGGCTCGCGAGCAGCTCCCCGAGCCGCGACCAGTCGCGCACCTCGGCCACCGCGAGGGCGCCACCGGCCACGTGGAGGTGCCCGCGGCCGAGCCGGCGCAGCGCCTCGGCGAGCTGCGCCGCCTGGAGCGGCCGGCGCTGAGGCTCCGCGTGGACGAGCCGCGACACCGCGCGGGCCAGCGCCTCGAACCCCTGGTCGGTCTCGCGCGTGACCTCGTCGACCGCGACCGCGATCGCGCACTCGAGCTCGCCCTCGATCGCCGCGCCGCGCCGGAACGCGGCCATCGCCTCGTCGTGCCGCCCGGCCCGGACCGCGAAGTTGCCGAGCCGCCGCCACCCGAGCGCGTCGGTGGGCGCGGCCTCCGCCTGGGCTCGCAGCCGCGCGAGGCCCTCCGTCGGCGTGCGGATCGGGGTGCCGTCCGAGAGGGCGGCCCGCCCCTCGCGCACGGTCGCGGACTCGGCCTCGGCCCCCTCGGCCGCGAGCGCGGCCACCCGCGCGCCCGCCTCGGGCAAGACCTCGTGCGAATCTACCGCGCCGCAGGCCGGGCAGACCAGCGAGAGCGGCACGTAGATCGCCTCGCTCCACGCGTCCTCGACCCCCGCCTCGACCGGCGCCGCGTCGTAGAGCACCGCGCCGACCTCGTGCGCTGTCTCCTGGCCGCACGCGCGGCAGCGCACCTCGAGCGCGATCGGGTCGTCGAGCTTCATCGAGGCCCGCGCTCAGCTCATCTCGTCCATCGCCACCGCGACGAGGGCGAGGAGGCGCTGCATCACGGGCAGCTCGACGTTGCTCGCGATGTAGGACGCGAGCGCGGGCTGGATGCGGCCGAGCTTCTCGCTCGGGTCGCCCTGCGACGCCATGTCGAGCACCTCGAAGCCGATCGGCGAGAGGCTCCGCCCGTGGTGGCGCCGGAAGCACTCGTTGAGCACCTCGGCGTGGAAGACCGCGTGCATCACGCCCTCGCCGCCGCCGAGCTCGTCGAGGTGCGCGGTGATGAACCGGCCCGCGTCGGGGTGCGCCTGGGCGAAGCTGCCGATCGCGAGCTGCGCGTAGGTCGGGTCGCCCATCCGCTGCGACACCTCGCCCACGACCTCCTCGACCACCTTCTCCGGGATCTTCGCCACCGCGGGGCGAGCCTACCGCATCGACGCGCGGGATCTACTCGCCTACCGGCAGGCCTCGTCGGTCTCGTGGCAGACGAAGCGCACGTGGAAGTGGTTCGCGTGGCGCGGGTGATGGCGGATCACGCCGTAGCGGTTGCCCTCCTCGCGCGGGTACTGGAACCAGCGGGCGAGCTGCTCGCGGGGCACGCCCTCGGCGCGCGCGTGCTCGTAGAGGGCGCGCTGGAGCGCGTAGTCGACGAAGATCGCCTCGACCTGGTCGTGCTCGAGCCAGTAGCGGAACAGCGTCCACTGGCGCGCCACGTCGAGGTCGGAGGGGCCGATCGTGCGGAACCGGCACTCCTCGCCGCAGCCATTCTGGAAGTAGGCGATGTCCGCGTCGCGCCCGGAGGTGTGGCTGTGGTGACCCATCAGCGCGCCGCCGCGCTCGCGCGACAGATCGTGGATGGCGACTCGCGGGGTGTCCGGGTGCGCGTCGCGCACCGCGTCGAACGCGTCGACGATCCACCGCACCGCTTCGTCGGTGCCCCACGCGCGCTGCGGGTAGCGCACGAGGATCGCGGGGTGGTTGCGCGGGAGCTGGTGCGCGTGAGCCAGCCGGCCCGCCTGGGGGGTCCCGATCGACTCGGACCGGCTCTCGGGCACGGTCGTGAAGATCGTCAGCTCGCGCCCGACCCGGATGCTGTGCCGGCGGATCCGGCGGTTCCACCGCACGATGTCGTTGACCGCGACCTCGTAGCGCGTGGCCAACGCCGCGAGCGTGTCGCCCGCCCGGATGGTGTGCACGATGCGGCGCAGCCCGGTGTCGAGCCGCAGCCGCTGGCCCTCCCGGATGCGGTCCGGCTCGAGCCCCTCGTTCCACATCACGAGCTGCTCGGTCGTGACCTCGAACCGCTCCGCGATCTCGCTCGCGGTGTCGCCGGGCTGGACCGTGTAGACGAGCCCCGTCTCCGTCAGCTCGGCCGCGTCCGGGAGCCCGCGCGGGGTCCCCGCCGCGTGATCGCGCTGCGCGCTGGCCGCACCCGGACCGACCATACCGACGAGGATCGTGAGGACGGTCCCCACAAGTAAGTACCTTGCGTACATAGGACCACATCGCCGAACGCTCCTCGCCGCGTCAAGAAAGCGGGGTGCGGATCGCGACCCTCGCCGCGGCGACCCTCCTGCTCGCCCCCGCCCCGGCGGCGGCGCAGCGGGTGCGCGTCGAGGGCACGCGCTTCGTGGTCGGCGATCGGCCCTTCCACGTGATCGGGGCCAACGCGGCCGTGATGCACGGGCCGGCGCACCGGGCGGCGATGCGCGAGACCCTCGAGGCCGTCGCGGCCGACGGGCTCAACGTCGTTCGCGTCTGGGCGCTCGGCGAGTACCCCGCGCCGGCCCCCGAGCACGCGCCCGACTACGCGTTCCGCGCCGGTCCCGAGGGCTGGATCGAGGCCTCGTTCTCCCACCTGGACGCGGTCCTGAACGAAGCCCGACGCCTCGGGCTGCGCGTGATCGTCGTGCTCGCGAACCGCTGGGGCGACCACGGTGGGGCGACGCAGTACCTGCGGTGGGCTGGCCAGGAGGTCGCGAGCCGCTCGCCGCCGCCGCTCCAGATGACCGCGTTCTACGAGGACGCCGTCTGCGAGCGGGCCTACCGCGCCCACGTCGAGCGGGTCGTCTCGGCCCACCGCGGCGACCCGACGGTCTTCGCCTGGGAGCTGATCAACGAAGCCGAGGCGGCGGGAGCGCGGGGCGAGGCCGCGATGGTGCGCTGGGTGGATCGGCAGGCCCGGCTCGTCCACGCCCTCGACCCGGAGGCCCTCGTCTCGGCCGGCCACATCGGCTACGCGACGACGCGCGGCCGGGCGGTCTGGGGTGAGGTCTGCGCGCTCGACAGCGTCGACTACTGCGACAGCCACGCCTACCCGCTCCGGCACCGCGTCCGCACGGCGGCCGGCCTCGCGCGCTGGATCGACGACCGGGTCCAGCTCGCGCACCATGGGATCGGCAAGCCGCTGCTCTTCGGCGAGGTGGGCTTCCGCACCGACGTTGGCCGGGTCCGCGGCGCGCCGGCCGCGCGGTGGATGGAGCGGTTCCTCCGCCGGACGCTGGCCGACGGCGCGGCGGGCGCGCTGGTCTGGACGTACCTCCCATCCGACGGGGATCGCCGCCGCTACGGCGTCTACGCGAGCGGCCCGCGGCGGCGCCAGACCGAGGGGCTCCGCGCCACCCTGCGCGCGATGGCCCGCCTGGCGTCGCGACGGGCACCCCGCTCGAGCAACCCGCTCCTCGACCCGAGCGCGGGCGACGCGAGGCGGTTCGATCCGACGCAGCGGCTCAGGGGTGATCCGCGGCCGCAGGGGCGGTGGGAGGGCGACATGCTGCGCCTCGATCCCCGCCGCTTCGCCCGCGCGGCGTTCGAGGGCGCGGGCACCTACGACGGCGACGAGGCGCCGCACTTCTACGGCGGAGGCCCTGGCGAGGTCGTCTACCGCCTGCGCGGGCGCGCCGGGGTCGAGCGGTTCACCCTCCGCCTCAGGATCTCGAGCGAGCTGCCGGGCCGGGGCGGCGGACCGGAGGACACGTCCACCGTCGAGGTGTGGCTCGACGGGGCTCACGTCGGCACCCTGACCGCGCCGCCCGACGACGGAGTCGGCGCGTGGGCATCTATCGTGATTCCGCGGCCCCTCGGACCCGGCCCGCACTCCCTCGAGCTGCGAGCCATCGGACCGCGGGCCGGCGGGCTCTGCGTGTATGCGCGCGATCCCGACGGAGCGGCAGCCGGGATCGTCCTCGACGCGCGCGCGCCAGATCCGGAGTGACACCTCAACCTACACCCGGACGCGCCGTACGCAGGTGTACCGAATCGAGAGCGGCGGGCGGCGCGATCGCGGGCACCTGTCTCATCCCGGGACTGCGAGCGCACCCGGATCACGCGCGAGCCTCTGGCACACCGCTTGATATTTCCCAGCCCGAGTTGGGATCACTGATACCCTCATCGACGTTGGAACCGTGCGCTCCGAGGTACTGCTGAACGTGGCCGACAGCACTCGCGACCGGGTCGAGACCCTGCTCGAGGAGGGCCTCGAGCTGTACGGTCGCGGTCTCGAGGAGCGGGCGATCGCGGCGTGGCGGGAGGCGCTGTCGCTGCGACCGGACTCGGTCCGGGCCCGGGACTACCTCGAGGCGGCGGGGGCGCTGAGCGAGCACCCGCCCGAGCCGACGTGGGAGCCCTCGAATGCGGAGGTCACCGAGTCGCAGCGCGTCCGTCGCGAGGTGCTCCAGCTCGTGCGCGACAAGCGCTACGACGACGCGCTGCGCGTCCTCTACGCGGACCGGCTCCGCCGGCCCGACGACCCGGCGCTCACCCGCAGCATCCAGCACCTCAAGGCCAAGGTCGTCGAGGACAGCATCCTGCGCCTCGGCGACATGAGCCGCGCGCCGGCCCCCGTGCGGGACCTCGGGACGCTCGACCCGGAGACGCGCCTCGTCGCCCGCCTCGCGGACGGCATCGCGTCGCTCGCGGACATCGCCGAGAGCGCGCCCCTCGGCCGGGAGCGGACGCTGCGCGCGCTGGTGCGCCTGTTCGCGGACGGGGACCGGCGGCCAGGCTCGCTCGTCCCGCCGACCCTCACCCCCGTCCCGGCGCCCAAGGCCCCGAACGACGGCTTCGACGAGGCCTTCGCCAAGGCCACCCGCGCCTACATCGTCCGCGACCTCGAGGGAGCCCAGCGCCACTTCGAGCGGTGCCTCGAGATCCGCCCGAACGAGCGCCGCGCGCTGCACAACCTCATCCGCATCCGAGAGCGAATGAAGAACGGAGGCGGCTGAGCGTGCCGGTGGCCCTCGTCATCGAGCCCGACCCGCGGGAGCGCGCGCTCCTCGCGAGCCACGTCCGGCGGGTGCGCGGCGTCTCCGCGATCACGGCGGGCAGCCTCGAGGAGGCGGGCACGGTGATGGACATCGACCCGCCCGACATCCTGATCACCCGCTGGGCGCTGCCGGACGGCGACGGCGTGCAGGCGATCGCGCGGGCCCGCCGGCTCCACCGCGAGCCGACCTGTGTGGTCTTCGTGCTCGACGAGGACGCGGCGCCGCCGGCCGCCATGCCGAGCGACCCCGGCGTCCACGTGCTGCACCGGCCGATCTCGGCCCGCCAGATCCGCAAGCTCCTCGAGCGCACGACCCGCGAGACCCTCGATCGCCAGCCGCTCCTGAGCCCCGCGGAGTACCTCCAGCTCGCGTGCATGGGAGGGCACAGCGCGGTCGTGCAGTGCAGCCGCGATGGCTTGCAGCTCGGCGAGATCTTCGTCCACGAGGGTGAGATCTGGGCCGCAAACGACGAGCACGGCGACGGGGTCGCGGCGTTCCGGCGCCTCGTCCGCGGCGGCTCGCTGGCGCGCCTCCGGCGCCCGGAGGAGGCGCCGCCGAGCCGCAACGTCCAGGGCCACTGGGAGTACCTGCTGCTCGAGGCGGCGCGCCGCGAGGACGAGGAGACGACGGGCCGGCACAGCCTCCACCCCGCGCCGCTCGACGACAGCGAGGTGTCGCGCCAGGTCGACCAGCTGTTGAGCGCGGCCGCGCGCGCGGTCCTGCGGCGCGACCTCAGGGCGGCGGCCGAGAGCTTCCAGGCCGCGGCCGCGCTGCGCCCCAACGACAAGGTCATCAAGCACAACCTCGAGCGCCTTCGCGGGCTCG
Source organism: Polyangia bacterium (assembly GCA_030426845.1). Lineage (GTDB taxonomy): Bacteria > Myxococcota_A > Polyangia > Polyangiales > Sandaracinaceae > JAUHXR01. Next base: position 5,001 of record JAUHXR010000214.1, on the reverse strand, counting down.
GCTACACGAGCCAGGGAGAATCATGAGGACCCTCGCGACAGTCAGCCAGAAGGGTGGGGTCGGGAAGACCACGCTCGCGCTCAACCTCGCCTTCGCCTTCGCGAAACGGGGGCTGCGGACGGTCCTGGTGGACACCGATCCGCAGGGCGCGGTCGGCCTCTCGCTCGCCGGCAAGAAGAGCCGCCAGGCGGGGCTCGCGGAGTGGCTCGCAGGCACCCCGCTCTCGGACGCGCTGATCCAGACGAAGCTCCCCGAGCTCGCCCTGATCACGGTGGGCACGCCGCCGATCGACGGGCTACAGCGCTGGCTCGACGACCTGTCGACCGGCGAGGCCCTGACCCGGCTGATCGCCCAGCTCCGCGAACGCGGCTTCGACCTGGTGATGGTCGACACCCCGGCAGGGGTGGGTGGAGCGACGCAAGGCGCGTTGCGCGCGTGCGCCGACGTGGTGGTGCCGCTCCAGAGCGAGCCCCTGGCGCTGCGGACGCTCCCTCAGACCCTGCGCGCGATCAACGCGATGCGCGAGCAGGGCTCGGACCTACGGCTCGCCGCGATCGTCCTGACGATGACCCGCTTCCGCGAGCAGACCACCTTCGCGGTGACCCAGGAGGCCTGGGGCACCCTGCCGACCGAGCTGCTGGTCGACACCCACATCCCGCGCGACGAGGTCTTCCTCGAGGCGAGCGCCAAGGGCGTCCCCGTCGGGCTGCTCCGCCGCCGCCCGCCGCCCGTCGCGGGCGTCTTCGACAACCTGGCCGCCGAGCTGGAGGCTCGGATCGGGCTCGCGCACGAGGAGGAGGACGATGCACCGATCCATCTCTTGGATTGATCCGGGCGAGCTCGCGATCCTCGCTCGGCGGGCCTCGTCCGAGCGCGTGGAGCCCCGACCGCCCGCCCCCGCGCCGGCGGCCGCGCCCGTCGCCTCGGCGCCGCCTCCCCCGACCCCCGCCGCGGAGCCGCCCCCCTTCGAGGTGCGGGGCGCCACGCTCGAGGAGCGGGTCTCGCACTTCCTGGATTGGCTCTGCGAGGCGGCCCAGACCGACCGGGTCTTCGTGACCGACTCCAACGGCCTCGCGGTGGCGGTGCGGGCGGTCGCGCCCGACCACGTGGCCACCAGCGCGGTGCTCATGCGGACCCTCCAAGAGGTCCGCGCCACGATCGCGTCGGAGCGCCGCATGGCGATCACGACGGGCGTGGGAGAGGTGCTCCACATCGTCGCCATGGATACGGAGTGGGGCGCGTTCGGCGCCGGGCTCGTGGCCGACGACATGGTTCCGGATGATGTCCTGGCGCGCGCGCAGACCGCGCTGGCCCACACCCTGGGAGAAGTCGATGAATGAGCCCGTCCTCGCCGCCGCCGCAAGGGAGGTGGCCTCGCTCCGCGCGGTCCTCGTCACCGCGATGCCCGACTGCCTGCTGTTCGACTCGTGGCAGCGCGACACCGCCGGCTGGGCGGACGAGGAGGTCGCGACCTACTTCGGCGATCTGGTCCGCTCGAACCGGTCCGCCCTCAAATCCCTCGGCTCCTGGTCGTCCGAGATGCAGGTGACCATCGAGTCCGCCGACAGCATCATCCTGCTGAACGAGATCGACACCCACTTCGTCTGCGGGTGCATCTTCGAGCGCGGCGCGCCCCTCGGGATGGCCCGGCTCCACACCCGGCGGCTGATCGAGCAGATCCGCGAGTCCCTGCCGCGGGTCGAGGTCGAGGAGCGACCCCGCGCGGTCCGCGTGATGGAGTTCCTCCACCGCTACGCCCCCGACCCGCACACCGTGACGATGCGCGTCGCGCTCCGCGCGGGGCTCCCGCTCGCGTCCCTCGAGAAGCCCGAGGCGCTCGACGACCGCCAGGCCGAGGCCCTCGAGAACGCGGCCAAGGCGATCCTCGGCCTCCAGACCCTGAACGTGTGAAGTGAGGCCGCAGTGAGCAGCAGTGTGCAAGACGAGATGACGCTCCTCGAGCCCCATGACCTCACCTTCATGGCGGGGGCTCCCTACCTCTATCACTGTCACCACTACAACCTGTTCCACGACCAGACCGTCGACGACGTCCTGGGCGAGGAGGCCGGTCAGCGCGTGCGCTTCGAGGCCGCGCGGGCCGCCTATCACGGCCTCCTGGCGCCCCTCTCGGCGCGCCTCGACAAGCGCACCCCGGCCGAGCGCATCGAGCTGGCGCAGGAGCTCTTCCGGGCCACTGGCCACGGCCGGATGAGCCTCGACATCACCGCCGACGGCGGCACCGCCCGCGGCGAGTACCTGCACTACGGGTACACCTGGTCCGAGAAGTACGGCGACGCGGTCCGGCGCCTGGAGACGGCCGACGCGGTCGCGGCCGGCTTCGCGGCGGCGGCGACCCAGGTCGCCTTCGGCCTCCCCGACGGGAGCATCGGCGCGCGTGAGCGGCAGTGCGTCGCGCGGCGCGAGCCGGTGTGCGAGTTCGCGCTCAGCCGCCGCACGCCGGGGCCGGGCATCGCCGCGCCGGTCACCGAGGAGGACTTCAAGCGCCACCTCGGCGGCTCGCGCGGCGGGCAGCACGAGGAGCAGATCGGCGCGATCGCGGACGCCCTCCAGGGCTTCGTGAAGGGCGTCGGCGGGGACGAGCGCGGGCTCGTCGACGCGTTCGGCGTCTTCGTCACGCTGCACCTCGCGAACTACTACGACCAGACCGCCTACGAGGCGGTGCGTCACATCGAGCAGGCCGCGCCGTCCAGCGTCGGGCTCTGCGAGGCGCTGCTCCGCGAGGCCGGGCACGTCTGCGTGTTCAACACCTTCGGCGGGATCCTCGCCTCGCCGGAGTGGGAGGCGGTCGCCTACCCGCTCAGCGGCGACCCGCTCGAGATCATCAAGGGCGGCGCCGCGATCGCGCGCGGCCTCGGCTTCGGCCGCTGGTCGGTCGACGAGTACGTCCCGGGCCAGCGCCTGGTGATGTGCGCGTCGAGCAACTACGAGGCGCCGTTCTACCTCGCGCGCTACGGTCGCTCGGACAAGCCGCGTTGCTACTTCTTCCAGGGCGCGGCCCTCGCGATCATGGTGCTCGCCCACCGCGTGAAGTGGCAGGAGAAGCCGCGCCTCAGCCAGGCGCTCTACAACGAGCTGTTCCGCGGCGCGGGGCTCGGGTTCGAGGTGACGGCGAACCGATGCGCGACCCGCGGGGACGACTGCACCGAGGTCGTGGTCCGGGCGACCTGAGTGACCCTCGTCCTCGAGTCCGCGTGCTTCCACGGCCTCGCGTGGCGCGCCGATCTGCCGCTGGGCGCCGCGCGGGACGCGGTGCTCGCGCAGAGCGGCGGCGGCGAGCCGGACCGCACGCTCCCCGGGTTGCTCCGGATCATCCGCCCCGACGGGCACCAGGTGCTCCTCGTGGAGCGCACCGGGCGCGTGCAGATCCGCGTCGCCTACACGACCCCGCGCCACGCGCGGCGCGCGGAGGCCGAGCGCGTCTACGCCGAGCTGCGCGAGGCCGCGACCCAGGCCCGCGCGAGCTGAGGTCTACCCGGCGTCGTCGGGCGCGTCCTCCGACTCGACGGGCGGCTCGTCGGCCGGCTCGTCCGACGGCTCGAGCGCGAGATCCACGGGCGGCCGCAGGACGTGCTCGGGCGGCGGCTCGATCGCGGCGCTCGCCCGCGCGACCTCCTCGTTGATGGCGTCGACCGCGGTCAGCATCTCGCCGACCAGCCCGCGCGTCCGGGCGTAGTCCACCGGCGGCTCCCAGTCGTCGTCGAACGCCATCGCGCGTTCGAGCAGCTCGCGCCGCTCGCGGAGTCGGCGCTCCATGATCGCGCGCATGTCGGACGGGCGCCGGATGATGTGCGGGGTCACGAAGAACAGCAGGTCCCGCTTGATGCGCCGATCCGAGGTGCCGCCGAAGAGCATCCCGAGGATCGGGATCTCGCTGAGGATGGGGATCCCGTTGCGCTCGAGGTCCTCCTGCTCGCGGGTGAGCCCGCCGATCACCACCGTCTCGCCGTCGCGCGCCACGAGCTCCGTCTCGGCGATGCTCTGGGCGAGGGTCGCGGCGCCGAGGTTCCCGGAGCGCTCGGACTGGCGCGAGTCCTCGGCGCGCAGCTCGAGGCGGATCTCGCCGTCGTCGTTGATGTGCGGGGTCACCGTGACGATCGTCCCGGTGTCGCGGCGCCCGCCGGAGGACCCGCCCGCGAGCTGGCTGAGCGCGGCCTGGCCCGCGGCCGCGTCCTGACCTGCGAGCGCGCTCGTCAGGAAGCTCCCGCTCACCGCGGACGACTGGAGCGGCACGTTCTCGCCGATGTTGATCGTGGCCTCGCGGTTGTCGAGCGCGGTGATGTGGGGCGTCGCGACGATGTTGGTGCGCACGTTCTGAGCCACCGCCTGGAGCTGGAGCCCGAACTCGGGGATCGAGCCGTCGGGGAGCCGCGAGTCCGTGATCAGCGGCCCGAAGAGGCTGAGGCTCGTGCCAACGCCGGTCGGGTCGACGCCGGTCCCCAGCGAGGTGAGGAGCCCGAGGACGTTGGTGCCGAAGAGCGACGCGAGGCCGGTGAAGATGTTGGAGTCGAAGCTGTTGTCGTCGCTGACCGAGACCTCGAGGAGGACCATCTCGAGGAAGACCTGCCGCGGCGGCGTGTCGAGCTCCTCGATGAGCTGCTCGATCGCGCGGTAGTCGGCCCGCGACGCGGTGACCACGATCGCGTTGAGGTCGCTGTGCGCCTGGATGGAGACGCTCGAAGAGAGGCTCGCGGCGTTCGGCGCGGCCGCGGCGCGGGCCGCGGTGGAGCGGGCGCCAGCCGCCGGGCTCGCGCCGCTCGAGCCGCCCCCGAGCAGGCCGGTGAGCGTGGCCGCGACGGTCTCGGCGTCGCCCGATTGCAGCTTGATGAGCGTCGCCTTGGCGTGCTCGAGCGATTCCTCGGCGCCTGCGACCTGCTCTTCCAGCTCCGCCCGCGCCTTGGGCCCCAGGTCGAACTTGTTGACCGCTGCGAGGCCCCGTGTGTCCGGTGCGCAGTTCCGCTGGGCGGCGCGGTAGGCGGTGTC
>JAUHXR010000213.1 GCA_030426845.1 Polyangia bacterium | reverse complement strand
TCGAGGAGGCCGCGCACCGGGCTGAGCTTGAGCCGCACGCCGAAGTGCCGGATCGACTGCGCCGGCTCGATGAAGGTGCGGCCCACGTAGTGGCTGCGGATCAGCCCGAGCTCGAACGGCGCGCCGAGGGCCCGCGCGAAGCCCATCGCGGAGGCGACGCCGCTGTCGGGCACCGGGATCACGAGGTCGACGTCGGCCGGCTGCTCCTCGGCGAGCACGCGCCCCATGCGCTTGCGGGCCTCGTAGACGCTCACCCCCGACAGGGTCGAGTCGGGCCGCGCGAAGTAGACGTACTCGAAGATGCACATCTTGCGGGGCTGGGGCTCGAACGGGCGCAGCGAGCGCAGGCCGGCGCGGTCGATGACGATCATCTCGCCGGGCTCGACGTCGCGGAGGTACTCGGCCCCGATCAGGTGGAACGCGACGGGCTCCGACGCGACGACCTGGGCGTCCTTGAGCATGCCGAGGCAGAGCGGGCGGAGGCCGTAGGGGTCGCGCACCGCGATGAGCTGGGTCGGCGTCAGGAACACGATCGAGTACGCGCCCTGTACCGCGCGGAGCGACTCGACGACGCGGTCGGCGAGCTCCTCTTGGCGCGAGCGCGCGATCAGGTGGACGAGCAGCTCGGTGTCGCTCGTCGTCTGGAAGATCGAGCCCTCCGACTCGAGGCTCGCGCGGAGGTGATCGAAGTTCGTGAGGTTGCCGTTGTGCGCGACCGCGAGCGCGCCCTGCGCGTAGTCGACCGCGATCGGCTGAGCGTTCTTGAGGTCCGCCTTGGCGCCGGCGGTGGAGTAGCGCACGTGCCCGATCGCGCGGTCGCCGACGAGGCGGTCCATCACCGCCGGGCCGAAGCCGTCCTGCACCAGCCCCATCGCTCGGTGCGCGAACAGCTGCTGGCCGTCGCTGCTGACGATGCCCGAGGACTCCTGCCCGCGGTGCTGCAGCGAGTGCAGCCCGAGGTAGGCGAGGTTCGCCGACTCCTCGGCCCCGAAGATGCCGAAGACGCCGCACTCGTCGTGGAAGTGATCGTCCACCGGGCCCGTCCGGGCGGTCGCGCTACAGCGCGCCGCTGTGCTGGAGCCAGGCCGACTCCTCGGAGCTCGACGAGCGCCCGAGGATGTTGTTGCGGTGGGGGAAGCGGTCGAAGCGCTCCACGATGTCGCGGCTCTTCTCGGCCATCCGCAGGAACGTCTCGCAGTCCGCCCGGAGCTCCGGCGGCGCCTCGTTGACGAGCTCCTGGAACTCCTCGACCCCCGCGAGCTGCGCGTCGACGTCCTCCGCGTTCACGCACGGCATCAGGAAGAACGCGCGCTCGAGCGGCGCGAGCTGCCGGTGCATGTCTTCGTCGAGGCCGTCGAAGCAGAGCCCGAGGGCCTTCTCCTCGCCGACGTAGGCGCGCGCGGTCTCTCGGTAGATCCGCCGCGGGAACTGGTCGAGCACGAGGATCAGCGCGAGGCGCCCGCGCGCCGTCTCGGCCCAGCCGTCGAGGTCGCCGCGCACCGCCTTGTCGACCAGGGCGCCGTAGCGGCGCTCGATCAGCCGGTCCATCTTGGCGCTCTTCTCGAACCAGAGCTCCTTGCCGCTCGGACGCTCCTCGCCGTCTGCGGGCGCGCCAAACCAGAGCTCGAGGATGCCTTCGATCCGCTCGTCCATACCGCTTCTCAAGCCTCGGGGTGAGGGAAGGTTCGGGAAGGAGTAGAATCTTACCCCTCTCGGGGCAAGCCCCCATCGAGCCGGAGGGACCGAGCGATGCCCGTTTGCCGTGAATGTGAGGACGAGGTCGACGAGCTGGTGAAGCTCAAGGTCGGGCGGCGGACCCTCAAGCTGTGCGAGGACTGCGCGGACCGCATGCGCGAGGAGCTGGAGATCGCCGAGGAGTCCGAGGCGGTGATCCAGGACATGATGGGGTTCAAGGGCCGACGCTGACCCCGCCGCGCCCGTCCGCGGCGGGCCTCCCGGAGCTGACGCGGTGCGTCATGACACACCGGGGGCCGTTGGAGGGCCGCCCGGCTGGTATGCTCCGCGCCCGACGATGAGCGCCGTCGTACGCCGGATCGAGTCGATCGTACCGCGCAAGGCTCACGCCTTCGGCGGGAAGGCCAAGAACCTCGCGGCGCTGGCCCGGGCTGGCTTCCCCGTCCCTGCGGCCTACGCGCTCGAGGCCTCGGCGGCCGACGACTTCTTCGTCGCGGCCTTCGACGAGGTGGATCGCCCGGCCGCCCTCCTCGGCGCGGCGGCGAGCGCCCTGTCGGAGTCGCGGCTCACCGAGCTGGCAGAGCGCGCCCGCGCGGCTCCGGTCCCGCCCCGGATCGAGGCAGCCCTCGTCGAGGCTTTCGACTCGTTGATCGCCGAGGGCGCGACCAGCGTGGCGGTCCGTTCCTCGAGCACGCGCGAGGATCAGGAGGCGACGAGCGCGGCCGGGCTGCACCGCACCGTCCTCGGGGTGACCGACCACGCGGGGCTCCTCGACGCGGCGCGCGCCTGCTGGGCGAGCGTCCTGACCCCGAGCGCGATGTCCTACCTCCGCGCGCTCTCGCAGCGCGGCGAGGGGGCGGGCGTCGGCATCGTCGTCCAGGCGATGGTCCCGGCCGAGGTCGCGGGCGCGATGTTCACCGTCAACCCGCTGAGCGGCGACGAGGGCGAGCTCGTGATCAACGCCGCCTACGGTCTCGGGAGCGCGGTGATGGACGGCCGGGTCTCGCCCGACACCTACCGCATCGACAAGGCGTCTCGCTGGGTGCGCGATCGGGTGATCGGCGCGAAGGCCACCGCGACCCGCTGGAGCGCCGAGCGCGGGCTCTACGAGGAGGAGGTCCCCGAGACGCTGCGCGCGCGCGCCTGCCTCGACGACGATCTCCTCGAGACCCTCGCGCGGCTCGGGCTCCGGGTCGAGGAGCACATGGGCGATGCCCGCGACGTCGAGTGGGCGGCGGTCGGCGGGACCCTCTACCTGCTCCAGGCCCGTCCGGTCACCGCGCTCGCGCGCCCGCCGCGCCGCGCGCGCTCACGCCGCAAGAGCGCCAAGGCGCGCGGCCAGATCGTCTGGTCCAACGTCAACGTCGGCGAGGCATTGCCGGGCGTGGCCACGCCGCTCACCTGGTCGGTGCTGAGCGACTTCAGCGAGCGCGGCTTCCGGCGCGCCTTCGGGGCGCTCGGGTGCAGCGTGCCCAAGGACGCCGAGCTCGTCGGGAGCTTCCGCGGGCGCATCTACCTGAACATGACGGAGTTCATGGAGATCGCGTCCCAGGTGCCCGGGCTGCGGCCGCGGACGCTGCTCGCGCTGGGCGGGGGCGGCGAGGCAGACCGCCTCGAGCGCGACGTCTCCAAGGGCAGCTCGACCGGCTTCATGATGCGCCTGCCGTTGACCGTCTCGCGCTACGTGCGCGAGAACCTCGGCCTCACCGAGCGGGTGGCGGAATTCGAGGAGGCCTTCGTCACCGAGCGCGCGAGCCTCAGCTCGATCGACTTCCGCGTCCTCTCCGACAGCGGGCTCGACCGGGTGCTGTTCCGGGTGGAGCGCCTGCTCGACGAGAGCGGCCTCGTGATGCTCAACGTCTACGGGAACCTGCTCGCGACGGTGCTCCTCCTGCGGAGCGTGCTCTCGATCGTCGCGCGCCAGGACGCGGTGCGGCTCGAGCGCGACCTGCTCACCGGCCTCGCGGACGTGGACAGCGCCGCGCCCGGGCTCTCGATCTGGCACATCGCGCAGATGGCGCGGACCGAGGAGGAGGCGCGGCTGGCGATCGTCGACGGCGACCCGCGGAGCCTCACGCTCGAGGCGCTGCCGACCGGCCCGACGCGGCGCGCGCTGAAGCGCTTCCTGACCGCCTACGGCTACCGCGGCGCGCGCGAGGCGGAGATCGCCGAGCCGCGCTGGTCCGAGGACCCGAGCCTCGTCTTCGCCGCGCTCCGCGCGCACCTCACCCGCGAGGACGAGGGGCCGACCCCGGTCGACATCGAGCGCCGCCAGCGCCAGGTCCGCGACGCGGCCCAGCAGGAGCTCGAGCGCCGGCTCGTCGGGCCGCTGCGCCTGGCGGCTCGCCACCTGCTCGGGCTCGTTCAGCGCTTCACCCGTTTGCGGGAGCGGCTCCGCTCCAACGTCGTCCAGGTGCTGGGGCTCTACCGCGCGGTGGCGCTCGACGCGTCGCGCCGCCTCGAGGTCCGCGAGCCCACCGCCGGCCCCGACGGCGCCTTCTATCTCGCGATCGAGGAGCTGCACGCCTTCTTGCGGGGGGACGCGGTCACGCTCGGCCCGATCGTCCGCCGGCGCCGGCTCCAGCTCGCGCGCGACCGCGCGCTCCCCGAGCCGCCCGACACCTTCGTCGGCTTCCCCCCGGCGGTGCCCGACCCGCCGGCGTCGCTCGACGGCCTGCGCGGCCTCCCCGCGATGAGCGGGCGCGTCCGCGGCCTCGCGCGCGTGCTGCTCGACCCGCGCGACGCGGCCGAGCTGCGGCCGGGCGAGATCCTCGTCGCCCCCTACGCCGACGTTGGCTGGTCGCCGCTCTTCCTCGTCGCCGCCGCGGTCGTCACCGATCTCGGCGGCCCGCTGTCGCACGCCGCGGTGGTGGCGCGCGAGTACGGGGTGCCCACGGTGGTGAACGTCAAGGACGGCACCCGAGTGGTCCGCACGGGCGACGAGCTCGAAGTCGACGGCGCGAGCGGCTCCGTGCGAATCCTCGCGCGGGCCGAGGCGTGAGCGCCGACGCGCCGTGGATCGTCCACGAGGACTCGGAGCTCCTCGTCGTCCACAAGCCGTGCGGCATCCCGACGACCGCCCCCGGCGGCCGGCCGTGCCTCACCGCGTGGGCAGAGGCGCACCGCGGGACTCAGCTCCACCCCACCTCGCGCCTCGACGCCGAGGTCACGGGGCTCGTCACCTTCGCGATCACCAAGCGCGCGATCCAGGGGCTCCTCGCGGCGCGCCGGACGGGCGGCTACCGCCGCGGCTACCTCGCGCTCGCGACCCCGGCGATCGGCGAGGACGAGGGCGAGTGGACGCGCTCGATCGCGATCGATCCGCGCGACCGGCGCCTCCGCGTCGCGGTCGACCCGGGCGCTCGCGGGCAGCGCGTGCAGGCGGCGCGCACGCTGTTCGAGGTGCTCTCGCGGCGGCCCCTCGCCCACGCGCTCTGGCTCCGGCCCCAGACCGGGCGCACCCACCAGCTCCGCGTGCACGCGGCCGACGCCGGCGCACCCCTGCTCGGTGATGTGCGGTACGGCGGGCCGGGGCGCGTGGCGCAGGAGGACGGGCGCGTCGTCCGCTGCGCCCGGGTGATGCTCCACTGCGCGTGGCTCCACCTCGCGCGGCCGGGGGTGGAGCCGCTCGAGCTGCGCGCGCCGGCGCCCGGCGACCTGCGCCAGGTGTGGGCCGCGCTCGGCGGGGACCCCGCGTCCCTCGAGCCCGCGGCGGATCCGGCTCCGCAGCGATAGCCCCACCGACGGAGACGCCGCCTGCCTCCTCGCTCGCCGCCGATCCGACCCGGCAACCTCGGTCGCAACCTCTGCGACCCACCGGACCCGCGGGCGCGTCGGCCCGGTGTTCCCCACGGGTGCGACCGCCGCGTCGCATGTGAGCGCCTGCTCGAGGCTGCGAGCGCGACCGCGGCGACGCGTGACGTCTGCGTCGTCGTCGGAGGCCGGTGGCATGACGCGGCACGCGGCCGTCGGGCGATCCTCGCGTGGCGCGCGTGGCACGCCAGGCGCATTGTCGATAGGCATGCGCGTCTGGATGATCGGCTTCGTGTGCGTGGTGGGGTGTGCCTCGACGATGGAGGGGCTCGACGGGGGCGGCGGCGCGGACGCGCCGGCCCTCGAGGTGGCGTGCGGCGCCGCGGTCTGCGGGGCGGACCAGTACTGCGTCGAGCCGTGCTGCGGCGGCTCGGCGCCGGTCTGCGTCGACAGCAACGCCGACGGGAGCTGCCCGGACGGCACGCGCAACCAGCCTTGCAGCGCGCCCGGCGGGAGCAGCTTCGGTTGCGCGAGCGATTGCGTCCCCGCGCCGCCCTTCTGCGCGCCGCGCAGCGCGTGCTCCGCGGGGGAGTGCCCGGCGAGCGGGGCGGGTTGCTTCGGCGGACTCTGGGAGGCGGCGTCCAGCACCTTCCACTGCGTCTGCGGCTGACCGACCCGCCCGCGCCGGCTCGCCGGCTCAGGCCGGGGCGACCGCGCGGCGGGCGTCTCCGAGGTCCGCGTCGAGCGCTCGCGCCGCCGCCTCGCCCGAGAGCACGCAGAGCGGCATGCCCCCGCCCGGGTGCGCGCTGCCGGAGGCCAGGTAGAGCCCGGGGATCTTCGCGACGCGGTTCGAGGGCCGGCGGAACGCCGCGAGGCGCGAGGTCGAGGCGGCGCCGTACAGCGCGCCGCGGCTGTCGGGGAAGCGGCGCGCCAGCTCCGTCGGGGTGCGCGTCCACGCGAAGGAGTCGCCGTCGCCCATCACGCCCTCGCGGCGGAGCCGGGCCTCGACGGTGGAGGCCACGCCCGCCCAGCGCTCGGCGGGGCTCGCCCCGGCCTCGGGCTCCGCCGGCGCGTTGACCATCACGAACACCGGCTCGGCGTCGCTCCAGCCGGAGCGACCGTGCGCGCGCGACTGCGCGCAGAGGTAGAGGGTCGGGTCGGCGGGCGGGCGCTCGCGATCGAAGAGGTCGGCGAACTCCTGCTCGTAGTCTTCGGGGAACAGCACGGTGTGCGGCGCGGTGAGCGCGGGCGCGCGCGCCTTGAGGATCGCGTTCCACGCCGAGGTCGACGGCGGGCCGCCCCGGTCGGGCACGCGGCGGTCGGGGAGGAGGGTCGAGCGCAGGTGGGCCACGTCGGCGTTCACCACCACCGCGTCGGCGCGCCACCGCTCGGCGGCCGCGCGGACGCCAGAGACCGCGGCCCCGCGCCGCTCGATCGCCTCGACCCAGGCGCCGTAGACGAAGCGCACCCCGAGCCGCTCCGCGACGCGAACCAGCGCGTCGATCAGCGCGCCGATGCCGCCCTCGATCCCGAACCCGCCGAGGGCGAGGTCGACGTAGGCGATGCAGAGGAGGGTCGCGGGCGCGTGGCGCGGGTCCGACCCGTTGTACGTCGCGTACCGCATCATGACGTCGCGGAGGTGCGGGCTCGAGAGCTGCGCGCGCACCGCGCTCGCCAGGCTGCGCAGCGGGTCGATCCGGCCCATCGCGCGCAAGGTGCCCAGCCGCATCAGCGTGGCCGCGCTCGGGGCGTCCGACTCCACGAACCGCGGGGCGGCGACCTCCCAGAGGCCGCGCGCGTAGTCGACGAAGGCCCGCAGCTCGTCCGCCGCCTTCGCCCCGAACGCGTCGCGGGCGTTGGCGAGGGTCTGCTCGAGGGCGTGCGAGACGACGAAGCGCGTGCCGTCGGGCCAGCGGTACTCGAACGCCGGCTCGAGCCTCCGCAGCGTGACCTCGTCCTCGAGCCGGGTGCCCGCCGCGCGGAACAGGCCGTCGAAGACCTCGGTCAGCGTGAGCAGCGACGGGCCGGTGTCCACCTCGACGCCGCCCTCGAGCCGCGCGGTGCCCGCCTTGCCGCCCGCCCGCTCGCCGGCCTCGAGGACGGTGACGCGGTGGCCGCTGGCGGCCAGGCGGATCGCCGCCGACAGCCCCCCGAGGCCCGCCCCGACCACGACGACCTCAGCCGGCACGGGGCCCCCCGAGCAGCGCCGCGACCTGGCGCGCGAGCCGACCCTCGCGCGGGCCGGTGAACAGCGGGTTGAAGCGGGACCGCGGCGTCTCGGTGTGGTGCACGCGCATGTCGACGAAGGCCCGGAGCGGCGCGAGGTCCACCCGGCGCGGCCGCACCAGCTCCCCCGTCCCGACGACGCGCTCGCCGTCGCCGGTCTCCGCGTCGGTGAAGCAGCGCAGGTAGAACGGCCCGTCGTCGGACGGCGCCCGGTGCCGGACGCGCAGCCAGGGCGCGCCTCCCTCGGTCAGCTCGAGCGTCTCCCAGTAGGGCATCCCGAACCGCGCGCGACGGGGATCGCGGCGCTCCACCTCGACGTCGACCGCGCGGGTGCGGCCGGCCTCGTCGATCTCGAGCGCGTGCGCCTCGAGCGGCCCGCCGCCGGTCGGCCACAGCAGGTAGTAGACGAGCTCGCGCCCGCGCGCGGGCACGCGGCCCCAGATCCAGTGCTCGATGCCGAGCGCGGAGAAGGACGTCCCGCTCCCGTTGCGGTCGTGGTAGCCGCGACCGTCGAGCCGGAGCAGCGGCGCGCCCCCGACGTCGAGCGACGCGCTCAGCCGGCTCGGCCCCGTCAGGGGGCACCAGTCGTGCTCACGGATGGTGCAAGGCGCGTGGACGACCGGGGCGCGGGCGGCCCCGTCGAGGCGCACCTCGCCGGTGAGGCGATCGCCGCTGCCGGGGATCGGGCAGTCGAGGGTGATCGCGACCTCGCGCCGCCCGCCTCGGGTCGCGCTCTCGATGCGGGTGTCGCCGAACCGCCAGCGGGTGCCGTCGGCGCTCCACTCCGCGTCGTGCTCGGGGTGCTCTTGCAGCAAGTAGAAGGCCTCCTCGCCCGCCCGGTACGACACGACGTTCAGGCTGGGTCGCTCGCGCGGGGCCTCGGGGGCGCCCGCGCGCGCTCGGGACTCGTAGCCCGGGAGGAACGGGAGGCCAAACGACCAGATCACCGTCAGGCCGTCCCCCCGAGCGTCCACTCCGTCCACGTACCACCAGGCGAAGCCGCCGCGAGCGTGGAGCAGCTCGCGGTCCAGGAGCCGCTCGGGGGAAGTGGGGAAGAGGAGGCGCGGTGCACTGGCGAGCATGGGAGATCCTTCGTCCCCGAGACGCCCAACGGCAAGCACGAGAGGGACTGATTTGTTCGAATTCGACGATGTGTGACGGTTACAGGGTTGAATTGCGGGCAAAACAACCACAGAATCCGCCTGTCGGAGTCGAAAACGACCATGAACGCCCGCTCCCTCCTCACCAGCACCCAGGTCGCCGACCTGCTCCAAGCGAGCCCCACCAGCGTCAAGCGCTGGGCCGACGCGGGTCTGCTCCGCTGCGTGCGGACGGCGGGCGGGCACCGCCGGTTCCGTCCCGAGGACGTCGACCTCTTTCAGCGGCAGCAGCGGCAAGAGGGCCCCGCGCAGGAGACGACCGACGTCGACGAGTGGATCGTCGACCTCCTCCTGAACCGTCCGTACCGCGTGCTGTCGCGCCTCTACGACGCGCGCAGCCGTCTCGGGAGCTGGGCCGCGGTCTGCGACGGCCTCGGCCCGGTCCTGCGGGAGATCGGCGAGTCGTGGGCGCGCGGCGAGCTGACGGTGGTGGAGGAGCACATGGCCACCGAGCTGCTCACCCGCGGCCTGACCCGGGTCGCCGAGGGGCAGCTCATCCCGGACAACGCGCCGAGCGCGATGTTGATGACCCTCGAGCAAGAGGACCACACGCTCGGCCTGTCCTTCGTGGAGCTGGCGCTCCGTGAGCTGGGCTGGCGGCCGGTGTGGGCCGGTCGAAGCACCCCGATCGACGGGCTCGGCGCGGCGATGGACAGCTACCAGGTGGACGCGCTCTGCGTCTCCTCGTCCGAGTACGCGAACAACGATCGCCGCATGGCCGACGCGGCCGCGCAGCTCGCGGCCCTCTGCAAGTCGCGCGGGGTGATCCTGGTGCTCGGCGGCGGCGGCGCCTGGCCGAGCGACCTGGCAGGCGCGCACCGGCTGACGAACCTCGTCGGTCTCCGCGCGGTGCTCGCAGGACAGGTGCTCGCCGGACAGGGGCTCGCAGGACGGGTGCCCGCGGGTCGGGTGAGCGCGTAGCCGGCGAAGCCTGTCGCGCGGCTCAGGCGGTCGGCTCGGCGAGGCCCTCGAACGTCGCGACGAGCTCCGCCTCGAGGGCCCGCGCGATCTCCGCGTCGAGCTGGAACAGCCCGGCCGCGAGTCGCTCGATGTTGCCCTTGTAGACGAAGATCCGGCCGACCTTCGGGGGCTCCTCGGGCCCGGAGAGCGCGTCGAGCAGCAGCGGCTGCCGCGGATCGACACCCTCGGCCACCACCTCGGCGCCGGGCAGCTCCGTGACCACCACGAGCGCCCCCTCGATCACCCGGGTGAGCGCCTCGGGGAGCTGGCCGAGCGCCGAGCGCACCCGGCCCTCGAACTGCCGCGGCGTCAGGGTCCAGGGCGGATCGGGCGTCGCCGCGTCGAGCTCGCGCGACGCGAGGAACGCGAGCATCGCGGCCGTCTGGTCCTTCTGCGCCTCGCGCAGGAGCGCGAGGTAGTAGTGCGCGTCCGACGACTGCGGCATCGCCTCGGCCGCCGCCTCGATCGCCGGCGCCGCTCCGTCCACGTCGCCGACGTCGAGGCGCGCGCGGCCTACCTGCAGGCCGACGCCGGGGTTCTCGAACGGACCCTCGGGCAGCGCACGCGCGATCTTCTTGGCCGCCTCCTCGTCCTTGCGCACCAGGAGGACATCGATCTCGAGGAGCATCGCCTCCGCGCGCAGGTCGGCGTCCTCGTCCGTCAGCCACTCGAGGGCCTCGCGGACCAGCTCGAGCGCGCCGTCGAGATCGCCCACCGGGTGGAGCATGACCTCGGCCGCGTGGAGCATCGCGTCGACGAAGCCCTCGTCGAGCTCGATCGCGGCCCGGTAGTGTTCGAGCGCCTCCTCGGCGCGGCCCTCCGCCTGGTAGATGTAGCCGAGCAGGTGGTGCGCCTCGGGCGAGCCGTCGTCGAGCTCGAGCGACTTCTCCGCCGAGAGGGTCGCGCCCTGGAAGTCTCCCTTGGCCACCAGGTCCCAGCCTCGATCGAGGTGGGCGTCGAGCTGACTCATCGCCGTGAGGGTGTCGTCTTCCATCGCGCGCCGGGTCCCGGGATTTACGTGCCGGGGCCCATGCGTCAAGTCGGGCGTGCGTGTTATCGATGCGAAGGTGGAGAGACGTCGCCAGCGACGCTTCGCCCGAGGGAGCGGTCGGACGAGCGGTCGGGGGAGGGCTCCGCTGCTCGCCCTGGCCCTCGCCGCGAGCGGCTGCCTCGGCCTGACCCCCGCGCCCGACGAGCCCGTTTCGTTCGGGCGGACCAACCGCGGCATCCTGCGCAACGGCGTCCGGCTGCCGGACGCGGGGGACGGCTACCAGCGCGCCCGGCCCGGGGAGGAGACGCGCTACGGGACGCCCGCGCTCATCGGCGCGCTCACGCGGGCCTTCGCCGAGGTCGCCCGGGCGTTCCCCGGCAGCGCGCCGATGCGGGTCGGGGACCTCAGCGCGCCGTTTGGTGGGCGCCACCACCGCCACGGGAGCCACCGCTCGGGGCTCGATGCGGACGTGCTCTTCTTCGTGACCGACCCGGCGGGGCGATCGCGCACCGGGCGAGGCTGGCTCGCGTTCAACCGCTTCGGCGTGGCGATCGAGCGCGAGCGCCCCGACGACGGGCCAGGGGGTGGGCTGTTCTTCTTCGACGACGCGCGCAACTGGCACTTCGCGCGGACCTTGCTGCTGGACGAGGAGGCCCCCGTGCAGTGGCTGTTCGTGAGCCGCGGGGTCAAGGCGCGCCTCCTGCGCTACGCGGCGAGCCACGAGCCCGACCCGCGCGCGATCGAGCGAGCGAGCTACGCGATGCACCAGCCGGCCGACGCGAGCCCGCACGACGATCACTTCCACGTGCGCGTCCTCTGCGCGCCGCGCGAGCTCGCCTACGGCTGCGTCAACCGCGGGCCGATCTGGCCGTGGCTCCGCGACGTCGAGAAGCCGGCCGTGGAGCCCGGCGAGCCGCTCGACGACGACGCCCTGATCCGGGCGCTGATGGAGCCGATCGAAGCCGAGTAGGCCTCACGCGACGGAGGCGGGGCGCGGCCCGACGTAGCGCGCGCGCGGGCGGATGAGGCGACCGAGGCGGCGCTGCTCGTCGACGTGGGCGCACCAGCCGACGACCCGGGCGCACGCGAAGGTCGGGGTGAAGGCGGCGCGCGGCAGGTCGATCCCCTCGAGGAGGGTGGCGGTGTAGAACTCGACGTTCGCGCGCAGCGGCCGGTCGGGCTTGCGCGCAGCGAGCAGCCGCTCGGCGCTCCGCTCCACCGCCCGGGCCAGCGCGAGGCGTCCCGCCGCCGCGCCCCCATCGCTGAGCCGCTCGAGGGCGCGCTCGAGCACCGCCGCGCGCGGGTCGCGGACGCGGTAGACGCGGTGACCCATCCCCATGATGCGCCGCCCCGCGTCGAGCTCCGCGGCCAGCCAGCCCGGCGCCGCGTCCGGGCTCCCGACCGCGTCGAGCATGTCGAGCACCGGCCCCGGCGCGCCCCCGTGGAGGCGCCCCTTGAGCGCGCCGAGCGCGGCGACCACCGCGCTCACCAGGTCGGACTCGGTCGAGGCCACGACCCGCGCCGCGAAGGTCGACGCGTTCATGCCGTGATCGACCACGCACGCGAAGTAGGCGTCGAGGGCCTCCGCCCAGCTCGGGTCGACCGCGCGGCCGTGGACCATGCGGAGGGTGTCCTCGGCGTGGCCGAGGTCGGGGTCGGGCGGCACCGGCGCGAGCCCGCGGGCCCGGCGCGTCCACGCCGCGGTGAACACCGCCAGGGCGCCGGTCACCTCGATCGCGGGGGCGGGCCAGGGGCCCGCGGCCTCGCCCAGGTGGGCGGCCGCGGCCCGCAAGGCGTCCATCCCGTCGGCGCGCTCGAGCGCGTCGCCGAGCCGCTCGATGCGGCCGAACGCGCGGGCCCGCGCCTCCCCGAGCGCCCGGCGGATCGCGCCGCCCTCGTCGCGGAGCGCGCCCGTCCACAAGAGCCCACAGACCTCCTCGAAGCTCACGACCCCGCTGAGCTCGGCCACCGGGTAGCCCCGGATCCAGAGCTGCCCGAGCTGCCCGTCCACCGCGCTCATCACGGTGTCCGCCACGACCACGCCCTCGAGTCCTGCGCTCATCTCGACCTCCTCCTCGCGTCGCCTCCGTTGGCGCGCGTCGCCCTCGTCGGGCCTGGTGGGAACGTCGGGCGGTGAGATACATTGATCAACGTAGATTCATGAATCAACCAACCGCAAACGACGATCATCCTGGCGAGTGGCTGAGCGCGCGGGAGGCGGCCGCGCTGCTCGGGGTGAAGCGCGAGACCCTCTACGCCTACGTGAGCCGTGGCCGGGTCCAGAGCCGCGCGTCGGGCGGGGGCCGCGCGCGGACCTACCTGCGCGCGGACCTCGAGCGGCTCCGCGCGAAGAGCGAGGCCCGGGCGGGGCACCGCGCGGTGGCGGCCGGCGCGCTGCGGTGGGGGGAGCCGGTCCTCGACAGCGCGATCACGGAGATCACCCCGCGCGGTCCGCGCTACCGAGGCGCCCTCGCGGTGGAGCTGGCCACGGACGCCACGCTCGAGCGCGTGGCGGAGCGGCTCTGGACGGGCGAGGACCCGGGGGAGGGCCACGCCTGGACCGGCCGCGTGCCGGCGCCGCCAGCGGCCAGGCTCGCCGCGCTCCTGCCGGGCGACGCGCGGCCGGTCGACGCCGCGCTCCTCGCGCTCCCGGCTCAGGCCGCGCGCGATCCGGGCCGCTTCGACTCCGGCCCCGAGGCCTCGCTCCGCGTCGCCCGCCGGATCGTGCGCGGGCTCGTCGCCTCGCTCGGGCTGCCTCAGGGGGCCGACGCCGCGCGGGCGGCGGCGCGCGAGCCGACGGTGAGCCGCGCCTTCGCGCGAGCGTTCGGCGTGCGCCCGACGCGCCGCGCGCTCGCGCTCATCGAGGCGGGGCTGATCCTCTGCGCCGACCACGAGCTCAACGTCTCGGCCTTCGCGGCGCGCGTCGCGGCCTCCTCCGGCGCGGATCTCTACGCCTGCGCCCAGGCGGCCCTCGCGACCCTCACCGGCCCGCGGCACGGCGGCATGAGCGAGCGCGTCGCGGCCCTCGTCGACGAGGTCGGGCCGCCGGAGCGGGCGGTGCGCGTGGTGCGCGAGCGCCTGCGCCGCGGCGAGGCGATCCCAGGGTTCGATCATCCGCTCTACCCCGACGGAGATCCCCGCGCGCGCCCCCTGCTCGATGGCGCCCGCGCGCTCGCCCCGCGGGGCCGGGTGCGCGTGCTCGACGCCCTCGTGGACGCGCTCGACCTCGTCGGCGGCGGCCACCCCAACCTCGACGTCGGGCTGACCGCGGCCGGCTACGCGCTGGGCCTGCCGCGCGGCGGCGCGATGGCGCTGTTCGCCGCGGGCCGCGCCGCCGGTTGGATCGCCCACGCGCTCGAGCAGCGCGAGGCCGGCTTCCTCCTCCGGCCGCGAGCGCGGTTCGCGGGCTGAGTGACGCGGGCTGAGGGACGCGGGTCAGCGGACGAGGAGCCAGAGGACGAGCGCGAAGAGCGCGACGAAGACGCCCCCCGCGGCCGCGGAGGCCGCCATGTAGAGGATGACGCGCGGGTCGGTGAGCAGGCTCGGCTCCGCCGGCGTCCGCGATTGGCTCGGCGCGGACGCGGGCGCGGGGTCGGGCGCGCCGGGGACGAACCCGCCCGCCATCGCGCGCGTCGGCTCGACCTGGAGGGGGCGGTCGTCGCCGCCGCGGCTCGCCCCGAGCAGGGCGACGTCCTGCCACGCGAGGGCCGGATCGATCGCCGCGAGGAAGGCGCGGCGCATCGCGTGGACGTCCTCGAAGCGATCGAGCGCCTCGATCTGCATCGCGCCGCGCACGACCTCGACGAGCGCGGGCGGCAGATCCGCGCGCAGCTCCTCGAGCGGGAGGATGTGACCCTCGCTCGCCGCGGTGAAGATCGCGAGCATCGAGTCGCCCTCGTACGGGAGCCGCCCGCTCAGCGCCTCGTAGAGCATGACCCCGAGCGAGTAGACGTCGGCTCGCACGCTGACGCTCGACGTGTCCGCGAGCTGCTCGGGCGCCATGTAGAAGGGGGTCCCCATCACCATGCCCACGCGGGTGAGCTGCGAGTTGGGGTCCGCGCGCGTGAGCTTGGAGACGCCGAAGTCGAGGATCTTCGGGGCTCCGACTCCGCCCGCGTCGTCCGCCGTGCGGCAGAGCAGAACGTTGTCCGGCTTGAGGTCGCGGTGGATCACGCCTGCGTCGTGGGCCGCGGCGACGCCGGCCAGCACTGGGCCGAAGATGTCGCGCACCCAGTCGAGCGGCAGCGCGCCGTGCTCGCCGATGAGCTCCGCGAGGCGCTGGCCCTCGAGGCGCTCCATCGCGAGGAACACCGTGTCGCCGTCGCGCCCGCCCTCGTAGACCTCGACCACGCTCGGGTGGCGAATCGCGGCCGCGATGGTCGCCTCGCGCAGGAGCCGCTTCACCGCGACGGGCTGGCTGGCCACCTGCGGGTGCAGCACCTTGAGCGCGACGGGGCGCTCGGCCTCGACGTCGTGCGCGTCGCAGACGACGCCGTTGGCGCCGCGGCCCAGCACACCGACGAGCCGGTAGCGGCCCGCGACGAGGTCACCGATCTGTACGCCGTCGAGGCCGGCGTCGTCCGCGTGCGTCTCGCGCGGCGTGCCCTCGGGCCCGGCCTCCTCGGGCCTGGCGACCGCGGGCCCGGCGTCCTCGGCTCCGGCGTCTTCGGCTCCGGCGTCTTCGGCTCCGGCGTCTTCGGCTCCGGGGGCGGTGAGCGCCTCCAGCCCCATCGCCTCGAGGCCCGTGTCCTCGTCATCGACCGCGACCTCGCCCGACACCATCGTCGGGCCGTCCTCGAACTCGAGGTCGTCGGCCGGCTCGTCGACCGGGACGCTCACCGCGCCCGCGCCCGGCAGCTCGGACGCATGCATCGGTACGGTGCGGGCGCGCTGCCGCGCCTCGCGGGCGGGCGCATCCTCGGGATCGCCGGTGGAGTTGTGACGGCTCAAGCGCCTCTCCCGTCGCGATGATAGCCCAACCTCGCTCCGCTCCGGCGCGACGCGCGGTCAGCCGTCCGGGGGGTCACTCCGTCGCGCGGCGCAAGTGCTGGCCGAGCTCGGCCGTGACCCGCGCCGCGTCGTCGCCGTGCTTGAGGAGCGCGCCGAGCGTCTGCCGCACCAGCTCGGGCCCCAGCGAGGGCGCGCCGAGGAGCACGAGGGCCCGCGCCCAGTCGAGCGTCTCGGCCACGCTGGGCGTCTTGCGCAGATCGAGCCGCCGCAGCGACTGCACGAAGCGGACGAGCTGCGCGGTGAGCTCGGCCGACGCCTCGGGCACGCGGCGCCGGACGATCGCGAGCTCGCGCGCCTCGGTCGGGAAGTCGAGCACGAGGTGGA
>JAUHXR010000212.1 GCA_030426845.1 Polyangia bacterium | reverse complement strand
CGGGATGGCCGGCGCGCTCGTGGAGCTCGCGCGCCTCATCGCCGCCGACACCGACGACCGCTTCCGCGTGTGCACCCTCGACGTCGGCGGGTGGGACACGCACACCGATCAGGCCAACCGCTTCCGCGGCGGGCTCGAGGACCTCGCGGCGGGCCTGCGCGCCTTCTACGACGAGGCGGTCGCGCAGGGCATCTGGGGCCGGGTCACCGTGCTCTGCCACTCCGAGTTCGGCCGGCGCGTCTACGAGAACGGGACGCTCGGGACCGATCACGGCTACGGCGGGGTGAGCCTCGTGATGGGGACGCGCGTGCGGCGGCTGTCGGCGGCAGGGTTCTTCCCCAACACCCTCAACGCGAGCCACGCGTTCTACTCCGCGATCGACGCGGACGGCGTCGTGCCGAAGGTGATGGACCTGCGCCAGCTCCAGGCGGAGGCGCTCGTCTACCGGCTGGGCCTCCCGCCGGCGCAGCTCGCCACGGTCTTCCCGGGCTTCACGTTCGACCCGGCCGAGCTCGTCTTCCGCACGTGAGGCGCGCGTGAGGCGCGCGGCGCGGGGTCGTGGGGCCCCGCGTCGCGCTCAGCCGCCGGACCAGGCGAGCGCGACCCCGCGGTGGGTGTCGCCGACCGCGAAGAGCAGCTCGCACTCGCCGCGTCGGGTCATGCGGTAGATCAGCGTGGTCTCGCTGCCGCCTTCGCCGAGGCGACCGGTCACGAGCGTGACCGCGTCGTCGCCGACCGGGGCGACCGAGTGGTAGGTCTCCTCGCCGTCGGGCAGCGGGGTCTCGGCGGTCGCCGGCCACATGCAGCGCGTCGGCCCGAGGAACCCGTGGCTCTGGCCGAGCGGCCAGAACGAGAGGCCGTCCGAGGTCGCGGCCCACGCGCCGCCGCTCACCAGCGCGACCGCGCTCGCGCGCGCGTTCGTCGGGAAGCCGACCTGGAGCTCCCCGGTCGTCGCGAGGCTGGCCGCGCCCGGATCGATCCGGAGCTCCTGGATCCCCTCTCCCTGCTGCGTGAGCGCGAGGCGGGACGGCTGCCCGCTGAGCGCGGCCGACACGCTCTGGTTCTCCCAGGCCGCGTCGTAGCTGCCGAGCGGCTCCAGCGCGGGGAGTCGGTAGAGGTCGAGGCGCTCGCCGCCGCTGTCCGTCCCCCAGAGCACCGCGAGGGTCGAGGCGCCGTCCACCACCGCCATCGAGATCGGGTGGTACGACTCGTCCTCGACGCTGAGGGCCGGCAGGTCGCCCTCGAACACGACCAGCGAGCCGCTGTCGTAGGAGCCGGTGAAGCCGACCAGCTCGCGTCCGTCGGGGAGCCCGCCGACCGCGGTCGGCGTGCCGAGGTCGCTCGTGAACGAGATCCCGGCGCACGGCGCGAGGTCGGGGGTGAAGCGGAGCAGCGCGGCGTTGTTGCCGCTCTGGCGGACGCGGAGCGCGACGAGGAGGTGGCGCCCCGGCGGGCAGGCGGGCAGCGCGGTCGGGTCCGTCGGATCGATCGTCGGCCCGCCGCTCACGCGACAGCCCGGGAGGGCGGCGAGGAGGAGGCCCGCCAGGAGCCCGCAGACGAGAGGCCAGCGCATCCAGGAGACGGTGGCGCAACCCCCGTCGCGCGGCAAGCGCTTGAACACCGAGGGAAGGCGGCCTAACAGGGAGGCGTAGGCCGATCGAATGGCGCGACGCTCCCAGATCCTCGGGCTCCTGTCCGTCGCGGGGCTCCTCCTCGGAGGGTGCTACCCGGACCTCGGCGCCTACACGATCCAGGATCCGGACACCGACGCCGGCTTTCGCCCGCCCACGCGCACCGACGGGGGCGGAGGCACGCCGAACCCGATCGACCTCGGCACGCCCTGCGGCGATCCGCACCTCCTGATCGCGACGACCACCGACACCTCCGGCGGCGCGCGGCTCCTCCGATGGGACGTCGGGACGGGCGGCTACTGCCGGAGCACGCCGATCCTCGAGCAGCAGGAGGGCTTCGGCTACCGCATCAACGACGTCGACTGGCACGCGCAGTCCGGCGACGTCCTGGGCCTCAACAACGCGATCCTCGGCCTCGACGACGCGGGCTTCCCCGCGTGGCGCCACCAGCCGTTCGACGAGACCGCCTTCATCGCGGGGTGGGTCCTCGCGCTCCCGTCGCCGAGCGGCTTCCGCGTGGCCGCGTTCTGGGCCGAGCGGAGCTCGAGCTCGCTCGAGTTCGCCCGGCTCGTCGACGTGACCGGCGCGCCGACCAACGAGCGGGTTCGCCTGCCGTTCGGCGCGGTCCGCTACGTCGCCGCCCACCCCTCGGGCGACGGCCGCGTGGTGATGGCGAACCAGGGCCCCCTGCGCGCCTACCCGCTCAATGACGGGTTCGAGTCGCTGAGCGAGGCGGACGGGGTCGAGATGTTCCCGATGCTCAGCCCCGACTTCGTCGACATGGCGGGCCGCCGCAACCACCTCGACACGGACCTCGCGACGGGCCGGCTGGTGATGACCCACGCGGACGGCGCCTTCGTCTGGAGCGACGGCGCCCCCGCGCCGACGTCCACCTTCAGCTGCCCCAGCTTCTGCGAGGCGCTGTCCCTCGGCGTGGCCGGGCCGGGCGACGAGGTCTACGCGATCTGCGAGCCCCCCAGCGGCCCCGACCACCTGGTCGTGATGCGCGCGGGGAGCTGCGACCTGTTGATCGACGGCACCTCGCTCGACCGCCACCGGCTCCAGGACCTCGCGCTCGTCCGCGAGCCGCGCTGAGCTGGCTGGCTGAGCCGGCTGGCTGCCTGAGCCGGCTGGCTGGCTGGCTGAGCCGGCTGGCTGGCTGAGCTCGCTGGCCGGCTGGCTGGCGCCGCGGGCAGCCGGCTGGACACGGCCCTGGCCGAGCCTCAGGTTCACGAGCCATGTCCAGCGTCGCGCAGCACCCGTACGCGCCCTTCCTCGATCGCGTCCAGAAGCCCTCCCGTTACGTCGGCGGCGAGCACGGCGAGGTGCGCCGCGACTGGGACGCGGCCGCGGCCCGCATGTGCCTGGCCTTCCCCGACATCTACGACATCGGGATGAGCCACCTCGGCTTCAAGATCCTCTACTCGATCCTCAACCGGCACCCGAAGCTCCTCGCCGAGCGCGCGTACACGCCGTGGGTCGACATGGAGGCGGAGCTGCGCGCCCACCGCGAGCCGCTCCGCTCCCTCGAGAGCTGGCGGCCGCTGTCCGAGTTCGACGCGGTCGGCTTCTCGCTCCAGTTCGAGCTCACGTTCACCAACGTGCTCACGATGCTCGACCTCGGCGGGATCCCGCTCCGCAGCGCGGACCGCGGCGACGACGACCCGCTCGTCCTCGCGGGTGGGCCGACCGCCACCCACGGCGAGCCGCTCGCGCCGTTCCTCGACGCGCTCGTGATCGGCGACGGCGAGGAGAAGACGCCCGAGCTGCTCCTCACCTGGGCCGCGCTCCGCGACGCGGGCATGCCGCGGCGCGAGCGACTGGTGGAGCTCGCGAAGCTCGGCGGGATCTACGTCCCCTCGCTCTACGAGACCGAGCCCGAGCCGGAGACCGGGGCGCGCGTGGTCGTTCCGTCGACGGTGGCCGGCGTCCCGTTCCCGGTCGAGCGCGCGATGGTCGCCGATCTCGAGGACCACCCGTTCCCGCACGACGGCCCGGTCGCGAGCACGGAGACCATCTTCGATCGCGTCTCGGTCGAGATCGCGCGCGGCTGCACCGAGGGCTGCCGCTTCTGCCAGGCCGGGATGATCTACCGGCCGGTGCGCGAGCGCAGCCCCGCGTCGATCCTCGAGAGCATCACCCGCGCGGTGAAGGAGGGCGGGTACGACGAGGCGTCGCTCACGTGCCTGTCGACCGCGGACTACAGCGCGATCCACCCGCTGGTGAAGGAGGTCATGGGCGCGCTCGAGCGCGACCGCGTCTCGCTCAGCGTCAGCTCGCTCCGCGCCTACGGCCTCGACGAGGAGCTGCTCGACGAGCTGAAGAAGGTCCGCGCCACCGGCCTGACCTTCGCGCCCGAGGCGGGCACCCAGCGGATGCGCGACGTGGTCAACAAGAACGTCACCGAGGAGCAGCTCATGCTCACCGCGCGGCGCGTCTTCGAGCGCGGCTGGAGCCGCATGAAGCTCTACTTCATGATCGGCCTGCCCACCGAGGAGGAGGAGGACGTCCGCGGCATCGTCCAGACCGGCGCGCGCGCCCGGCGGGTAGGGCGCGAGGTCCAGCGCGGGCGCGGGCCCGACGTCACCGTCTCGGTCTCCATCCACGTGCCCAAGCCGCACACGCCCTTCCAGTGGTGCGCGATGGACGCGCGCGAGGACGTCCGCGAGAAGCAAGGCTGGTTGCGTGAGGACGCGCGCGAGGCACGGGTCAAGCTGCGGATGCACGACTCGGACGGCTCGTGGCTCGAGGGCGTCATCGCGCGCGGCGACCGCACGATCGCGGACGTGATCGAGCACGCCTGGCGCGGCGGCGCGCGCTTCGACTCGTGGGACGAGCAGCTCAAGATCGACGCCTGGGCGGCCGCGTTCGAGGCGTGCGGGGTCGAGCCGCAGCGCTTCCTCGGGACGATCCCGCTCAGCGCGCGCCTGCCGTGGGACCACATCGACGTCGGGCTCGAGGACGGCTTCCTCGCGCGCGAGTACAAGAAGGCGCTCAAGAACCGCCTCAGCCCGCCCTGCGGCAAGGCGGCGGGGATGTTCGTCCACCACACCAACCTGACCGAGGCGCGCGCCGACGCGCGGCGGCTCGTCTGCTACGACTGCGGCGTCGCCTGCGACATGTCGAGCATGCGCGGCGAGCGGCTCACCTTCCTCGCTCAGCTCGGCGCCGAGGAGCCCCCCGCCCGCGCGCCGCGCCCCGAGGGCAAGGCGAGCCCGAAGCACCGGCGCCCGCCCGAGTCGGCGCCGCAGGGCGACCCGGCGCGCGTGCGGCTGCGGTTCACCAAGGAGGGGCGCGCGGCCTACCGCGGCCACCTGGATCTGGTGCGCGTCCTGCCGCGGATCTTCCGCCGCGCGGGCATGCCGCTCTACTACAGCCAGGGGTTCCACCCGAAGCCGCAGATGGTCTTCGCGCCCGCGCTCTCGCTCGGCATCGCGTCGCTCTCGGAGTACGTCGACGTGCGCATCGACGGCGACGTCGACTTCCCGATCGCGGGCCTCGCGGAGCGCCTCAACGCGGTGAGCGAGCTGGGCATCCGCTTCCTCGACGCCCGCGCGCTCGGCCCGATGGACAAGCGCGTCACCCGCGTCATCGACGAGGCCGTCTACGTCGCGGCGGTGCCCCACGCGGAGCTCGCGGCCCGCGGCCTCGGCGACCTCGACGCGCTGCGCGCGCGGATCGCGGAGCGCCGCGAGGGGCCGCTCGTCGTCCACCGTCAGGTCAAGGGCATCGGAAAGAAGGTCGACGTCGCGAAGTACCTGCTCGACGTCGCGCCGGGGGAGGGCGGCGAGGTGCTCGAGGCGGTCGGGCTCGTCGGCGCCCTCGTGCCGCTGCGGTTCCGGATGCGGCTCACCGGGAGCGGCGCGGCCAAGCCGACGGAGGCGCTCGCGGCGGTGCTCGGGCTCGCGCCGGGAGACGAGCTGCCGAGCCGCTGGGTGCGCGAGGCGCTGCTGGCCGACGTCGACGGCCGGCGCGTCTGGCCGCACGACCTCGCGGGCCTGCGCCCGAGCGCGCCGGCCGAGGCGGCGGCGACGGCGGGCTGATGGCGAGCCGCTTCGACGTCCTCAAGAGCCTGGTCCGCAGCGCGGCCCGCGCGGGCGCGGAGCGGGTCGGCGGCCTCGACGCGGTGCGCGGGGTGCGGCGCGCGATGGACGAGCTGCGGGCCCGCCGGGTGAGCCTCACGGAGGCGCACCTCAGCGCGGCGATCGCGGGCGCGCCCGGCGTGGCCTCCAGCGGCGTCAGCCTCGCCGGCGGTCGCGTGGTGGTGGACGCGAGCTACGCGGACGGCGGCAGCCTCGCGATCGCGATCCTCCCGCAGGAGGTGCGCTTCGCGCCGCGCGGCGCCAAGGAGGTCATCTTCACCGTCGAGCCGCCCGAGGCGGTGGGCGACGGACGGGCCCGCGACGCGGTCGGCTGCGTCGCGGCCGCGATCGCCCGCGCGGTGTGGGGCCCGGTCCTCGGCGCGCCGGTCGAGGGCGAGGCCGCGCTCGTCGAGCGCGAGGGCGCGCGGCTCCGCGCCGATCTGCGGAGCGTGCCGGCGGTCCGCGCGAGCCTCGAGGGATCACCGCTCGCGATGGCGCTCGAGGTGCTGACGGTCGGCGGCTTCGCGATCGAGGACCGCACCCTGCGCGTCGCGATCGGCCTGCCGACCGCGGCGATGCCTTAGCCCCCAGGCGCCAGGCGCCACGGGCACGGGCACGGGCGCGGGGCCTCGGAACGCTTGCGTTCCTCGTGCTGGCTGCGATGACCCGGCCATGGGCAAGGTCCTCTCGGAGCTGTCGGACGATCTCATCGCGTGGATCGGCGAGCAGCGGGTGTTCTTCGTCGCGACCGCGCCCCGCGAGGGCGGGCGCGTCAACGTCTCGCCCAAAGGCTACGACACGCTCCGGGTGCTCGGCCCGCGCGAGGTGGCCTACCTCGACCTGACGGGGAGCGGGGTCGAGACGATCGCGCACCTCCGCGACGACGGCCGAATCACGCTGATGTTCTGCGCGTTCGAGGGCCCGCCGCGGATCCTCCGCCTCTACGGCCGCGGCGAGGTGCTGCCGCGGTCGGACCCGGGCTTCGAGGCCCTGCGGCCGCGGTTCGGGGAGCACGACGGCGCGCGCGCGATCGTGCGGATCCACATCGAGCGCGTGCAGACCGCGTGCGGCTACTCCGTCCCGTCCATGCGGTTCGAGGCCGAGCGCCCGGTCCTCCGGGACTACTACCAGCGCAAGGGGCTCGACAGCCTGCCGGGCTACCGCCGCGAGAAGAACGCGCAGAGCATCGACGGGCTGCCCGGGCTGCGGCCCGAGGACGAGCGGCCCGAGGACGAGCGAGCCGAAGCGGAGCCGGCCGAGGACCAGCCCCGCTGATCGCCCGCGCTCAGCGGCTCCGCTCGGTCACCAGGCCGAGGCTGGGGAGCCGCTCGAGCGCGGCGTCGATCCGGTCGAGCTCGCCCACGATCTGATCGAGCCGCTGCCGCACCGCGTGCGTGCTGGCCGGGGCCTCCTCGGCGCCCATCGCCGAGAGCGGCTCGGTGACCTTCTCGCGCAGCGCGCCGAGCAGCCGATCGCGCTCGCCCACCTGGAGCGCCCGCACCTCGTCGTTGTTGGACGGCACGAAGTCGGCGAGCCCGTGCTCGACCCGCTTCGCGTAGGCGAGGGCCGCGAGCAGGCGCTGCGTCAGGTAGGCCGGGTCGTCGAGCTTGCGCCGGCTGAACTCCTGCTCGCTCGCCGTCTCCTGCAGCGCCTGGGCCTCGTTGTAGACGCGCCGCCACCCGCCCGCGTCACCGTCCGCCCACGCGGTCAGCCCGCGCTGCATGAGGTCGCCGATGCGCTCCTCCCACTGCGCGTGATCCATCCCGAGCAGCTCGCCCTGCTGCCGGAACACCGTGCGCCGCAGCGCGTCGAGGACGCCCTCGAAGCGATCCATCGGCGGGCTGAGCGCGCCCTCGTCGCCGGCCACCGCGTCGAGGAGCTGCTCGAGCTTCGCGCAGAGCGCGCTGAGCTTGTCCGGGTCGGTCGCGAGCACCTCGCGGATGCCCGTCACGAGCGGCTCCACCTCGCGCCGGTAGTAGTGCGCGTCGTGGCCCCAGACCGCGTGCTGCGCCTGCTCCGCGCGGCCGAGGAGCGCCTCGACCTCCTCCGCGTTGGGCGTCTTCTGGCGCGCCGGCTCGATGTTGGCCCAGAGCTCCTGGCCCGCCACCGTCGCGCGCGCCTCGAGCCGCATCGCCTCGTCGCACCGCAGCGCGAGCTCGACCGGCGAGCCGACCGGCACGTCCTTGTCGATGGTGATCATCAGCGTCTTGATCGGCAGCCGGTTCTGCAGCAGCCGCAGCACGACCGCGCCCGAGCGGTCGCCGGTGAAGAAGGTGTGCGTCGCCTCGGCCGGCAGGCCCGTCCCGCGCGAGAGCAGCACCCGCCGCTCGCGGCGCCCGGCCCGCATGACCTCGAGCGCGATGTCCTTGGCGATCACCGACGGCTGGCTCAGCGAGCTCGCGCGCGGCCGCACGTCGCCGCGGTAGAGCGCGAACCCGAGCGCGCCCCGCGCCTCGCCGTCGTCGCCCGTGAGGTGGAGCTCGACCGGGTTCTCCGGCTCCGGTCCGAGCGGCGCCTCGAGCCGCACCGACGTAGGCACCTCGGAGACCGCCTCCTCGACCAAGACCGCGCCGCCCGCGAGCAGCGCGACCGCGCGCGTGCCCTCGGGCGCCTCCTCCACGTCGACGGTGAGCTTGATCCGATCGCCGCGCCCGACGAGCGGCGTGCGCAGGCAGACCTGCGAGCCCTCGTGGCCGAGCCGCAGCCCGCCGAGCTGCGCCGCGTGGACGGCCGCGCCGAGCGCGACGCAGGTGTCGACCTCCTCCTGGAGCGGCGCCTCGCTCTTGCTCTTGGCGCAGAGCTCCTCGGTGACCCGGCGGATCACGAGGGGCACGCGGGTCGAGCCGCCGACGAGGACCACGTGGTCGATGTCGCCGATGCTGACCCCGGCCTTCTCCTGGCTCTGGGCCAGCGCGCGCCGGCACGACTCGAGGGTCGTCTCCACCAGGTCGCCCACCGCGGCCTCGTACTCGGCGCGGCCGATCTCCGCCTCGTAGTCGACCGACTCGCCCGCCTGATCCTCGAGCACGCTCTGCTTGTTGACGGCCACCACGTCCGAGGTGGAGAGCGACTCCTTGATCTCCTGGGCGAGGTGCACGAGCGCCTGGAAGCGCGCGCGGTCCTCCGCGTCCGACTGGACGTCGAGGTCCAGCGTGTACCCGCGCTCCACGAGCGCCTTGCGCAGGTGCTCCGCGAAGCGACGGTCGAGGTCGTCGCCGCCAAGGAAGTTGTCGCCATCGATCGCGAGCACCTGGTACTCGCCCGCGAGGCAGCGGAGGATGGAGACGTCGAAGGTGCCGCCGCCGAGGTCGTAGACGAGGAAGCAGCCGTCGCCGAGCTGGCGCCTCCACGTGTGGTAGATGGCGGCCGCGGTCGGCTCCTGGAGCACCCCGAGGACCTCGAGCCCGGCCAGCTCGCCGGCCGCGCGCGTCGCCTCGACCTGGGGCGCGTCGAAGTAGGCCGGCACGGTGATCACCGCGCGCGCGACCCGCACCTCGACCCCGTTGGAGCGCTCCTGCAGGTGCTCGCGCATCCGGTCCCGGAGCTCGCCCAGGATCTTGGCGCTCACCTCTTCGGGGGTCAGCTCGTGGGGCCCGACCTGGACGCGCTCGTCGCGCCCCATCTTGCGCTTAATCGACTCGATCGGCCCGGGCTCGCGGCCCCGCCGGTTGCGCGCCGCGCGGCCGACGAGGAGGGCCTCCTTCTTCGGGTCCCACGCGACCGCCGACGGGATGGTGCGGCGGCCGAACCGGTCCGCGTAGACGATGAGATCTCGCTCGGACGGATCGAGGAGCGCCACCTCGCTGTTGGTGGTGCCGAGATCGATGCCAACGGGACGGTCGACGAACATGCCTTCAGGCCTCCTCGCGGGGGGCCCTACGGATAACCGCCATCGCCCCCGCGATCCACCGCTTCGGCGCTCGGGGGGGGCCGTGCCCTTCAGCCGTCCGGATCGACGATCGGGTCGGTCGGCTCCGGCAGCGGCGCTTCGGCCTCCCGCTCGAGCCCGAGCGCCGCGAGCGCGGAGGGGCGCGCGAGCAGGTCACGCAGCTCGAGGCTGACTTGGCTCGGCGCGCGGCGCGGCGGGCGCGGCGGGGCGGCGCCGAGGACCCCGTGCGAGTCCGGGTGGGCCCCGAGCGCGGCCGTGAGCCGGCGCGCGGGGTGGAGCGTGAGCGCCTCCCACGCCGCGCGGATCGCCTTCTGGGTGGCCTCGTCGGTCGCGTCCTCGATCAGCTCCCGCATCCGCTCGGTGATCGCGGCGGGGCCCTGCTCGGGGTCGATGCCCCAGCGCTCGAAGGGGTTCTCGTCGGTCGGCTCAGGCATCGAGGTCGACCCCCTTGGCCTTGAGGCGCTGCTTGGCCGCGGGCAGGCGCTTGAGCTGGGGGAACAGGCTCTCGGCGCGCCGGATGTCGGCCGCGGCGTCGTTGAGCGCGTCGCCGGCCCCGAACACGCCCGCGCGATCGAGGCGGCGGAGCCCGCGCTCCACGAGCAGGTCGGCGAGCACGAGGCGCCCGTTGCGGTGGGTCTCGCAGAGCAGCAGCGCGCGCTCGGCCAGGGCGAGCTGCCGCTCGAACTGCGAGGCGACCTCGGCCATGAACACGAAGATCTGCGCGCAGGGCGCGGCGTAGGCGAGCTTGCTCGGGTCCGACTCGATGCGGATCGCGAGGCTCTCGACGGGGGCCTGGAGCGGCCGGAGCAGCGCGGCGACGTCCGACCAGGCGCGCTCCCGGTAGCGGTCCCAGAGGGCCGGGGTCAGGCGCTGCACGAGGAAGCGCTCGACCTGCTCGTCGCGGCCGGCCCACTGCCAGATCGCGGCCGCCTCGCTCGCGTGCTCGACCAGCTCGGCGACCGGGGCGTGATCGATCAGCGACTGCTCGATGCGGTCGTCCACCCGGCGGATCGCGGCGTCCACCGCCGCCTCGCGGTGCCGGCGCGAACGGGCCTCGAGGCGCCGCCGCAGCTCGTCCCCGCAGCCCGCGTCGTCGCACGCCTCCGGCACGAGGCGCAGCGCGGCGAGCGCGAGGCGGCCGCGGTCCCCGCGCTCGTTGGCGTCGGCGAGGGCGCGGGCGCCCAGCCGGTCGAGCGACGCGAGCGGGGCCTCCTGCACCGCCCGACCGACCTCCGGGGGCGGCAGCGCGCCGTCGATCACGCGCTCGGCGAGCGCCTCGAGGTAGGCCGGCTCGGCCGCGAGCCAGGCCCACATCGCGAGGCTGTGCTTGCGCGCGAGGACCGATCCCGTCTCGTGGGTCGGCTCGAGCACGTCGGCCACCCGGTCCCAGAGCAGCGCGAGGTGGTGCGCGTGGCGGGGCGCGAGCCGCGCGGGGTCCGGCCGGTGCAGGGCCTTGAGCAGGCCGGCCATGTCGCCGCGCCGCGCCGCCTCGACGAGGCCCCGCGTCTCCGCGTCCTCGCGGAGCGCCACGAGGACCCCGGCCGCGCGGGGGTGCGGCGCGCCGTCGTCGGTGCCGGCGAGCGCGCGCCAGACCTGCTCGAAGAGCGCCTCGTCCTCGAGCCGCTCGAGGAGGCGCTGATCCTCGGCCCGCCAGGTCACGGTGCCTTCCCGGTCACGGTGCTCTCCGGCTCACGGTGCTCTCCGGCTCACGGTGCTCTCCGGCTCACGGTGCTCGCGGCTCACGGTGCCCGCCCATCGGAGCCGTGGAGCGCGGCCGACCGGGCCGCGGCGCGGGGGGGCGAAGCCGACATGCGGTCCAGAGGGTGTGATCAGCGCGGGCGCGGCTCAAGCGAAAGGGCGCCCTCGGCGCGGTCCCCTCCCCAGGGCTCGGCGAGGAGGTCGCGGAGCTGCGCCGGGGTCACCGGGCCGAAGTGGCCGACGAAGAGCGTCCGCGCGGAGGGCGCGACCTCGGAGAGCAGCCGCTCGAGGTCGCGGCGGTTGTCGGCGAGGTCGCACATGTAGAAGTGGACGTCGGCGCCCGCCGAGAGGATCTCGCCGCGGAAGAGGTCGCCGACCAGCGCCGCGTCGCCGACCCGGACGACGAGCGAGCCGGCGGTGTGACCGGGGAGCGGGACGATCTCCCCCTCGACGCCGACCAGCGGGGCCAGCGGGGTCGGCGCGTCGATCCAGTGGTCGGCCTCGACCGGATCGAAGCGCGCGGCCTGATCGACCGCGAGCCGGTCGCGCGCGGTGTCGTCGGTCGGGCAGAGCGGGTCGTTCTGCCCGCGGGCGAGCTGCGCCCGGTCGCCCCGGCCCGCCACCACCGGGACGCCGAGGGCCGCGAGGCGCGCGGCCCCGCCGGCGTGGTCCGCGTGGCCGTGGGTGAGGATCACCGCGCGGAGCGAGGCCGGCTCGACGCCGGCCGCGCGGAGCTCGGCGAGGAGCGCGTCCGCGGTCTCGCGCGAGCCGCTGTCCACGAGGAACGCGCGGTCGCCGGCGCGCACGAGGTGCGCGTTGGCGTACTCGAGGCGGATCGTGTCGACGCGGATCGCTCCCAGGCGATGGACGGTGCGCTCGTTGGCGGGGACGCAGCCGGTCGACGCGGCGAGCGCGGCGGGGAGCAGGGCGGCGAGGAGGAGGGAGGTCTTGATGTTCACGCCGTGAACTTTACGACCAAAGTTGACGGCGTCAACATGGAGGCGGCACGATGGCGTCGTGTCGGGCGGCAAGGGCGGCAGCTACCACCACGGTGACCTCCGCAACGCGCTGGTGACGGCCGCGGTCGCGCAGATCGACGCGGGCGGGGTCGCGGCGTTCAGCCTCCGCGAGGCCGCGCGCACGGTCGGGGTCTCGGCCAACGCGGCCTACCGTCACTTCGCCGATCGCTCGGCGCTCCTGCGGGCGGTCGCGGTGCGGGGCTTCGAGCAGCTCGCGCGGGCGATGCAGCGGGCGCGCGCGCGGGCGGGCGAGGCGGGACGTGACGCCAAGGAGGACGCCAAGGAGATCGCCCGCTTCAAGGCGACCGGCCGGGCCTACGTGCGCTTCGCGCTCCGCTACCCGCACCGGTTCCGGCTGATGTTCGGCCCCGACGGGCTGTGCACGATGCGCGAGGGCGATCAGCCCAGCCCCTCGGCCTACGACGTCCTCGGCGAGAGCCTCGACGAGCTGGTCGAGGCCGGGCTGCTGTCCCCGCGGACGCGCCCGCGCGCGACCCTCGCCGCCTGGACGGTGGTGCACGGCTTCGCGACGCTCCTGCTCGAGGACGCGAGCCGCTACGGCACCGCGCGCGAGCGGGACGCGGCCCTCGAGGCGCTGCTCGAGTTCGCGGTGGCCGGTCTCCTCGCTCGCGATCGGTAGCGGGCTGGGGTCTTCGACGGGACCGGCCGAAGGCCTAGGGGCGCGGGCGCGGGCTCAAGCTCGTCCTCGTGCACGTCCTCGTCCTCGTCCTCGTGCACGTGCACGTGCGCGTCCTCGCGCTCGTCCGCGCTTCCCCTTGGTCGGGCACGGGCACGGGCACGTTCGGGCCGACCCTCCGGGGGTCAGGGCCGGTAGCGGCGGAGCGGGGCGCGGAGCATCCGGCCCCAGGTCTCGTCGTAGGGGTGGACCGCGCGCACGCGGCGGCCGTCGCGCGACACCGGGCGGCCCTCGTTGGCCCACGCGAAGATGCCGCCCTCGAGGTTGTGAACGTCCCCGTAGCCGGCGCGCCGCAGGGCGTCCGCCACCGAGGCGCTCCGCCAGCCGACCGAGCAGTAGACGACCACGCGCGCGTCCCGGGCCAGCCCGAGCCCGGCCACGTCGGGCGCGTCCGGGTCCACCCGCCGCGCGCCCTCGAGGTGGCTCACCGCGAACTCCGCCGGCTGCCGCGCGTCGAGCAGGACGACCGGCCGCTCGCCTGCGAGCCAGCGCCCGAGGGTGGCCACGTCGATCCAGCGCACCTCGGGGTAGCGCGCCTCGATCACCGGCCGGAGGCTCGTCGGGGACACCGCGGGGGACACCGCGGGGGACGCAGCCTGCGCGACGGCGAGCGAGGCGACGAGGAGGGACGTCAGCGCGAGGGCCAGGGGAGCGCGGCGCACGCCTCAAGGATGGGGACGGCGAGGGCAGGGCGCCACCCCGGGGCGACGGAGCGGCTGCGGGGCTCCGTGCGGTCGCGAGCCCCTCGGTCGGGGACCACGTCCCGGCCTCGGAGTTAGGCCCCCCGGGCTCGAGGGATCGGACCCTCGGCCCGAGCGACCCCGCCCGCGGCCCCTGGACCCCTCACCCGGGGCGTCGCCGAGGGCGCCCGCGGCCCGGACGAACGCGCCCGAGGCCTCGGCAGCCGCGCCCGAGGCCTCGGCCGACGCGCCCGGGGCTCCCGTCGGTGCGTCCACGCGCGTCGGGGCGCCGGGAAGCCGAGGGTCGCATCGGCCGAGCCGAGGGCGTGACCGCCCGAGCCGCGGGTGGGTCCGTGGGACCCTCGGGTGGCCGACCGACCCCCCGCGGGTTCATCTCCCGGACCCTCGGGTTCATCGCCGGGACCCTCGGGTTCATCGCCGGGACCCTCGGGTGCATCGCCGGGACCCTCGGGTTCATCGCCCGGACCCCCGGGGGCACCACGGGGAGCCCGGGGGGCCTACCGGGCGGCTCGAACGGACCCGAGCGGGCCGCCGGGCGTCTCGACGCGGCCCACGAACACCTCGTGGAGCCACCGGCCGTCCCCGTCGCGCACGCGGTGGCCGGGCAGCGTCACCGGCGGAGGCGCGCGCCACGGGGCCATCGGCCGGCCCGGCTTGGGACACGCCGGGGAGAGGTCGTAGGGGAACCGCCGCTCATTGACGACGTAGGCCTGGATGTCGGCGCGCTGCGGCTCGCCCCCGAGGCAGAGGTAGCCGTCGAGGTAGTCGACGAAGTCCCGGCCGCCGAACCCCCGGTCCTGGCCCGGATCGTCCAGCCAGCCGGTGAGCGGGTCGAACGAGCGGCGGAGCTGCTGCGCGCGGTCGGCGTCGGCGTGGTAGAGGTGCCAGAGCGAGCCGCTGATGATCCACTCGCTCAGCGTCTGCGACTGAGGTCGGCCGGGCCGCGCGACGTACTCGCCGCTCATCGGGAGCGCGTCGAGGTCCTCGAGCAGCGCGATGTCCCCGTCGATCGTGTCGCCGTACGTTGCGCTGTCGCGCACGAGGCACGAGAAGAAGGTCGGCCAGCCCTCGTTCCAGGCGAGCCGTGGATCCGTCGCCGCGCCCGCGTGGGGATCGCCGTCCGGGGTGTCGCTGTAGGGGTAGACGTCTTGCAGGTAGTGTCCGAGCTCGTGGAGCAGCACGGGCGTGTCGTACTCGTCGGTGTCGTTGGGGCCGCCGAGGATCCAGAGGTCCGGGCCGAGCGCGTAGCTCGTCCCGTACGGGGTCACGCGGCCGCGCTCCCAGTAGACGTTCATGTTCGGGAACGGCTCGGTGCGCTCGAACGCCTCCGCCGCCACGGCCAGCCCGTCGAGGACGGTCGCGGCGATCGCGAGGGATCCCGCGAGCTCGTCCTCGCTCACGTGCACGTCGCCGACCGGCGCGCGGAACGCGTAGAGCCCGTCCGCGAAGTCCAGGAGGCTGACCGGGTGCGCGCCGAGCTGCGCGAGCACCCGCACCTCCAGCGTCCCGCCGGGCCCGCGGGCGAAGACGTACGCGCCGTCCGCGTCGGTGACCGTCCGCTCGACCTCGACGCCGTCTTCGAGCAGCGCCACGACCACGCCCGCCGCCGGCTCCGGCACCGCGGCGCCGAGCCCGGTGACCTGGAACGGGCGCCGGTCGTAGGTGACGCGGCCGCGGACCCCGTTGGGCGCTCCAGCGTCGGCGGGCCCCGCGTCCGACGCGGTCCCGGCGTCGGATCCGGGCGCCGCGTCCTGACGGATCGCCCCGGCGTCGGTCGATCCGTCGCCGTCGTCGCACGCCGCGAGGAGGAGCGCAGAGAGCACGAGCGCCGAGGAGCCGAGGGGCCAGAGGGCCCGAATCATCCGCTGCATGAGGGACCTCCGTGTCGTCTAGAATACGCGCCTGCCGGCTCGGTCGCAGCGTTCGTTCGAGCCCTTGGAGGACGGATGACTGATCGGGACTCGGCGTCACGCCTTCAGGACGCACTGGCGCAGGGGATGGCGGCCTCGGAGGTCGGCGAGCGGTGGCACTTCGCGTCGGTCGCCGCGTCGCATGGCCGCGCGGCCCTCCGCGTCGCGGTCGAGCTGCTCGGGTCCGAGGACCCGGAAGCTCAGCGCTTCGGCGCCCAGGTCCTCGGACGGCTCGATCCGCGCGAGACGGCGCTCTGCGACCTGGCGACGTCCCTCCTGTACGCGCGCCTCCCCGACGCGGGCCCTGGGCTCGCGTCCGAGCTCGCGGCGGTGGAGGACCGTGGGTGAGGCGGCGCGCGGAGGCTCGATGCCGGAGGGGGGGCGCACGGCGGAATGGAGCGGGCCGCCGGTGCGGAGGCCTCGCGTCGGTCATGGTGAGCGCATGAAGACCTACGGCCAGTACTGCCCGGTCTCGCGGGCGGTGGAGATCCTCGGCGAGCGCTGGACGCTCCTCGTGGTCCGCAACCT